>DASUQB010000185.1:0-18412 GCA_036280835.1 Microbacterium sp. | reverse complement strand
ATCTGCTCTTCGGTGCCTCCCGGGATCATCATGCTGCTGAAGACGCGGCGGAACTCCGAGGTCGGGCGCGCCCACCCGACCCGGATCAGCGCCTCGAATGCCGCGAGCAGCTCCAGCTCCTCGGGCGAGCTGCCCGCGCGCGCGCCGGAGTAGCTGCCGTAGAAGATGAGGCGGGTGAGCCGGTCGGGATGCCGCGCGGCGTACTCGATCGCGACCGGGCCGCCCTGCGCCATGGCCATGAGCGCGAAACGGTCGAGTCCGGCATCCTGAACGACGGCCTCGAGGTCGGCGACGCGGGCGTCCAGGCTGTGGTCGGTGACCCCCCGGTCGGAGAGCCCGTGCCCGCGCTCGTCGTAGCGGATGACGGTGGCGATCTTGCCGAGCTCGACGAGGTAGTGGCGCCACACCGGGCTCTCCCAGTCGAACTGGAGGTGGCTGAGCCAGCAGGCGTCGATCAGCAGCGGCGGCCCCGAGCCGTGCACCGCATACGCGATCCCGACTCCATCGGCCGAGCGCGCGAAGCGGATGTCCTGCACGACATCGGCTCTGGGCGTCTCCACGCCGACATCATAGGAGCCCCGCGCGCTCGGCACATCGCCTGTCCCGGATCGCCGCGGCACCGAGGCGTCAGGTGAGGTGGTCGAAGTCTCCTCGGACCCATCCGATGTGACGGTCGGCCGACCTCCGCACGATTTCGCGGGCATCCGTCGGGATCACGTTGTCGAAGTTGCCGTACAGCCGGTCGAAGTCGAATCGGCTCACGTGCTGCGCGACCCGGTCGACGACCGCGCCGGACAGCGGCAGGCGATTGGGGTAGCTGCGCATGAAGCTGACGGAGACCCGGTCGGGGTTCGCGAAGATGGTGTCGCTCGAGAGGAGTGCACCCTTGCCGTCCGCGCCGGCGGCCCAGTGCACGACGGCGCTCCCCGGGAAGTGGCCGCCGGGCTGCGTGAGCGTCACGCCCGGCAGAATCTCGGTGTCATCCGTCCAGGTCCGGATGGCCGTGTCGGGTCGGGCGACCCAGTCGCGGTCCCTCTCGGCGACGAGCACCGGGGCGCCACCGAGCGCGCGGCTCCACTCGACCTGCACGCCGTACATGTGCGGATGGCTGGCCACGATCGCGGCGACCGGCCCGATCTCCCGGATGCGGTGTACCGCAGCATCGTCGAGGAACCCGATCGGGTCGAAGAGCAGGCAGCCCTCGTCGGTGCGCAGCAGCTTCGACTGCTGTCCGATGCCGGCATCCGGGCTGCTGGTGATGGCCCAGAGATCCGGCTCCACCTCCTCCACCTCGGTGCGGTAGCCGGCATCCGCCATCTCGGCCAGCGTCGTCCAGCGCTGGCCGTCAGCGGGAACCCACTGCCGGTCGTCCGCGCAGATCGCACACACCTCGATCCGCTCCGCATGTTCGACCGCGCACGTGGCACAGATCCAGAACGACACAGCTGCTCCCTCCGCTTCCCGCACCTCGGCACGTCGCCGACAGTCAACCAGAACGCCGCGACGCCGTCACCCGTCGGCGCTCCGTGCGGAAGATGTCCTGGCTCCCTTGACGCGGCGCGGATGATGTGTACCCTGTGAACATAGGATGTGGACAGCGTATACATCCCGGGCGCGGTGCAGCGTCCGCGCGCAGACAGAGAGGTGACAGATGGATGCCACGAGCACGAGCATCGCCACACCGCCGATCGCCGACGCGAGCGAGTGGCGCCGGCAGCTGGATGAACTGCGGATCCGCGAGAAGGCGGCCACCCGCGAACTCGATGCGATCGCCGCCCAGCGCCGCCGACTGCCGATGGTCGAGATGCCCGACTATCTGCTGCAGAGCGAACAGGGTCCCGTCCGGCTGGTGGATCTCTTCCAGGGGAAGAGGCAGCTCATCACGTACCACCACATGTGGTGGCCCGGGAAGGAGTGGCAGTGCCCCGGCTGCACGGGCTACACCGCCCAGTTCACGCGCCTCGACTTCCTCGAGCCGTACGACGCCCGCTTCGTGATCGTCACCCAGGGCGAGATCGGCGAGGCCCTCGCCTACCGTGACAAGGTCGGGAACACGATGGAGTGGTACTCCACGGCCGAGAGTCCCTTCGGCGCCGATGTGGACGCCCCTCCGGGCGGCGGATTCGCCGTCAACGTCTTCCTGCGCGACGGTGACACGGTCTACCGCACGTGGCACACGAACGGGCGCGGCACCGAACAGCTCACGCACACCTTCCCGCTCATCGACCTGCTGCCCTACGGCCGGCAGGAGGAGTGGCAGGACTCCCCCGAGGGGTGGCCGCGGCTCCCGGCGTACGAGGGCTGGCAGGAATCGAAGGACATCGCCCGGCTCTACGGACCTGCTCAGCCCGGGTAGCCGGTCGAGACCCCCGGTCAGCGGCCCGTGCGCGTGTCAGACTTCAGACGCGTGAGGGACGGATGCCGGAAGCCGTTTCCGCGGAGGAGCGGTGCGGGAGGACCGGATGACGGACGCGGAGGCGAGGGGGATCGCCCTCTCGCGCGCCTACTTCCTGGAGGTCGTCCGGCCTCTCCTGGCCGCGCGCTTCCCGAGCCTCTCCTACTCCGCGGGACGCGTCGGCGGCGGTTCGGACGTGCTCGGTCTCGACGATGAGGTGTCGCGCGATCACGACTGGGGGCTGCGGCTGAGCCTGTTCGTGCCGGCCGATCGCGTTGACGAGGTGGATCGAGAGCTCGCACGAGCGCTTCCCGACCGCTTTCGCGGCCTGCCGGTGCGCTTCGCCTTCTCGGGCGAGACGGAGCAGCGACACCGCGTCGACGTGGCGAGCCTGCCCGCCTTCCTGGCCTCGCACCTCGGCTTCGATCCCCGCGCCGAGGTGTCGGCGCGCGAGTGGCTCTCGCTGTCGGGGCAGGCGGTGCTGGAGCTCGTCGCCGGCCCCGTCTTCGCCGACCCCGCCGGCGAGCTCTCGGCGGTCCGGCGCGCGCTCGGGTGGTACCCCGACGACCTCTGGCGGTACGTGCTCGCGTGCGACTGGGTGCGCATCGAGCAGGAACTGCCGCTCATGGGCCGTGCCGCCGACGTCGGCGACGACGCGGGCTCCCGCATCATCGCCGCCCGGATGGCGCACACCGTGATGCACCTTGCGTTCCTGGTGGAGCGCCGGTGGCCGCCGTACGCGAAGTGGTTCGGCACCCTGTTCCTCGGGCTGGATTGCGCCGGCGAGGTCGGCCCGGCCGTCGCCTCCGCGCTTCGTGCGGACGATGCGGCGGGCCGACAGCTCGGCATCGCGCGCGCCCTCGAGACGATCCTCCGGCGCCAGAACGCGCTCGGGCTGACGACGACCCCGCAGGCGAGCATCCCGTTCTGGGACCGCCCGTATGTGCATCCCGACCCCGCGATCATCGACGAGCTGCTCGACCGGATCGTCGACCCGGACGTGCGCGCGCTGCCGCGGGGTCGCGGGTCGGTCGAGCAGCGCACCGACAACGTCGACGTTCTCGTGCACGCGCGAGCACGCAGGTCCGCGGTCGCGGACTGAGTCCGGCAGCCGACTCCGAGAACCGACCGCCGCTCAGAGGTCGACGACCGCGATCGCGGGCTCGTGAAGGCTGCCCAGCCAGACCCGCCCCTCGTGCTCGCGGACGCCGGTGACCATGTGGTACGGGGTCCGCTGCCGCGTCGGGTCGACATCGACGTCGTGCACCAGCCGGCCGTCGTCATCGTACGCCTGCACGCGTATCGTCCGCTTCGGAGCCGGCTGCAGCCTCTGCGGCAGCCGTGTCGCCAGGCGGCGCAACACCATCGGTCCCGCCTGGAGGCGCTCGACGACCGGATCGCGCGGGCTGGCGATCGTGACCCAGATCAGTCCGTCGCTGCCCCGGGCGATGTTGTCGGGATAGCCGGGGAGATCGTCGCACAGCAGGTCGCGGGTGCCCGCCTTGGGGCCCGTCAGCCAGCGTCGCACGACGGTGCGGGCCCCCGTCTCGGCCACGGCGACGTAGTCCTCGCTGCGCGACAGAGCGACACCGTTCGCGAACGCGAGGTTGTCGAGCACGACAGTGATGCCGCCGCCCGTATCGAGCCGCAGCAGTCTGCCGGTGCGTGTGACCTGGACGAAGTCCGCCTTCCAGTCGTCGATGCCGAATCTGGTGGAGGAGTCGGAGAACCACACCGTCCCGTCCGCGGCGATCGCGGCGTTGTTGCAGAACCGCATCGGGCGTCCTGCGACATTCCGGGCGATCGCCTCGATGGCGCCGGTGCGGGTGTCGACCCGGAGCAGGCCGCGGCGCGCGTCGCACACGAGCAGCCGGCCGTCGCCGTCGATCTCCAGACCCAGAGGCCGCCCGCCGGTGCGGGCGATCCGGTCGACCCTGGCGCCGTCATGGCTGACCCGGAAGAGCGAGCCGTCGGCGGTTCCCGTGAAGACGGCGCCCTCATCGGCGCCGGATCGGCCGACGACGACGTCCTCGGCGCCGGGACCCGGAACCGGGTGCACGGTGAGGGTGAGAGTCATCGACCCGGATCGTCGTCCGGATGCCGCGTGTGATCCTCGGTGTCCGGCTCCGCTCGCAGCACGTCCGCGATCTCCTCCTCCGGGCGCGGCGCGATCGTCTCGTCGGCCTCGAGTTCGGGGACGCTGGGCTCATCCGGGCCGGGGATGTGGCCAGAGGCGGAGTGCTCGTTGTGAGTGGACACGGCGATTCCTTCGGTCGAGGACATCCACAGCGTATTCCGAACGACGACGCGCACGTCGTGGATCCGACGTCGAATCCGGCGAGCTCAGTGACCGACCATGGCCAGGCAGCCGCCGTCCGCGATGAACCCCCCGGTCTCCACCGAGACGCCCTCCGGGGTGATGCCTCCGTGGATGCAGCCGCCGCCCGCGACCGCGGCGCCGAAGGCGAAGCTGCCCTCGACGCCGTCGGTCTGGATGGAGTCGCCGTCCACCCCCGCCTCCACGAGGGCGGAACGCACCGCCTCCTCCGTGATCGTCGCGCCGGAGTTGCGGAGGACCTCGAGGGACGCGCTGACCGGCGCGATGAGAGCCTCGCCGGCGGCGCGCCCCGCCTCGGGCTGATCCGCCCGCTCGCGATACCCCTCGTTGAGGGCCATGTTCTTCTCGGCGTCGTACACGACGCATCCCTGCGGAGGCTCGACGCCCGGCTGCTCGGCAACGGCGCAGGTGGGTGCGGGGGAGGCGCTCGGCGACCTCGAGCCGGCGTCCTGGGCCGGCGACGCGCATCCGGCCAGCATCAGCGCGGACAACGCGAGGACGCTGCCCCGTAGGAGGTTCTGGGGGGTCATGCGAGGCTCCGCTCGTGGGGGGATCGGCCGGATCGTGCCATTACAGCACGAAGACGCGCTCGCCGCCCATCGCTGGACACACCCCGCCCGGTTGGCGATATCTTCGGTGTTGGCCGGCTGGTGGGCCCCGCTGCACCTGGAAGAAGGGCCCTGCTCTCGAGGTGAAGGGTGTGGGCGCATGGCGATTCTGCTCGATACGGAGCGCTTCGCGCCCGCGGAGCGCGTCGAGCGGGTCTCCCGCGCCCTGGAGTCGACGACAGCGCCCTGCCGGGTGAGCTTCACGGATCGGGGGCCGGTCAGTGTGCGGGTGTCCGCCTGGGACTGCGGACCGGTGTCGTTCTGGCGGAACGAGGCGACGCGGATGCGGATGCAGCGCACCGCTGCGCACGTGCGACAGGACAGCGATGGGCGCGTCGCGATAGCGGTTCAGGAGCGCGGGAAATCGACGATCGTCTACTCGCACTCCTCGCGTCCGGAGAATCGACGTCCTCGAGACCTCATCCTGGCGGACCTCACGCTGCCCTACGAGTACGAGCAGTCGACCGGGTCGGTCTTCTGCCTCTCGATCCCCGGCGAGCTCCTCGGACTGCGGGAATCTCTGTACAGCGATGCCGCACATCGATTGAAGGCGAGTCCCGTCTACGAGCTGGTGCGCCGGCATCTGCTGGGTATCGCGGGGGACACCGAAGCCCTGACGACCGGTCCCGGTGCCATGGATGTGGGACTCGCCAGCATCGGCCTCGTGCGAGCACTGATCACCACCGCCCTGTCCGACCCGACGTCGAAGATGTTCCTGGCGGACATCGCGGCGGCGCGGATCACCGATTTCATCGAGCTGCACCTTGCCGACGCCGACCTCGACGCGGCGGTGATCGCCGAGGCCCTGCACGTGTCGGAGCGGACCATCTACAAGACGTGTGCGGACGCCGGATTCAGCCTGGAGGATCACATCATCGCGCGAAGGCTCGCCCGTGCGCGAGCGGACCTCGAGGCGGCGTCCCTCGCCGCAGAGCCGATCGGCGCTCTCGCTCGCCGGTGGGGGTTCAAGGACGCGAGTCACTTCAGCCGGCGCTTCCGCGCCCGCTACGGCAGCTCGCCCCGCGAGTGGAGAGCGATGCACGCGCTGGGGCCGGAGGCATCGCGCGCGGAGGGACCATAACCTGCAGAGAGGGAACAGTGGCCACCGCCGACGGCCACTAGGGTTTGTCGCATTCCCAGACAATTCCCCCGCAGGGAGGCCCTATGCCCTTCGTCACCACCGGAGACGGTGCACAGATCTTCTACAAGGACTGGGGGACGGGCGGCTCGCCCGTCATCCTCAGCCACGGCTGGCCCCTGAATGCCGACGCGTGGGAGGCAGCCGCCTCACGGGCGTCACGCTCGTGGGGCACTCCACCGGCGGAGGTGAGATCGTGCGGTACATCGGGCGTCACGGCACCGACCGCGTCGCGAAGCTCATCCTCGTCTCGGCGGTGCCCCCGCTGATGCTGCAGACCGAGGACAACCCCGAGGGACTGCCGATCTCGGTCTTCGACGGGATCCGCGCCGGTGAGGCGTCGGACCGCTCCCAGCTCTACCGCGATCTCGCCGATGGGCCCTTCTTCGGCCACAACCGCGGCAACGACGTGATCGCCGGCGCGACGCTGACGGTCTACGAGGGCGGCGCGCACGGGCTGCCCGATACCGACCGCGACCGCCTGCACGCCGACCTGCTCGCCTTCATCCAGTCCTGAAATCACCCGCTCACGCTCGAGAGAGAGAACGCCATGCCGCAATCCGAAGCTCCCGACACCATCGTCCTCGTCCACGGCCTGTGGATGACCCCGCGCAGCTGGGAGGGCTGGAAGGCGCGCTATGAAG
This sequence comes from Microbacterium sp., assembly GCA_036280835.1. GTDB lineage: Bacteria > Actinomycetota > Actinomycetes > Actinomycetales > Microbacteriaceae > Microbacterium. The sequence continues at coordinate 11,289 of DASUQB010000185.1, read as the reverse complement.
CGAAAGGCTTCACCGTGCTGACCCCGACCTACCCCGGTTTCGAGATCGAGGTCGAAGCGCTCCGCGAGAACCCGGAGGTCATCGCCAACGCGACGGTCCCCGACACGGTCGCCCACATCGCTGCGCAGATCGAGGCGCTCCCGAAGCCGCCGATCATCATGGGGCACTCCTTCGGCGGGACGCTCACGCAGCTCCTCATCGCGAAGGGTCTCGGAGCCGCCGCCGTCGTCGTCGACTCCGCCCCGACGGAAGGCGTCCGGGTGACGCCGCTCTCGCAGGCGCGGTCCCTCTTCCCGGCGCTGAAGAACCCGGCGAACATCCACAGGGCCGTCGCCTTCACCCCCGAGGAGTTCCACTACGCCTTCGCCAACACCTTGACCAGGGAGGAGTCGGATGCCGTATGGCAGAAGTACGCGATCGCCGCTCCCGGCAACTGGGTCTGGGCCTATGGCCTGATCGCCAACTTCAAGCCGGGACCCCAGGAGACCTGGGTCGACTACTCGCTCGAGCGGGCCCCCCTGCTCTTCATCGCCGGAAGCGAGGACCACATCATGCCTCCCTCGGTGAACAAGTCCAATGCGAAGCACTGGGAGAAGTCGCCCTCGCTGACGGAGTATCGCGAGTTCGCCGGCCGCTCCCACTGGATCTGCGCGGAACCGGGATGGGAAGAGGTCGCGGATTACGCGCTGGACTGGGCGCTCGCCCACGCGCAGCCGGCGGAGGTCGCGAAGGCCTGAATCGGCTCGCCGGTTCAGGCCGGCGGTGGTCGCCTATTCGGTCCGGCTGTGCACGGTGGTGCCGCCGTCGTCCCACGTCGCGGCGGAGGCGACGAGCAGACCGCCCAGCAGGAAGCTCACGATGATGCCGGCGAGCAGCCCCGACGACAGGTCGGGGATGAACCGCCGTGCCCCCTGAGGAGCATCCGCACCGTGGTGGTAGTGGTGCGTGAGCGCGTGGCCCTTGCCTCGCTTGAGGAGATACCGGTTGACCGGGTAGGCGGCGAAGAAGGCCACGGTGAGCGCGATCATCATCCCGATCCAGAAGACCGGGTTGACGAGTCCCGCCTCCATCGCGCCGGGGATGAGCGCCATCACGGCGTTGTCGACGAGTTCCATCGTGGCGATCGAGAGGGTGTCGGCCGCCAGCACGATCGTCAGCGCCGCGCCGAGGCCCATCCCGGCCTTCAGCAGCGGGAGGGTCGAGAGCGCATAGCCGAACAAGAAGGCGAGTCCCACCGCGAGCACGATGGTCCAGCCCGTGGCCAGACCGAGGGCGGTGCCGATCAGCAGGCCGGTGATCTCTCCGATGGCGCAGCCGGTGAGGCAGTGCAGCGTGGCGCTGGCCGCCATGCGGTTCAGTGCACTGCCGTGCAGGGCGTGCCCGCCGCCGGGCGCCTCCGAGGCGGGCGCGTGAGTCATGTGGTGGTGGTCGTGCATCGACATCAGTTCAGCTCCTTCTCCGAGATCTCGAGCAGCTGGCGAAGGCAGTGCTCCAGCAGCTGCTGGGGGAAGCCGTCCGTCAGCCGGTGATAGATGATGCGGCCGTCGCGGCGCGCCTGCACGAGCCCGGCGGACTTGAGATTGCGCAGGGCGTACGAGGACTGGTCCATCGAGATGTCCAGTGCCGCCGCGAGATCGCCGACGCAGAGCTCGTCCACCGCGGACAGGCAGAACAGCGCGCGAACCCGGATCGGATCCGAGAGCAGGGCCAGCAGCTGTCCCAGGTTCTCCGCCTCGGCGATCGAAAGGCCGGCATCCTTCGCCCGGGCGACGCTGCGTGCGTCGACGGGGTGGCCGTGGTTCGTCGCATCCATATCCGTATACTCGCACGAGTGTACGGATATTGCAAGGATTGAGGTCGGGACTACCCCAGCTGGCCGCGACGACGGGTGAGGTAGGCGGTCTCGGCGGTGTTGCCCGCCAGCTGGATGCCGCGCTCATACGCGTCCCGTGCTTCGTCGCGCCGGCCCAGCCGGCGGAGCAGCTCGGCACGGCTCGCGTGGTACGCGTGATAGCCGGCCAGCGCGGGCTCGAGGCGGTCGATCTGCGCGAGCGCGACCTCGGGACCGTCGAGCTCGGCGACGGCGATGGCCCTGTTGAGCGCGACGATCGGCGACGGGTCGAGCCGGGCGAGCTGGTCGTAGAGCGCGACCACCTGCGACCAGTCGGTGTCGCCCGCCTCGCGCGCGAAGGTGTGCACCGCGTTGATGGCCGCCAGGATCTGGTAGCGGCCGGGCGCGACGCCCGACGCCAGCCGCTCGCGCACCAGGCGATGCCCTTCCGCGATGAGGGTCCGGTCCCACGACGACCGGTCCTGGTCGGTCAGCGGGACCAGCTCTCCCTCGGCCGACACGCGGGCGGGGCGGCGGGCCTCGGTGAGCAGCATCAGCGCGAGCAGTCCCGTCACCTCCCCGTCGTCCGGCGCGAGGGAATGGACCAGGCGGGTGAGCCGGATGGCCTCGGCGGTCAGGTCGTGCCGGACGGGCTCCGTATCCGGTCCCGTCGCGAGGTAGCCCTCGTTGAAGACGAGGTACAGCACGGCGAGCACGCCCGCGAGGCGTGCCGGCAGGTCCTCGGCGGACGGGACGCGGTAGGGGATGCCCGCCCCCTTGATCTTGGCCTTGGCCCGGGTGATGCGCTGCCCGAGCGTGCTCTCGGGCACGAGGAAGGCGCGAGCGATCTCCGGGACGGTCAGCCCACCGACCATGCGCAGGGTCAGCGCCACCCGGCTCTCCATCGCGAGGGCGGGGTGGCAGCAGGTGAAGATCAGGCGCAGCCGGTCATCGTCGATCGCGCCGAGGGGCTCGGCGGGGCTGTCGTCGTACAGCATGCGAGCCTCCCTCTGCTTCTCATCGCCCCTGCTGCGGCGCCGGATCCGATCGATCGCCTTCCTGTTGGCGGTGGTCGTCAGCCACGCACCCGGATTCGGCGGCACGCCGTCGCGCGGCCACCGCTCCACGGCGGTCGCGAAGGCCTCCGCCGCCGCCTCCTCGGCGATGTCGAGGTCGCCGAAGCGCCGGGTCAGCGAGGCGACGACCCGCGCCCACTGGTCGCGATGGGCGCGAACGAGCGCCTCGCGGACGTCGATCCCGCTCACACCACCAGGAACGGCCGCACCTCGACCCGCCGGTTGCAGCTCCTCGACCCCTCCGCCGCGAGCTTCAGCGCGACATCGAGGTCGGGCGCTTCGATGATCCAGAAACCGGCGACGTGCTCCTTGGTCTCGACGAACGGGCCGTCCGTGAACACCGCCTCGCCCTGCCTGCCGTCGACCACGGTCGCGGTATGGGGAGAGTCGAGGCCGGCGGCGAAGACCCAGTTCCCCTCCGCCTGCAGCCGCTCGTTGAACGCGTCGATGGCGACCGCCTCCTCGGCGGTGCCGGAGTTCGTCCGGTCATCGATCACGGAAACCATGTACTTCATGCGGCTCTTCTCCTCCGGTGGGGCGCCCCCTGCGAGCGGCCTTCACCCTCCCTACGAACGGGTCTGCCCTCATCCGACACGTGGGGCCGAGAAGTTTCAAGTGCCTGGCGACGACGGATCGCTTCGCCGTCCCTCTCGACGCCGCTCAGGCGTCGCGGTCGAGCCCCATCGCATAGGCACGAGCCGGAACGGCCGCGAACGGGCCGGCCAGGGCGAAGCTGAGCAGCCGCATGGCGGTGCGGTGGGTCAGGTCGCCCCGCGAACGCCCGAGCGAGGTGTTCACCCCCGCGAGGCGCGCGGCGGTCCGCGCCGAACGGATCCGCCTGCGCTCCCACGCCTCGAGCTCGGCCGGGGCCTCTCCGCTGCGCACCCACGAGGCCACCAGCGGGGCGAGCGTCGCCGCATCCAGGAGCCCGAGGTTCATGCCCTGTCCGCCGATCGGGCTGACCTCGTGCGCGGCGTCTCCGATCGCGAACACGCGGCCGCCGCGCATCCGCTTCGCGACGGCCCGCCGCACGCCGAAGGCCGACACGCGGTCGATGCCCGCCGCGATCCCCTCGTCGCCCGTTCGCCGGGCGACGGCATCCCGCAGCCGCCCCACGTCGTCGGGGTCATCGCTCAGCCAGCCCCCGCGGTTCTCCTCGCCACGGACGGTGAACCGGTCCCACGCCACGAGCCGCCGGCCGCCGCCGGGCAGCGGGAACGACTCGAGAACCCCTGCCGCGTCGAGGTGCACGACCGCCACGTCGCGAGGAGTGCCTGCGCCGGCATCCGCCACATCGGCCATCAGGTACCGGTCGGGATACGTGTGCACCGGCAGCTCGCGCGACGGCTCCGCAAGCCCGCGCCCGCCGGCACCGGCGGCGACGACCACGAGCGTCGCGGTGGGTGCGCTCGGGGGGCCCAGGACGCGCACGCGATCGCCCTCGTCGACGAGGGCCTCGATGTGCACGCCGCGGCGCGGCTCCGGCCCGCCCTCGGCGACCGCGGCCTCGGTCGCCGCCTGGGGCACGGTCGCCACGAACGGGAAGCGCAGCGGCAGCCGGTCGAAGTGCACCTCGCCGACCACGCGCTCGCGCGTCCGGGCGAGTCCCCGGGGGATGCGCACGGCCCGGGCGAGGATCCGCTCGGTCGCGCCGGACGCCTCGAGCGCGGCGAGCACCGGGGCGTGCACGCCGATGGCCCGTGAACCGCCTCCGGCGGTCGCCCGGCGCTCGAACACCGCCACGTCCAGGCCCCTTCGCGTCAGCTCGGCGGCCATGAGGAGCCCCGTGGGTCCTGCCCCCACGACGATCACGTCGTGATCGGGCGCGCTCATTCCGCGCCCGCTCGCGGGGTCCACTTCGCGACGAGCCGGAACGGCACCGGGGTGAACACCGACCAGCCGGGGAGGGCGTCGCGCAGCTCGCCGGGCGTGTAGCTGCGCCGGATGCTGCGCAGCCCGTCGGTGCGCAGGAACGAGCCCGGTGCGAACGGGGTGATCCCGACGGCGTAGGCCCCGTAGGCCGTGCGCCCGCGCACGATATCGGAGTGCAGTGCCACGCGCGTGGCGAGGGCCTCCGAATCCGCGGCCAGGCCGGTGAGCTCCGGCGCCGTCAGGTGGTGCATCACGTGATTGGAGACGACGATGTCGAAGCGCTCGCCCTCGCCCACGAGGTCCGCGCTCAGGGCGGAGCGATACCGGATGCCGGGGACCGGCGTCTCGCGGGCGACCGCCAGGCCCCGCTCGTCCGGGTCGATGCCGACCGCCTCCACGGTGAAGCCGTCGGCCCGCGCCCTGGCCACGAGCCGGCGCAGCACGTCCCCGCCCCCGCAGCCGATGTCGAGCAGCCGGCCGCGCCCCCCGCCCGCCTCGAGCGCGGGACGCACCTCCGCGCGGTAGACGGTGCCCCAGCCCGCGAGCATGCGGTTGAGCAGTCCGAACCGCCGCAGCGTGCGCTCCAGCCGGACCGGGTCGCACGCCGGGTCGTCCATCAGCTCTGCCAGCGCGTGGTCGCGCGAAGCGAGGGTCACAGCGCGGTCGTCGGCACGCGGCGGTCGCTGTGGTCGCTGCGGCCGGCAGCGTCACCGGCGTCGGCCGCATCGCCGGGCTCGGGCCTATCGCCCGCGTCGGGCGGGCCGGCCGCCTCGAGGGGGCCGGCGTGCGCGGGCTCGGTTCGTCCGGCCCGGACGCGGGACTCGGTCGTCACCGCCGCGAGGCGGCGGGTGAAGCGCGCGGCCTCCACCGTCAGCCCCGGGCCGAAGCACAGCCCGGCGACCGACGCCCCGTCGGCGAGCGACTCGTCGGCGAGGATGCGCCGGAGGATGAACAGCACGGTGGCGCTCGACATGTTGCCGTACTCGCGCAGCACCGAGCGGGAGACGTCCATGGCGTCGTCCGCGAGGTCCAGCCCGCCCTGCACGCGGTCGAGCACGCTGCGCCCGCCCGGGTGCACGGCCCAGGCATCCACCGACGAGGGGTCGGCGTCGCCGCCGAGCACCGTGCGCACCACGCCGCGGATCTCGCGCCCGACGATGCGGGGCACCTCGGCGGTGAGCTTCATCTCGAAGCCCTCGTCGCCGATCGTCCACTCCATGTCGCTCTCGCCCTCGCTGGTGATCGCGGTGAAGAACTCCCCGATCTCGAGCACGGGTCCGTCGAGGCGCGGGGGAGTGGAGGTGACGATCGCGGCTCCGGCGCCGTCGGCGAAGACCGCCGACGCGACGATCTGCTCGGGGTCGGTCGAGGAGCGGATGTGCAGGGAGCACAGCTCGGCGCACACCACCAGCACGACCGCCTCGGGCTGCGCGTCGGCGATCCGGGTCGCGGCCCGCAGGGCCGGGAACGCCGCGGCGCACCCCAGGAAGCCCAGGTGATACCTCTCGGCGGTGCTGCGGATGCCGAGGTCGCGCACGAGGCGGAAGTCCGGGCCCGGGGCGAAGAACCCGGTGCAGGACGCGGTGACGATGTGGGTGACCTCGGATGCCGCGACGCCGGCGCGCTCGAGGGCATCCGTCGCGGCGGCCGCGAAGAGCGCCGGTGCCTCCCGGCGGTACAGCGCGTTGCGGGTGCCCGTCGAGGGGGCGTGCAGCTCGCGCGAGGCCGCCTCGACGAAGACCCCGTCCTGGTGGTCGGACCCATCACCGAGCTCTGCGATCACGGTGTGCCGGGTGTCGATCGCCGACTGGTCGAAGGCGGCGTGGATCAAGCGCGCGGCGAGGCGATCGATGCCGGGCTGCCCGGCGAAGAAGTCGCGCACCTGAGGCTGGCTGAGGCGGGTCGCGGGCACCGCGGTGCCCACGGACAGGATTCTCGCGGCCATGGTTCAGCCTAACCGCGCGAGGCGGGCCGCGGCCCAGCGCTGCGGAGGAGTTGCGCCCCCGCGGGGGAAGTGCTCAGGCCGGTGCGCCCGGCAGCTCGCGCATGGTCCAGAACGGGCCGATCACGACGAACAGCGATGAGGCGAGCGCGATCCCGGCGCCGACCCACATCGTCGGGACGACGCCGATGACGGTTCCCAGTGCGCCGGCGAGCAGGGCCGCGATCGGCATGCAGCCCCACACGACGAACCGGATCGAGGCGTTCATGCGGCCGAGCAGGCGGGGTGGGGTGATGCGCTGGCGGAACGTCACCTGCGTGATGTTGTAGAGCAGCACCGTGAAGCTCAGCACAAAGCCCTGGGCGATGAGCAGCGGCCACGCGAACGCGGGCACCGTCGCGGCGAGCGGCAGGAACACGGCGACGATGCTGAACCCGATGGCGCTCACGGGGATGGCGCGAGCCTCGCCGATCCGGTTCACGATGTGCGGGGTGGCGATCGCGCCGAAGAACCCGCCGACCGCTCCGATGCCGATGACGATGCCCATCGCGGTGGGCGTGAAGCCCAGCTCCCTGAGCAGGAAGATCGGCAGCAGGGTCGTCGACAGCGTGTTCGCGAAGTTCGCCAGCCCGGTGCAGCCGACGATCCGGCGCAGCAGGGGATTGCCGAACACCCAGCGCAGGCCCTCGCCGATCTCCTGCAGGATCGGGTTGCGCTCGTTCTTGGGGGTCACCACCTCGGCGTCGCGCGTGAAGATCAGCGCGACGAGTGACGCCACGTAGGTGAACACTGTGGCCAGGATCGCGATCGGGGCGGTCAGGATGCCGATGAGCCAGCCGCCGATCGCCGGCCCGGAGATGTTGGCCAGCTCGTAGGTCGCCTGCAGCTTTCCGTTGGCCTCGGCGATCTGCCGTGGCTTCACGAGCGACGGGATGATGCTCTGATACGACACGTCGAAGAACGTCGTCGCGATGCCCATCACGAGCACGACGGCGTAGAGGTGCCACATCTCGAGCACGCCGGCCCACCACAGGAGCGGGACCGTCAGGAGCGCGACAGCGCGCACGGCATCCGCCCAGATCATGACGTGGCGCTTGCGCATCCGGTCGATCCAGGCGCCGGCCGGCAGGCCGATCAGCAGGAACGCGGCGACGCCGGCCGCTCCGAGCAGCCCGACCTGGAACTCCGTCGCCTGCAGCACGAGCACGGCCAGCACCGGGATCGCGAGCTCGGTGATCTGCGCGCCGAACTGGCTGAAGGCCTGACCGCTCCACATGGTGAGGAAGTTGCGGTCGTGCCACAGCGTGGGGGTGGATGCCGCGCGGTCGCCGTCGGCGGGAGAGCCCGATGCGCCGGATCCTCCGGCGCGCTGCGCGTCGTCCGCGCGCTGGTCGGCCTCGGTCGCCTCGTCGGCCGCACCGCGGGAGGCGGGGGTGGATGCCTCGGCGCGCGCCTCCGCGAGGATTCCGGCCTCGACGGCAGCGTCGCCGTCCGGTGATTGGGACATGCCAATCAGTGTTCACGACCGATTGAGAATTGTCAATCAGTCGGCTAGGGTGGCCCCATGACCGAGGAACGGCTGGTGCTGCGACCGAGCGACACCGATGCCACCGCGCAGGCGATGAGCCGGGCCCTGAGCTCGCCCCTCCGGCTGCGCGTGCTGCGGCTCTGCGCGTTCGAGGCGCGCACGAACAAGGAGCTGGCGGAGCTGCTCGGGGTCAATCCCGGCACGATGCTGCATCATGTGCGCACACTCGTGCAGACCGGGTTCCTCACCGCCCAGCCCGACCGCGCCGGCACGCAGGGGGCTCGCGAGGTGCCCTACCGGGCGACCGGGCTCTCGTGGAACACCTCGATGCCCGAGGGATCTCCGGTGCTCGTGGAGACCTTCCTGCAGCAGATCGAGGGCCTGGCGCCGGAGGAGCTCGACGTCACGTGGCTCGGCCTGAAGCTGAACGAGCGGTCGAAGGAGGAGCTTCAGGAGCGGCTGTACCGGCTCGTCAACGAGTTCAAGGAGCGCGGCCCCGACGCCGACGGCGAGACGTACTCCCTGTTCACGGCGCTGCACACCGACCGCAACCCCCCGTCGGCGCGGCGCTGACCCCTGAGCCCGGTTCGGTCGCTTCCGGGGTTCGAGGAGCCGCCCTGGTGTGACGGGCGGTCAGCCCGCGAGCGCCTCGCGCAGCTTGACGCGGGCGCCCATCCGCAGCAGCGAGTTCTCGTAGATCTTCGCGCCCACGACGATGGCGGCGATGCACGTCGCGATGAGGATGGCGAGCGAGAGGATCGGCTCCCACCACTGCGCCTCGCCGAGGAAGAGCCGCATCGGCATGCCGACGGGGGCCGAGAACGGCACGTAGGACATGATCGCGAGCACCGTCGGGTTGTCGTTGAAGAAGATCACGAGGAAGTACGGCGCCATGATGAGCATCGTCAGCGGAGTGGTCGTCGAGCCGATGTCCTCCTGGCGGGAAACCATGGCCCCGGCGGCGGCGAAGAGCGCCGCCAGCAGGATGAACCCGAAGAGGAAGAACACGGCGAACCACAGGATCGGAGCCCCGAGCCCGGCGAGCAGCTCGCCCTGACCGGTCACGATGAGCCCGACGATCGCGATCGCCGCGAGCCCCAGGATCTGCGCCATCGCCAGGATGGTGTTGCCGATCACCTTGCCGGCCAGCAGCGTGCGGGCCGGGATCGCCGAGATCAGCAGCTCGATCACGCGGGTCTGCTTCTCCTCCACGACGCTCTGGGCGATCGTGCCGCCGAAGATCGACGCGGCGAGCAGGAACACGATGCCGAAGCCGAGCGCGACGAAGTACCGCAGCGCGGGGTTGCCGTCATCCGGCTCGAGCAGCACCACCTGCGGCAGCTCGGCGAGCGACAGCACGAGCGTGTTCGGAGGGCTGTCGTTCGCGATCACGACGTAGTCGAACGGCCCGGTCGCCGAGGCATCCGGCACGATCGCCGCGTCGACGTCGCCGGCCGTCACGAGCGCCTCCGCCTCGGCGCGATCGGCGACGTCCGTGGTTTCGACACCCTCGATCCCCTCGACGACCTGCGCGGTCTCGGACGTGACGGCCACCTTCGTGCCGCCGGCGTTCTGTGCGGCGAAGCCGCCGATCACGATCGCGGCGAGCGCGGCGACGAAGAGGATCAGCGTCGAGATGACGAACGCCTTGCTGCGGAGCTTGGAGGCGATCTCGCGCTCGGCGACGAGCCAGACGCTCGTGAGCTCGCGCGGTGCGGACGGGACGGGGCCTGCGGACGAGACGGGGCCTGCGGACGGGACGGGGTTCGAGGTGCTCACTGGATGACCTCCTTGAAGATCTGGGCGAGGGATGGATGCTGGGGGGCGAAGCTGGCGACGTCGCCGTGGTCGACGGCCCGGCGCAGCACGCGCTGCGCGGTCTCGCCGGAGTCGACGTCGAAGACCGCGTAGCCGCCGTCGAAGTCGACCACCTCGACGCCCGGCTCCGCGCGCAGCCAGCCGGCGTCGCCCTGGGAGACCAGCTCGTAGCGGCTCGTGGAGTACTGGGTGCGCAGCGCGTCGCGCGACCCGGCGGCCCGGATGGTGCCGCCCGCGATGATGACGAGGTCATCGCACAGGCGCTCGACGACATCGAGCTGGTGCGAGGAGAAGAGGATCGCGGACCCCTGCTGGGCCCGCGCCTGCAGCACGCCCGCGACGACGTCGACGGCCAGCGGATCGAGGCCCGAGAACGGCTCGTCGAGGATCAGCACCTGCGGGTCGTGCACGAGGGCCGCGGCGATCTGCGCCCGCTGCTGGTTGCCGAGCGAGAGCGTCTCGACGTTGTCGTTCAGCCGCTCGCCGAGTCCCAGCTCCTCGAGCAGCGCGGTGGCCCGCGCCGTGGCATCCGCCCGCTCGAAGCCGTGCAGGCGCGCGAGGTAGACGATGTGCTCGACCACCTTCATCCGCGGGTAGAGCCCGCGCTCCTCGGGCATGTAGCCGAAGCGGCGGCGGTCGGCGGTCGTCAGCGGCGCGCCGCCGAAGAGCACCTCGCCGTGGTCCTTGCTGAGCACGCCGAGCACGATGCGCATGGTGGTCGTCTTGCCCGCGCCGTTGCCGCCGACGAAGCCGGTCAACCGTCCGGGAGCCACGTCGAAGGCGACCTGATCGAGCACGCGCCGGTCGCCGTAGGTCTTGGTGATGCCGCGAAGTTCCAGCAGTCCTGAGGTCATGACTCCACGGTAGGGAGGGCGGTGCGTCGGTACATCCCCCCACCGGCGGAGATCGCCTCCCCCGTGCGGCGTGCGGGGAATAGGCGCGACACGAGGATGCTTGCACCTGAATAGATCTGGCTCTTTGGGGCCTGCTCTGTCCATCCGAGAAGAAGGAGAAACCGTGAACGATCACACCGTCGGCTACATCGTCGGAAGCATCTCGAGCACGTCCATCAACCGCCGCCTGGCGAAGGCGCTGGAGAACCTCGCGCCCGAGGGCATGACCCTGGTCGAGATCCCGATCAAGGACCTGCCGTTCTACTCTCCCGACGCCGACGGCGACTTCCCCGAGGTCGCCCGCGAGTTCAAGCAGGCGATCGACGACG
>DASUQB010000184.1:0-44915 GCA_036280835.1 Microbacterium sp. | reverse complement strand
CCTGCGCCGTTCAGCGCGGCGCGCAGCGCGCGGAGGAGGTCGCGCGGGTCATCCCCGCCGACCGGCTCGAGCCTCATGACGACATCAGTACTGCCACGGGTACGGCGCCCAGTCGGGCTCGCGCTTCTGCAGGAAGGCGTCGCGTCCTTCGACGGCCTCGTCGGTGCCGTACGCGAGCCGCGTCGCCTCGCCCGCGAAGACCTGCTGCCCGACGAGCCCGTCATCCACCGCGTTGAAGGCGTACTTCAGCATGCGGATGGCGGTGGGCGACTTCGTCAGGATGCCGCGCGCCATCGCGATCGCCTCGCGCTCGAGCTCGGCGTGCGGCACGACCCGGTTCACCGCGCCCATCTCGTACGCCCGCTGCGCCGAGTACTCCTCGGCGAGGAAGAAGACCTCGCGCGCGAACTTCTGGCCGATCTGGCGGGCGAAGTACGCCGACCCGTACCCGGCGTCGAACGACCCGACGTCGGCATCCGTCTGCTTGAAGCGGCCGTGCTCGGCCGAGGCGATCGAGAGGTCGCAGACGACGTGGAGGGAGTGGCCGCCTCCCGCCGCCCAGCCGGGGATGACGGCGATGACGACCTTGGGCATGAAGCGGATGAGGCGCTGCACCTCGAGGATGTGCAGGCGGCCCAGGGCGGTGGGGGCGGCGGAAGCGGAGGGGTCGACGGCCGGGGAAGGGCGCTCGGCGACCGGAGCATCCGCCGCGTACTGGTAGCCGCTGCGACCCCTGATGCGCTGGTCGCCGCCCGAGCAGAACGCCCAGCCGCCGTCCTTCGGGCTCGGCCCGTTGCCCGTGAGCAGAACGGCGCCGATGCGCGGATCCTGCCGGGCGATGTCGAGGGCCCGGTAGAGCTCGTCGACCGTGTGCGGCCGGAACGCGTTGCGCACCTCGGGCCGGTCGAACGCGATCCTGGCGATGCGCCCGTCGGTCGTCACATGCGCCGTGATGTCGGTGTACTCGGCGACGCCGTCGCTGTCCAGCGAGCCGGGCGCCGGCATCCACTCCTCTGCGTCGAAGAGCTCCGAAACGGGGTGAGCCATTGCCTTAGCCTATGGCCGGCGCGCCGCTCAGACGGTGCCGTTCTTGGCGTCGCGCCAGCGCAGCCACGACCGCACGAGGTCGTAGTCGTAGTCGGGACCGCCGAAGCCGAGGGTGAACAGGCGAACGCCCGCATCGAAGAGCCCGTCGGCGACGTCTTCTCCTCGACGCTCCAGCTCGTTCGAGAGGATGAGGTTCGACGTGTCGCGCCCCTCCTTCTCGGCCCACTTCTCGATGACCTCGAGCTTGTGCGGCATTCGCTCCGCGGGGACGAAGCTGTGCCAGTAGTCCGCGTGGCGGGCCACGAGGCGCAGCGTCTTCTGCTCACCCGACCCGCCGATCATGATCGGGATCCGGCGCGTCGGGGCGGGGTTCAGCACCTCCCAGCGAGCGGTGATCCGCTGCAGGCCCTCGGCCAGATCGTTCAGCCGCGTTCCGGGGGTGCCGAACTCGTAGCCGTAGGCGTCGTAGTCCTTCTGGAACCAGCCGGCGCCGGTGCCGAAGATGAACCGTCCCTCTCCGCCCTTGGCGCTCATGTGGTCGATCGTGCGGGCCATGTCGGCCTGCAGGTCGGGGTTGCGGTAGCTGTTGCAGTTGACCAGCGCCCCGAATTCGACGCGCTCCGTCTGCTCCGCCCACGCGCCGAGCATCGACCACGACTCGAAATGCAGACCGTCGGGATCTCCCGACAGCGGGAAGAAGTGGTCCCAGTTGAAGAGGATGTCGACGCCCATGTCCTCCAGGCGACGCACCGCGTCGCGGATGTCGGAGTACTGCACGTGCTGCGGCTTGAGCTGGACGCCCAGCCGGACGGGGGTATCGGTGAGCATGCGCACCAGCCTAGGACTGGGCGACGGGCGTGCGGGCCGTCCGGTACGTCTTCAGGATGCCGTCGATGATGTCCCACCCGGCGATGATCGCGATGCCGAAGCCGGTGATCGCGGACACGATGGCGTACACCTCCGCCGACGATTCCGCCGGGATGACCGTCGCGAAGAACGCCGGGTTGAGCAGCCGGTCATTCAGCAGCAGCCAGATCGCCGGCACGGCGGCGGCGAGCGCCAGCACCGTGTTGAGTGCGGCGAACCCGGGCGTCCAGCGGCCCTTCCTGTAGATCGCGATCGCCATCGCCGCCTCGCCCAGCATGATGACGAAGAGACCGGCGATCCACCAGGGCCACAGATCCGGGTTGAGCACCGGCATCCGCACGTCGCCGTCCCACACGAAGCCGAAGAAGCGGTCCCACAGGATGGCGACGGCCGCGATCGCGAGGAAGACGAGCGAGGCGACCATGTCGGAGAACCCCAGGCCCTTCGGGCGGAGCTCGGGCAGGCGATCGAGCGTCCAGGTCGCCCACGGCTCCGGCTTCCCCGCCCTGCCGTCGGCGCTGCGCTCGAGGATGGCGAACACGAGCGTCACCCAGAATGCGATGTGCACGATGACGCCGAGAACCCCCACGACGGTGGTGCCGATGACGGTGCCGGCCGGCGCCCCGCTCAGCACCTGGCCGAGGGCGATGCCGAAGGCGGCGCATGCCGGCACGATCCACAGCAGCAGCTTGAGCAGCCGCCACCATTCGAAGTAGTAGCGGGGGCCGACGAGGAACGTCGGCCGGTCGGTGTAGCCGGCGGCGAGCTTGTCGGGGTCGCCCAGGTCGGTGAGCACGGCGCGCTCCGCGTCGTCGCGCGCCTCTCCGCCGTCGACGCGGGCGTCGATGGCGTCGCCGATCGATGCCTCGAGCTCGGTCGTCAGGTCGGCGCGGCTCTTCTCGGGCACGCTCCGCGTGGCCGCGTAGATGTAGCGCTCGGTGAGGTTCGTCATGTCAGTTCTCCGGGGTGAGGGTGTCGATCGCCGTGGCGATCGCGTGGAATTCGGCGGTGAGGGATGCCGCGAGCGCACCGCCTGCGGCACTGGTGCGATAGAACTTGCGGGGCCGCGCCTCGTCGGTGTTCCACTCGCTGTCGAGGTAGCCCTGCTTCTCCAGCCGGCGGAGCAGGGGGTACAGCGTGTTCGCGTCGGTGGCGAAGCCGCGCGCCTCGAGCGTCTCGAGCAGCCCGTACCCGTAGCCGGGGGTGCGCAGCAGCTGCAGGCAGGCCAGCACGACCGTGCCGCGCCGCAGTTCCTGCAGGTGCATCGCCAGGATGTCGTCGTCGCTCATGCCTGTCACATTACTGTGCGTCGCACACTATTGTCAATCACGCATCGTTATACCGGGCGGGTGCTGCACTTCTCGCCGCGGGCTGCGTCGATTCGCGCCGCGCGCGGCGGAAAGCGCAGCACAAGGCGGCGGGCGAGCGGGCGGCGAGCGGGCATGATGGATCCGTGAGCAACGACGCCGCGACACCCCTTCCCTCCCTCGACGAACTGCTCGCCACCGCGCGCGTCGTCTCGCTGCCCCTCGTGACGCGGTTCCGGGGGGTCGAGGCCCGGGAGGCGCTGCTGCTCGAAGGCCCCGAGGGCTGGACCGAGTTCTCGCCGTTCGCCGAGTACGACGACGACGAGGCTGCGACGTGGCTCGCCGCGGCGCTCGACTTCGGGTGGCGGAGCCAGCCCGCGCCGGTGCGCGATTCGGTGCTGGTGAACGCGACGGTGCCGGCCGTGCCCGCGGCATCCGTCGCCGGCGTGCTCGCCCGCTACGACGGATGCCGGACGGCGAAGGTGAAGGTCGCCGAGCCCGGGCAGTCGCTCGCGGACGACGTCGCCCGCGTGCGCGCCGTGCGCGCCGCGCTCGGGCCCGAGGGGCGCGTGCGCATCGACGCGAACGGCGCCTGGAACGTCGACGAGGCGGAGCACGCGGTGCACGCCCTCGCGGACTGCGACCTGGAATACGTCGAGCAGCCCTGCGCGAGCATCGACGAGCTCGCAGAACTGCGCCGCCGCATCAAGTACATGGGCATCCCCGTCGCCGCCGACGAGAGCGTCCGCAAGGCCGCCGACCCGCTCGCGGTCGCCCGGGCAGGCGCCGCGGACATCCTGGTGATCAAGGTGCAGCCCCTCGGCGGCGTCCGCCGGGCGCTCGCGATCGTCGCGGAGGCGGGACTGCCGGCGGTGGTCTCGAGCGCGCTCGACACGTCGATCGGGCTCGCCATGGGAGCGACGCTGGCCGCCGCGCTGCCGGGGCTCGAGTACGACTGCGGCCTGGGGACGGCATCCCTGTTCTCCAGCGACGTCGCCGAGCCGCCACTCGTGCCGCGGGGCGGCGCGATCGGCGTCGGGCGGGTCGTCCCGGATGCCGGGCGCCTCGACGCCCTCGCGGCGGACGACGAACGCCGCGAGTGGTGGCTCGGCCGGCTCGCACGCTGCCACGCCGTGCTGGCGGCAGGGTCCTGACTCAGGCCGTCGGCGGCTCGATGATGAGCTGCGCGACGCGGGCGATCTCCTCGCTCGTGCGGCGGCACATCGCCTCGTAGTCCAGTCCCGCCATCGCGGCGCGCACGGATGCGCTCTCCCACGTCGTGAGCATCAGTCGCGCCGCCTGCTCCGGCGGCACGCGGAACCTCAGGGTCTTCGCCCGGGCGATGTCGTCGATGATCTGGGTGACCCCCCGGACCATCTCCTCCTCCTGCGCGAGGTAGGCCGCGGCGAGCGCGGGCGAGCGCAGCGCGTGGTTGCGGATCTCGCTCATCAGCAGCACGCCGAGGCGGTCATCCCCGCTGACGTCGAGGACTTCCTCGACGATGCCCAGGGCGTCGGTGGGTGCGAGGGCGAAGCCTCCGCCGGCCTCGAGCTCGGCCACCCGCGCCTTGACGGCATCCACCCGCTCGCCCGCGACGCGGGCCGAAAGCTCGAGGAACAGCTCGTCCTTGCTCTCGAAGTTCGAGTAGAACGCTCCCCGGGTGAAGCCGGCGCGCTCGCAGACCGCTTCGACGGATGCCGCATCGAGGCCGACCTCGGCGAAGACCTCGGCGGCGGCATCCAGCAGTCGCGCGCGCGTGTTCTCGCGGCTGCGCGTCGTCACGCGTGGTGCGGTGTCGGTCAAAGGGGGCACCTCCTACGGCGATTCTCACACGAAGTCCCCAGCCTTGCGATGAGGGGCTACCATACGATACACCTATGTATCGGATACATCGCCGTATCGGAACCGCTGCACCGAATTCGTAGAACTGCATCGTCCTTCTGGAGGCGTCTTGTCCACGTTGCTGTACTCCCTCGGCCGCTGGTCGTACCGTCATCCGTGGCGCGTGCTGATCTCGTGGCTGCTGCTGCTGGGCATCGCCGGCGCGGGCGCCGTCACCCTGGGGCAGGGCACCGACAACTCCTTCTCGATCCCGGGCACGGAGTCGCAGGCCGGCATCGAGCAGCTCGGCCGCACCTTCCCCCAGGCGAGCGGCACCAGCGCGCAGATGATCATCGTGACCGCGAACGGCGCAGCGGTCGACGAGGACCCGTACGCGGCAGCCATCGCCGACACCATCGGCGAGTTCGAGGACCTCGACGGGATGCTCGCCGTCACGGATCCGTTCGACGAGATCGTCAACGGCCAGGTTTCCGACGACGGCGACGCCGCCATCGTGCGCATGCAGTTCGACGGCCAGGCGACGGATGTGCCTGCCGGCACGAAGACGGCGCTCAAGGACGTGACGGCGGAGCTGCGTGAGCAGCTGCCCGCGGGGTCGCAGGTCGAGCTCGGCGGCGATCTGTTCGCGGTCTCGGTGCCGGGCGTCACCCTCACCGAGGCGGTCGGCCTCATCATCGCGCTGCTCGTGCTCATCGTCACGTTCCGCTCGTTCGTCGTCGCGGGGCTGCCGCTGCTGACGGCGATCATCGGCGTCGGGCTCTCGATCGCGCTGATCTTCCTCTCGACCGCGTTCGCCAGCATCTCCTCGACCACTCCCCTGCTCGCGCTCATGCTCGGGCTGGCCGTCGGCATCGACTATGCGCTCTTCATCGCCGCCCGGCATCAGGACCAGGTGCGAGCGGGAATGGACCCCGAGGAGTCGACCGCGCGGGCCACCGGCACGGCCGGCTCCGCCGTCGTCTTCGCGGGCATCACGGTGCTCATCGCGCTGATCGGCCTCGGCTTCGCCGGCATCCCCTTCCTCACCACGATGGGCATCGCCGCGGCCGTGGCCGTGGCCATCGCGGTGCTGGTCGCCCTCACCCTCACCCCCGCGATGCTCGGGTTCGTGAAGGGACGGGTCGCCGGGCGGCCGAAGCGGGCGCGCTCCGGCAAAGCGCAGGAGAACACGCGATCGGCAGGACGCGAGACGGCAGCGACTCCTGTGGATGCCGCGAACTCCGCCGATCCCGCGGACTCACGTCCCATCCGCAGCCGGGAGAAGCGCGGGTTCGCCACGCGATGGGTCACGCTCATCACGAAGCACCCGGTCGTCACGACGGTGGCGGTGGTGCTCACCCTCGGGATCATGGCGATCCCCGCCGCGAGCCTCGCGCTCGCCCTGCCCAACGCGGGCATGCTCCCGGAGGAGAACGAGGCGCGGCAGAGCTACGACCTCGTCGCCGAGGAGTTCGGCCCCGGCTTCAACGGCCCGCTCATCCTGACCGGCACGATCGTCACCTCGACGGATCCGCTCGGGCTCATGGAGGACCTGGCCGACGACGTCGAGCGCCTGCCCGGCGTCGAGACGATCGCCCTGGCCGTCCCCAACCAGACCGCCGACACGGGCATCGTGCAGATCGTGCCCGAGACGGCGCCGGATGACCCCGCGACCGCCGACCTCGTGCGGGAGCTGCGGGCGCAGCACGACCGGTGGCTCGACGAGTTCGGGATCGACGTCAAGGTGACCGGGTTCACGGCCGTCGCCATCGACATCTCCGACCAGCTCGGTCGCGCTCTGATCCCGTTCGGCGTCTTCGTGGTGGGGCTCTCCCTCGTGCTGCTCGCGATCGTCTTCCGCTCCATCGCGGTGCCGATCAAGGCCGCCCTCGGCTACCTGCTGTCGGTCGCCGCCGCCTTCGGCGTCGTGGCCGCGGTGTTCGAGTGGGGCTGGCTGGCAGACGTGCTGCACGTCACCCGCACCGGACCGATCATCAGCTTCATGCCGATCGTGCTGATGGGAGTGCTCTTCGGCCTGGCGATGGACTACGAGGTCTTCCTCGTCTCCCGCATGCGCGAGGACTACGTGCACGCCCGCAAGGCCGGGGCCACGAAGGCGGAGGCGCGGGCCACCGCGCTGGCGGCCATCCGGTCGGGCTTCACGTCATCCGCTCGCGTCGTGACGGCCGCCGCCCTCATCATGTTCGCCGTGTTCGCCGCCTTCGTGCCGGAGGGCGACGCGTCGCTGAAGCCGATCGCCCTCGGACTCGCCGTCGGCATCGTCATCGACGCCTTCCTCGTGCGCATGACACTGACCCCCGCGGTGATGGCCCTGCTCGGAGACCGGGCGTGGTGGCTGCCGCGCTGGCTCGAGCGCACGCTCCCCCACTTCGACATCGAGGGCGAGGCCGTCGAGCGCGAGCTCGCGCTCGCCGACTGGCCGGAGCCCGGCACGACGGCCGCGGTGGTCGGCGAGGGCGTGGGCGTCGCCGCCGGCGACGTGCGCCTCGTCGACGGTGTGGCGCTGCGGGTCGAGCCCGGTGAGGCGCTGCTCGTGACCGCTCCGGATGCCCGCGGCCCCCGGGCCCTGCTGCTCGCCCTCGCGGGCCGGGCGGCGCTGGACGGCCGGGCGCGCGTCGGGGGGCACCTGCTTCCCGGCCGCGAGGCCTGGGTGCGCGCACACGTCGGCGTGGCGATGCTCGAGGGCTCGACCGACCCGCTGCGCGACCTGCGCGAGGCGCTGGCGGGACGTCCGCAGATCGTCGTGATCGACGGGCTGGATGCCTTCGCCGCCGGCGCGGAGCACGACCAGGCGGCCGCGGCCCTCCGAGACGCCGCCGCCGCGACCCCCGCGCTCACGGTGCTCGCCTCGTCGACCCGCGTCGACGCCGCGCAGGCCCTTCTCGCCGACGCAGGCTGGCAGGAGGCGCCCGTCCTCGACGTCTCCGGCGCGCGTCCGTTATCCGCAGCCGGCGATTCGACGGACGACCCGGCGCCCTCCCGTGACGGCGCGCCGACGGCCGCTCACCCGACATCCGCCCTTTCGACCGAGGTGCACGCATGACCCTTCCCATCGAGCGCGCCCGCACGCGCCGCCCCATCACGTGGCTCACGATCGTCGGAGTGCTGCTGCTGCCCGTGCTGATCGGCGGCATCCTCGTCGCCGCCCTCTACAACCCGGCCGAGCGCCTGGACGAGATGAGCGCCGCGATCGTGAACGACGACGAGGCCGTCGAGATCGACGGGCAGACCGTGCCCCTCGGTCGCCAGCTCACCGCCGGTCTCGTCGAGGGCTCCGACGAGATCGCGAGCAACCTGGACTGGACGATCTCGAACGCGGATGACGCGGCCGAAGGCCTCGCCGACGGCACCTACCAGGCGGTCGTCACGATCCCGGAAAACTTCTCGGTCGCCGCGACGTCGACCGCGCCCGGCGGCTCGCCGGAGCAGGCGCTCATCGAGGTGTCCACTCCCCCGGACTCCAAGGTGGTCGACGACGCGATCACGGCCCAGGTGACCTCCGCCGCCGCCTCGATCCTCGGCACCCAGCTCTCCCAGGTGTACCTCGAGAACGTGTTCCTGGGGTTCACGAGCCTCGGCGACCAACTCGGCGATGCCGCATCCGGCGCTCAGCAGCTCGCCGACGGCGCGACCCAGGCGGCTGATGGTGCGACAGCGCTCGCGGACGGCGCCGGCGAGCTCAGCACGGGGGCCTCGGGGCTCGGCTCGGGTGCGAACGAGCTCGGCTCGGGCCTCGACCAGTTGGCGGACGGGACGCGGGAAGCCGCTTCCGGCGCGACGCAGCTCGCGAGCGGCGTGTACGGCGGGGCCGACGCGCTCGAGGCGAACGGGCTGGTTCCCGACGAGCTCTATGGCGCCGTCGACGGCGCGCTCACCACGGCGAACACGAGCGCCGGAGCCGCGACCGCGGTCTCGGGCCAGCTGAAGGCGCTCGTCGCGAAATGCGACGCCACGATGTCGCCCGAATTCTGCGGTGAGCTGCAGCAGGCGGCGGGGACGGCGGCAGGGTCGGAGCAGGCCGCGGCGGGAACCGCGGCGTACGTCGAGGGGGTCTCGTCCGGCCTCACCCAGTTCGACCAGGGGGCGACGGCCGAGTTCGCGGGCCGGTTCCGCACGATCGCGGGCAGCGTCGCCGCCCTCTCCGGCGGTCTCGGCCAGCTCGCGTCCGGCGCGGATCAGTCCGCGGACGGCGCCCGGCGGCTCGGCGACGGCGCCGCCCAGCTCGCGGGCGGCATCGGCGAGGCGGGTGCCGGCGCCACGACCCTGGCCGGCGGCATCACCGAGCTCGCCACCGGCACGAGCACCCTCGCGGACGGCCTGGACCAGGCATCCACCGCCGTTCCGTCCTACTCGGAGAACGAGGCGACGAGCCTCGCGTCGGTCGTCGCCGACCCGGTCGCGACCGATGGTGTCGGCTCGTCGCTCTTCGGCGCCTCCGCGGTGCCGCTGCTCGCGACGCTCGCGCTCTGGTTCGGCGGCCTCGGCACCTTCGTGGCGCTGCAGGCCGCATCCCGCCGAGCCCTCACCTCCCGCGCCCCCTCCGCCGCGCTGGCCCTCCGCGGCCTCGCACCCGCCGCCGCGCTCGGCGCCGTGCAGGGCCTGCTGGTGGCCGGTGTGGTGCAGCTCGCGGCCGGCTACGACGGCGGCGCGTGGTCGCTCTTCGCGCTGATGTGCGTCGTCGCCGGCGTCGCCTTCGCGGCGGTCAATCAGGCGCTCGTCGCGGTGTTCGGCGGTGCGGGTCGCTGGCTGGCGGCGCTCGTCGGAGTGCTGGCCGTGGCGACCGGCGTGGTCTCCACGGTGCCCGGCGTGCTCGCGGATGCCGCGGCACTGCTGCCCACGGCGCCCGCCTACAACGGCATGCTCGCCGCGCTCACCGAGACCGACGGCCTCGGCGCGGCGATCGCCGGGCTGCTGATCTGGTCGGGGCTGGCGTTCACCGCCACGACGCTGGCCGTTGCCCGCAAGCGGGTCGCCCGGCCGGCCGAGCTGCTCGCCGCATCCCCCGTTCCCGCCTAGCGCCGCGCGTGTTCACAGCGGTGGTGGTTCCCCCCGGAGCCACCACCGCTTCGCCGCCCGCTCAGTCGTCGTTCGTGATGACGACGATGCCCGCTGAGCGCTGCAGATTGAACTGATCGCCGGGGTGGAGGCGGACGACGAAGGACTCGTTCGCCTCCTTCGCCGCATCGCCGACGATGGTGAAGGTGATCGTCGCGGTCGTCTGCCCGGCCGCGAACGTCACCGTGCCCGACGTCGCCCCCCTGTAGTCCGTTCCCGCCGTGGCCGTCGCGCCGGTGCCCGCGGCTTCGGTGGTCCAGTTCACGCTCAGTGCCGAAGTGGACGACGAGCGCGTGACCGTCATCGTCACCGTCTTGGTCGTACCCGCTGCGCCCTCGGCGACGGAGACGTCGGCGATGCTCACCGTCTGCTTCGGCGGTGGCGACCCGGTGTACTGCGCGGCATCCGTGCGGAGTCGATAGGAGTCGACGGAGGACACCACGCCCGCGCCCTCGCCGAAGATGCCCTGCCGGCCGTCGGCCAGCGGCGAGTTGTAGCTGTGCGATGCCAGCACCTGTCCGCCCAGCGTCACGGTCACCACCGTCGCCTTGAGGACGACGTTGAGGAGGTAGTCCGTGCCGGCGGTGAGCGCCCGCGAGATCGCGAGGTCGATGACGCGCACCCCGCGGGAGACGTGGCCGATGAGCACGCGCTGACCCGCCGCGTCGAGGGCGACGAACTTGTAGTCGCCCAGCGAGTAGAAGTCGAAGAGGAAGCCCGACGTGCCCACGGCGCGGAAGATCGCCTCGAGCTCGACGTAGGCGAGCGAGTCGAAGACCGGCACCTTCGCGCCGGCCGGAGTCGGCACGGCCACCCCGATCAGCACCGCGGCGAAGCCGCCCGTGCCGGCGGTGCCCTCGTAGCGCCCCGCGGCAGTGGCGGTCCAGGAGCCGGCCACCGCTTCCGTCGTGACGACGTTCGACCCCGCGAAGTGCTCGGTGCGATCGATGGTGATCTCCGGCGCGATCACCGTGAGTGCGATGTTGTCGAACCATCCGCGCGCCTGATCGGAGCCGAATCCGACAAGGCCCTTGTTGAGCGCGACCTGATTGCCGTCGAGCATCCGCGGGGCGAACGTGTACGACAGCGCGTTCTTGCCGTCGATCGTCACTGTGACGATGAGGCCGTTCACCACGACGTTGAGGTTGTAGTAGCTGCCCGCCTTGACCCCGCCCGGCACCGAGCCCTGTGCGAGAGCGGCCCACCCCCAGCTCGCGCGCTGCCCGATCACGACCTTGTTGGTCGACTGGTCGATGCCGGCGAACTTGAAGTCCATCGGGCCGAAGTAGTCGAAGATGACGTAGGCGTTCGCCTTCCATCCCCCGACCGCCTTGTCCATGGAGATCTTCGCCGAGAGCTCGTAGTACACGCTCTGGTAGGCGTCGGAGTACCACACGGCGACGGCGTCGCCCGTGCTGTCGGCCGCGGTGACCTTGAGGATGCCCTGCTGGACCGCGAAGACGCCCGAGTCGCTGGCGAAGCCCTGCATCGTCCCGTCGTTGAAGTCCGACCCTCGGAGAGTGTCCCGGCGTCCGCCGGGGATGTTGCCCGCCTGCGGATCCGTCGGGCCTCCCGTCTGCGTCTGCCACTGCCCGTGGTCGGACTGGCGGATGAGGCCCAGCTCGCCGAAGGGCTCGCCGTTGCGCGCCTGCTCGGATCCCTCGTCGCTCCATCGCGTCATATCGACGCCCTGGCTGCGTGAGAGGGCGTACAGGAACTCCGGCAGACCCGGGTTGTTCTGGCGGCTGACGGTCGCGATGCCGAAGGGCGAGAACGGCACGAGGTAGGTGTTGAACTCGCCGACCCAGTCGATGAGACGGTCACCGCCCGTGTTGCCGATGAGGATGTCGAGCCCGGCGCCGCCGAAGGCCCGGTCCTGGAAGCTCGAGTTGACGCCGTCGGGGGTGTCGTTGAGCCACGTGTGTCCGGGCACTGAGCACGTGCCGTTGGGGGTGGAGGTGACGCACCCCGTGTGGAGGTCGTCGTCGGCGTTGTGCAGGTCGTTGCCCCAGCCGCCCCACAGGGTGTCCTGCCCGGTGCCGCCGACGAGCCAGTCGTTGCCGAGGTCGCCGAAGATGGCGTCGTCGCCGTCCGAGCGCTGGGTCGTCGTGGTCTGGATGCAGTTGCCCTGGTTGTCGACGGCGATGCAGGCGGTCACGTGGTTGCCGGTGAAGTCCTCGTTGTTGAGGAAGAAGTGGTTCGGGAACAGGTTTCGATCGGCGCTGCCCGTGCAGGTGTGCCCGCTGGGCGAGTAGGAGGTGCAGCCCCACACCTGGCCGGAGGCGCTGAAGAGAATGGCGCGGCGCGGGTCGTACTCGTTGTAGAGCAGGAACTCCCCGAGCCGCAGCTCGTTGTGGTTGTTGGCGTGCCACGGGTTCGTGTCCGCCCCGAAGCGGAGGACATCGCCGGGGTTCCACGGGTGGGCGAAGTCGATGTACTCGAGCCCGATGACGTCGCCGATGGCGTTGAAGTGCTGGGCGTACCCGCCGCCGTACCCGGGCGTGCCCGCACCGATCGCCTCGGATCCCGAGATGGCGTCGTCACCGGCGCCGCCGTGGATCCAGTCGCCGCCCCAGCCGCCGAAGATGATGTCGTCGGAGTTGTTGGCGTCGAAGGTCGGCTGGTTCGCCACCTGGTTCTGGCCCTGGTTCGTGTTCGGCCCGAGGTTGTAGACCGTGAGGTCGGCGGCCTTGACCAGCTGACCCGCCACGTTGATCGTCGCCGTCTGCACCTGCCCCGGCGTGTAGATGAACTCGCCCAGCACGTCTCCCTGGCTGGTCTTCGTGTCGGGATCGATCGTCCTGAAGGCGCGGATGCCGTACAGCGGCTCCGCGAACTGCGTGCAGACCGCGCTCGATGCGACGGTGCACCCGGTGTTGCGGCTGGTGAAGATGCGGCCGTCGTCGCCGAGTATGCCGTCCTGGCCCGTGCCGCCCGAGATCCAGTCGTTGCCCCAGCCGCCGATGAGGTCGTCGTTCTGCGCGTCGCCGTAGATCACGTCGTGGTCGGCACCGGTGTAGACGGTGTCATCGCCGGTCTCGCCGTGAACCTCGTCGCGGCCGCCGATCTGAATCCGCTTCCACTGCCCTGTCGCGGTGTCGAGCACGAAGGAGCACGTCGGCTGGGTCGGCGAGCCG
This sequence comes from Microbacterium sp., assembly GCA_036280835.1. Taxonomy (GTDB): domain Bacteria; phylum Actinomycetota; class Actinomycetes; order Actinomycetales; family Microbacteriaceae; genus Microbacterium. The sequence goes on along the minus strand of DASUQB010000184.1, from coordinate 31,660 downwards.
TTGCAGTCGCTGCCGACGCCGAGCCCGAAGTTCTCCGGCTTGAAGTCCGGTCCGCCCACGGTGTAGTCGAGCAAATGCACCCCGCGCACCACGAGCCGCAGACCGCCGGCGCCGGCGCCGCCATACACGTCGTAGTTGAAGGTGACGTAGTTGTTCGGCGTCTGCGCGGCCGTGGTCTGGCCCGTGCCCGGGATCTTGTCGATGCCGTCGATGCCGACGATGCGGATGATCCGGCCGTTGTCGCCGACGATCGTGTCGGCGTCGCGGGCATCCATGTTCTCGGGCGTCGTCGCGTCGGCCAGGATCCCACCCGGCGTGCCGACGGTGCCGACGGTGCCGTTCGTCTGGTTGTTGATCGCTGTCTGCGTCCCCGCTCCGCCGAACAGCAGGTCGGCACCGCGGTCGTCACCCGGCAGGTACCAGGGCTGCGGTGTGGCGAGCCCGTCGGGACGCTCCTGCGGGGTGTCGAGCGAGAAGAAGTCGCTCGAGCCCCCGACGATGTCGTCCTGGCCGAGCCCGCCGAAGACGCGGTCGTTGCCGCCGCCGCCTTCGATGTAGTCCTCGCCGTCGGTCGCCGCCTCGAACGAGGGGATGACCACGAGCAGCCCGGTGTAGTCGCAGACCAGGGCACCGGCGGGGCCGACGCAGCCGGCCGGCGTGCGGCTGGCTCCGACGTGCACGGTCACCTTCGCGTCATCCACCATGCGTGCGAAGCTCAGGTCGATTCCGCCGTCGCCCTGGATCGTGTCGTTGCCGAGCTGACCGAACAGCATGTCGTGCGCTTCGCCGCCGGCCAGGTAGTCGTTGCCGAAGCTGCCGGCGCCGACGAGCCCCGCGTCGATGTCGTAGGTGTGCCACAGCTCGGTGACGTCGAACTGAGCCCACCACGGCGCCCCGTCGGGGTCACGGTACGCCCGCTCGATGCCGTCGACGAGCAGCAGGCCGGAGTTGTCCTCGGTCGGGGCGGACATCCCCGCGCAGACCTGAGTCGGCAGGTCGGAGCGGCTGTACATGAGGGCTCCGCACAGGGTCTGGAAGCGGCCGCTCGTCCAGTCGATCGCTCCCGAGGGCAGCGTGTCGAGAGTCAGGACCACGTTGTCGCCGAAGAGCAGGTCATCGGCCTCGTCGCCGTCCGCGGCGTCGTGCCCGGCGCCGCCGACCACCACGTCGCGACCCAGGCCGCCGAAGATCGTGTCGGAGCCGCCGTTCTGGATGTTGCGGCTCGTGATCACGAGGATCGAGGCGAGCGCCGTCGTCTGGATCTTCTGGAGGCGGGCGTCGGGAAGGTTCGGGTCGGCCACGTCCTGCAGCACGGCCCCGTGGTCGCCGAAGATCACGTCATCGTAGGCCCACTCGGGTCCACCCGCGACCGAGCCTGCTCCATCACCGAAGATGAGGTCGTTGCCCGCCACCTGCAGCGGGTCGCGCACCAGCGCCTTGTGCGGCGCGATGGTCGTGCCGTTGTTGAGGTAGCCGGCGCCGGTGACCGACGGGCGGGGCGACAGGTCGGCCGTCGCGATGTCGAGGGCCCGAGTGAACAGGTGCACGGTCATGCCGGAGTCGCCGTAGATGTGATCGACGCCGCGGAGCCCGCGGATCTCGTCGTCGCCGCTGCCGCCCGCGAGGTGGTCGCCCGCCTGGCTGCCGATGATCAGGTCGTCTCCCAGGCCGCCGTAGGCGGAGAAGCCGACCGTGGGCAGGTTCGCGGGGGCCACGTGCGCGAAGAGGCCGGACGCGTCGATGATGTCGTTGCCCGCGTAGTCGTACGGGTTGGCCAGCCCCAGCATCCACTCGTCGTCTTCATTGCCGGCATCGGGGATGTGCGTGAAGGGATCGAAGGGCTTGGGCCCGAACTCCATGCCCAGCACGTCGCCCGGGTTGCCCGAGTACCAGACGCCGTCCTGGCTCGTGTCGCCGTAGACGACGAGCGGTGAGCCCGGTCCGGCGACCGCGTCGACCTGGCACGCCATGCCCTCGAACGGCCCGACCGGGGTGGCGGCGCCGCCGCGGTTGCAGACGGTGATGGTGTCGCCGCCGATGCGCGGACCGCCGTCGAGGTCTGCGCGGTAGCCCGTGACCGTGAAGACCGGGGCGTGCCAGACCTGCTGGCTCGACGCGTTGAGGGTGACGCTCGGCTGGAAGGCGACGTTGTGGAACGTCAGCACCTTGGCGGTGACGGTCTTGATTGTGAAGACCCCCGCCATTCCGCTGATGCGCACCTGCTGGCCGGCGACGAACCCGTCGGCGATGAACGACCCGGCGTCCATCCGCGTGAGGGAATCGGTGCGGACCTGCATCGCCTGCGTCGTGGTCACCGTGACGGGCTGGGCGATGTGCACCGTCGTGGCGACAGTGCCGAGCGGACCGGCGTATACCGGACCGGAGAGGTGCATGACCGCCCCGACGCCGCAGCCCGGGAACGGGTCGACGTACGGGCACGCCGCGTCGCCGAAGCCGAGGATCATCCGGGTGAACGACTCACCGGCCAGCTGGACGTGCTGGGGACCGTGGCCGTAGGGGTCGAGTGCGACATACCCGCTGCCGGCGAACCAGTCGTTGACCGCCCACGGGCGGCCGTCGAGGCGCGTGAGCACGAGCTGCGTTCCGGCCGGGCTGCCGGCGACCGGGAGGGAGCGCACCATGTCGAACGAGCTCTGCACGGGAGAGTTGCCGCCGCCGTGCACCACCGTGAGGCCGCCGTGCGGGCCCGGCACGAACACCGTGGGCGTGCCGGTCAGCGGCGCCGAGATGGTGTCGCCGCGCTTGAGGGTGAGAGTCCTGCCGTCGGTGGAGATCTCCATGAGCCGCCACTGGCCCGTGAGGCCCTGGATCATGACGAGCTGCCCGACGACGAAGCCGTCGGCGACCCAGCTGCCGGTCGTGCGGGTGACCGTGCCGCCGTCCGTGCCCACCGGCGTGACGGTGACGGTGCCGGTGGGCGTGCCGCCCACCCCGCCCTTGACGACGACATCGCCGCCGACGAGGGTGCGCACCGCGGTGCCGGGCGTCAGAGCGGGAGCACCGACGAACTTCAGGAACAGCACCGTGTTGTCGGTCGTGTCGCCGGTGAAGTCGTCCCCGAATCCGGTGACCACGAAGCCGCTGACGCCGTTGATCGTGACGGGCATGCCGACGAGGAAGCCCTGCGCGCGCCAGTCGAACGGCTGGGGACGGCTGACGCGGTGCGTCGTGCCGACGGGGATGCCGGCGCCGGCGCCCTGCGTCGCGAGCACCGTCGTGCCGGTCAGCTTGACGGCGTCATCCGGCTGCAGGGTGCCCTGGATGTCGAGGCGGTCGTTCCCGACGCCGAGAAGCAGGTTGAAGATCTCGATCGTGGACTTGGCGCCGTTCGTCGCGTACACCCCGTCGATGAACTGGATCGTTCCGTAGCTGATGCCGCCGGCGAAGATCTGCGACTCGCCGAACGTCTCGCCCTCGAGGCCGCCGTACCCGGCTCCGAAGTCGAGGTCGCCCGCCATGCCGAAGCCCTTCAGCGTCGTGCTGTTCATGGCACCGCGGGTGTGCGCCTGGCTCGAGTCGTTGTAGATGTTCAGGATGTCGATCTGCTTGGTCTCCGGCGCCTGGCTCGCGATCGCGAAGAGGGGGCCGTCCTGCTCGCCGGGAAGCTTGAGCCCCAGCTCGAGCGATCGGTCGGCGCCGGAGACGCCGCCCTCGACGGCCAGCGGGCCACGAAGCTTCGAGAGCAGGTGCGTGGATGCCGGGAAGATCTTGACCCCTTGGCGCTGGATCGGCTGCTCGTAGTCGATGTCGGCCCCGAGCACGATCTTCTTCTCCACGAACCAGTCGGCCTCGGTGAACGTGACGACGGCGGCGATGCGGACGACCCTGATGAGGCCGGCGACGAGCGCCGCCAGGTTGTCGATCGTGCGGAACTCGATCTTCTCGTCGTTGCCGGCGTTGACGCCGCGGACGATGGCGATCTTGGCGCGGACCTTGATGGCGCCCTGCTGCAGCTCGACCCACTGACCCTCGATGAAGCCGTCGGCGAGCCAGCTCGAGGCGTCCGTGCGCACGACCCGCCACGCGCCGTCCACGAACTCGGTGGTCGCCTGACCGGTCCAGTCACCCACCCGGCGCAGCTGGTTGATGCTGTCGAGCGTCGACCCCGCCGCAGGGGAGCAACCGGCGACGCTTGCGTTTACGTCGAACCACTTGCCGGCAGGGTCGACGCCCGTGACTGTGTAGATCGTTCCGCCGCAGCCCGAGATGGTCAGTCGCTGGCCGACGGCCAGGCCCTCGTCGACGAAGCTGCCGAGGTCGCTCCCGTTCGCCCTCGTGACCCGGCTGCCTGAGAAGGACAGCTTGCCGAGGAAGACGCGGGTCGGGATGTCTCCGCCGATGATCTGGTAATCGGCCGGAGTGATCGCCACCCCGTTGACCGACACCACGTCGACGAGGCCGTCGGGCAGCAGTGCGATGGTGATCGTGCTTCCGGGAGTCGGCCTCTTGGTGAGGCGGAGCACGTAGTCATCCGTCGCGCCGGGGATGAGGCAGTCGGTGTCGAGGCACCGCACGATCACCGTGTCGGTGCCGCTGATGATCGTCACGACGTTCGGCGTCTCGTCGTCGTACACGAGAACATCGGTGCGCAGCGGTCCGCTGCGGAGGTTCGGGATGGGGTACGCGGCGGCGATGGCGGCCGACGTGCGGGTCGTGTCGAGGCCATAGGAGATCACGGCCGTCTTCGGGTCGCCCACATCGGTGTTCTCGCGGGCCGTGACGCGCAGCCGCACCGGTGTGGACCAGTTGGTGCCGTCGAAGCTGATGCTGTACCACGTGCCCGTGGCATCGACCACGCGGAACCAGCGCACGCCCTCGACGAGGCCCGGGAAGGAGAGCTGCAGGAGCGCCTGGCTCGCGGCATCCATCGTCAGCTTCACCCAGACCGTGCCGGTGGGGGCCATCGCGAGCGAGACCAGCACGTCGTCCGTGCGGCCGTTCGCGCCCTCGATGACCAGCGTTCCCGCGTCGAGCGTCGAGGCGCCGGGCGCGACGGGAACCGCGTAGACGCCCGGGGTGTCGTTGTCGTAGACGGTGGCGCCGACCTGGCGCACCTGCGCGCCGGCGAAGCGGGCGTCGCCACTGATCACGGAGTGCTGGATGACGACGATGCGGTCGCCCTCGGAGCGGACGTCGTCGACGGCCCAGAGGTAGACCCGCTGCCACTGGTTCGTGGACGAGCCCGCGAGGAAGGTCAGGGTGACCGCGCGCCCGGCGGCGTCGACGACGGCGCCGTTGCGCACGTAGTGGCGCTGGAACTCGGATGCCTCGTCGCACTGGCTGTCGATGACGCCGACGCAGAGCCAGACGGTGTCGCCGATGCCGTCGACGAGCGGGTCGGGGTTGAGGTCGTCGCCGTTGGCCTCCTGCGACGGCGACCAGGTGGCCGACACCGTCACGTAGACGTTGTGGGTCGGCACGACGGCGAGCGAGACCTCGTAGTACGCGTAGCTCTTGATGACCGCCGTGTTCGCGGCGCCCTCGCGCACGGCTGTGCCGCCGGTGCCCTCGCGGATGACGACGATGCCCTGGCTGCCGGTGGCGAGGTTGTAGGGCACGCCGTCCGTCGGCAGCCCGTCGTAGCCGGTGTCTCCCGGCGACGTGACGATGTGATCGACCGCCCCAGAGAGACCCTCGAGCTCGCGCGTGACGATGTCGGCGGTCACGTCGCCCGTGACGTTGATCGCGTCGGAACCGAGTCCGCCGATCACGCGGTACGCCACCCCGTAGGCGGTGGACTGGACGAAGAACTGGTCGTCGCCCTCCAGGCCGTCGACCTCGAGCACCTCGACCGTCGTGTACTTGACGAGCAGTCCGGCGCCGTAGATGCCCTTGTCGGTGATCGCGAAGTCGTCGGCGAACTCGGTGCCCAGCACGACCAGCTTGTCGAAGCCGGTGCCGCCGTCGACGTTCACGGGAGCGTTGACGTTGTACTGCACCTCGTCCTCGCCGCCACCGGCGCGGATGTCGAGCGGACGGTTCGTCGAGAAGCCGAGGCCGATGACGGGCACCGCGACGCCGTTCGCGTCGAGCGGGATGACATCGTCCAGCCACTGCCGGTTGTCGAGGTCGACGTTCGAACCCAGCTCGTGGTTGTAGGTGATGTGGGCGTCGGCGTTGTTGCAGACGTTGTCGCCGTTGTTGTCGAACCGGATGTACCCCGCGGCGAGCGTGCACATTCCGTCGTCCGCGCCGTCCGCCGCATCCAGCGGGAAGACGCCGTTCGCGGGCCGGTAGTCGACGTCCGAGAGGCCGCACCCGGCGATGTTGTCGGCGTCGGTGTCGCAGACCGCGGCGATCGCGAAGGCCCTGACGATGAACAGGTCGTTGTTGTCGTCGCCGCTGAGTTGGATCTCGGCCTGGTTCGAGTAGACCGTGAAGCGATCGTTGCCGGTGCCGCCGGTGGCCAGCAGGGGCGCGTGGGCACCGGGGCTCAGCCATCCGCGGGTCGTCGGCACGAGGGAGGGGAAGGTGTCGGCCGCCAGAAGGGCGCCGCCGTCGGGCGCGCTCTGCCCGTCGCGCTGCGTGCCGAAGATCTGCCCGATCTGGAACGTGTCGTGACCGGCACCCCCGTCGAGGGTCATCGTCGCGGTCGTGTCGTCGACGTAGAAGGAGTCGTTCCCGTTACCGCCGAAGACCGAGACGCGCCCGTTGATGGCCGTGTCGTAGTTGATGCGCTGCACCATCCAGCTCGGCTCGTTGCCCGCGATGCGGTCGCGGTAGGTGCCCACGCCGCCGTCGGGGCTCCCGTTGCCCGCCAGCAGGGCGACGAAGGCGGGACGATCCGCCGTCTCGGTCGCGCTGCCGCAGACCGGCGGCATTCCCGCGATGCTGTAGGGCGACTCGTTGTCGATGCAGGTCAGGGCCCGGAGCAGGAAGATGTCACCGGCGTCGTGCCCGAAGATCGCGAGCTCGTCGACGCCCCGGTCGGGGGCACCCGTGTCGAGAACGTTGATGACGTAGTTGCGGATGCTGCCCTGGCTGCCGTTCGTGTAGATCGTGTAGCGGTCGCTCTCGCCCTGGCCGTCGAGCGTCAGCACGTGGCCGGCGCCGACGCCGCTCTGCAGGCCCGTGGGGCTGGTCACGACATCCATGGACTGCAGGTACCAGACGGTGAACTCGTCCTCGCCGTCGTTCGTGGTGGAGGTGTCGTCGACGTTGCCGTGGACCAGCGTCTTCGACCCGAGGAAGATGTAGCCGTCGCTGCCGAGCGTGGTCTTCGACCCGGCCGGCACGATGTCGAGGCCCGAGCGGTCGCCGAGCTGGAAGACGTCCACGTCGCTGCCGCCCCAGACGTTGGTCTGACGGCCGAGGACAGGGTTCGCGGCGCTCGGGGTGCAGAGACCCATCGGGTACCCGTGCGTGCCGCCGGCCGGCGCGACCGCGCAGTCGGCGACGATGCGCCCGCGGAGGATCATCGTCGTGCCGTGCTCGGGGTCGGGCGTCGCGAGCGTGCCGCCCGTGTCGAGGTTGCCGAAGTCGCCGCGGATGTCGATCGCCAGGTCGGCGAGGATCTGCGAGTTCTGGTGGAGGGTCACATCGTCACCCACGCGGAGCTCGACGCTTCCCTGCTCGGCGAACACCGTGCCGTTCGGGATGTCGCGCAGGTGATCGGGGTTGTTTCCCGGCACCGTCGAGTTGTCCTCGGCGAAGTTCGCGCTGCCGTTGCGGATCAGATAGAGGTCCTCGTCCAGCTCGCCCGACTCGCGCACTGTGATGCGGATATTCCCGCCCGTGGCGTGCGCGAGCAAGAGGCGGAGATATCCATCTGTCTCGGTGAGGAAGATGCCGGCGGATGCCTCGAGCGCCACGTCGTCGGCGATGACGGCGAGCCCGGCATCCGATGTGCCGTTCGCGTTGTCGGCGCAGTTGACGTTCGTGCACGCGAACGGCGAGCCGACGAGCGAGTCGATCTCGAGATCGTTCGCGGCGGTGCCTATCGACCCGCCGTGCGCGTCGATGTCGATGGTCTGGCCGATGACGTCGGCGGCCGCGTCGTTCTGGGCGTCCAGGATGCTGCCCGCGCGACTGCGGAGGGACACGTTGCCGGTCGTCAGGGAGTTGTCGCCGGCCGTGTGCACGATGCCGATCTGGAGGTCGCCGGCCACCTGGTCGACGAAGACGCCCGCCGTCTTGTCGTCGTCCGCCGCGGTGTCGTACGCGTCGAGGTCGCCGAGCGGGCCGCCGACCGCGTTCACATGGATCTCGAGGAAGTTGCCCGGCAGGCCGATGCCGCCGAGGCCCGACACGCTGCCCGCCTCGCCCAGGAGGTTGTCGCCCGCGTAGAGCGTGATGTTCCGGCCCGTGACGTCGACCCCGTTCGGCGTCCCCGGCGCGCAGTCGAGGTCGTAGGCGTCGACGCAGGTGCGGTCGTCGTCGGTGTCGATGACGCCCGCGTCGAGCTCGGCGTCGAGGATGCGCGCCGGCGAGCGCAGGGTCACATCGGCGGCGATCGTCGCCGTCGTGCAGGCCTTCGGGTTCGCGCCCGAGCAGAGGCCCGTCGCATGGATGTGTCCGACGCGGAGGTCTCCCCTGCCGCTCTGCTCGACCACGAGGATCGAGCCGTTCGTCAGGACGTCGATCTTGCCCGAGCCGTTCGTGACGCCGTGGCTCGCGCCGGTCTCGTCATCGACCCACGTCGCGTCGACGTCCGTGTGGGCGGTGACGGTGATCTCCGTCGCCGACGAGGGGTGGAAGATCGCGATGTTGTGGCCCGCGCGGATGTCCGTGAACGTGTAGTTCGCCCGGATCGGAGCGAGATCGGTCCCGAATGCGACGACGACGACCGCCCCGCCGACGATCACAGGCGCGTCGGCGCCGCCGGCGCATGAGGCCCCGTCGGGGCGGAAGTAGCAGGTGGTCGGCACGCCCTCGATGGGGCTGCCCGTGCCGTAGGGGGCGGGCTTGTCGTTCGGGGCGTAGATGTCGACATTCGCGTCGCCGACGACCGGCCCGTTGATGCCCTCGGCGCTGTCGCGGAGCACCACGACCGCGTCTGCGCCGGCGCGGATGGGCCCGATGACCGGGCTGATCGCGGCGACGTTCGCGGCCAGCGAGTCGCGGCGGATCACGGTCACGTCGAGGTACAGGCTCACGCCGGCCTCGGCGTCGAGCGCGACGGGCTTGAGAACCGCCGGTACGCCGACCTCGCCGGTGTGGAAGATCTGGTGGAGCACGAGCACGATCGGGTTCGGAACGGTGCCGATCGAGCCCTCTTCGGAGTCGAGGCTCACGGTGTTGCTGTAGATCGTCTCGGCGCCGGCATCCGTGCCGCGGAGGATGGAGCCGCGGTCGTTCGTGATGCGGGTGCTGCCGATGGTGTTGCGGATGTCACCGTCGAAGGTGATGTCGTGACCGGTGGTCGTCGCAACCCGGAGGCTCTCGATGACGACGTCGGTGGCGGGGAAGATGTGCTGCAGCTGCCAGAACCACTGGGTGGCCGGAGGCGCGTGTGGGCCGTTGTCGACCGAGACGCTGATCGTCGCCGAGGGCGTCGTGGTGAGGTGCGAGCTCAGCGTGTTGATCGACACGCTCTGGGCGTCGGCGGTTCCCTTCAGCACGATCGCCTTGTCGGAGCTGTTGCGGATGAGCACCGAGTTCCAGGTCTGCTGCATGTAGAAGATTCCCTGGGTGCCGTGGATGAGTCCGCTGCAGTCGAGGTCGCACGCGCCGCCGGCGGAGTTCGCCTCGAAGAGGGCCGCGGGCAGTTCGTCGTACAGGATCGGGTCGATCCAGATGGTGCCGCCCGAGATCACGTCGCCGATGCCGAGCGGCGCGCCGAACTGCGAGCTCCGCACGGTGACGTTCGCCGTCTTCGCGATGATGCGACCGCTGGCGTCGACGATGAGCACCGGGTTCGGCTCGCCGAGCAGGAAGACCGTCGACTCCCAGAGGATGTCGCGCTTCGGCTGATACTGCACGTCGCTCGACGCGCTCCCGATGTCGAAGAAGCCGCCGGAGCGGTGCGCGTACGCGTAGAGCTTCTCGAAGCTGGTGAGGGCGGAGACGACCAGCTCCGAGGTGCGGATGATCGACTCGTCGACGCCCCTGACGAGCGAGTCGCCGAGGAACGTCGCCCGAGAGCGGGCATCGGTGTCGCCGCCGCCGCATCCGCAGTTCGCGTTCGCGATGGCCTGGAGGTTGAGGTTCTCGTGGACGGCGCGGATGCGCACCTCGTCTCCTTCGGTGGACGAGCCGCCTGCGAGCGTGACGGTGACGGCGTCGTTGACGAAGACGTAGGCTCCGGCGTCGGAGTCGGCGCCGAGCGCGTAGGCGTCGGCGTCGGATCGGGCGATCGCCCGTGCGTCCTCATCGATCTCCTGGCGAGCCCCGTTCGTGAAGTCGACCGTCCAGCGGACGCCCACGCCCGCGGAGATCTGCACCAGCGCGCCGCGGAGGTCGGCGTCGCCCGTGATGGTCGTGTCGACGGATGCCCCGTGCTCGCGGCCCACGCCCACACCCTGCTGATCATCGTCGTTGGCGTCGGAGTTGGTGCCGAGGCCGCCCGAGCCGGAGGAGGCCCGCGCGTTGCCGTTGAACGCCGCCGCGGCGTCGATGAGCAGCGTGCGGTTCGCGTAGAGGGTGCCGGCGACCTCGGTGTCGACGTTGAAGCCGATCTCGATGTCGACGTCGGTGTCGGCGCCGGCGATGAGTCCGCCGGTGCGGTTGACCGCCTCGCCGTTGGCCCGCGTGTCGGCGAAGGCCGTGACCTGGATGTCGGTGCTCGAGAAGACGTCCGCGCCGGCGCCGATCTTCACGGAGACGGTGTTCGTGACATCGGCGAACGCGTTCGAGGCGCCGAAGCCGAGGAATCCGCCGCCCTTGCCGACCGAGCTGACCGCCGCCTGCGCGTAGGAGCGGCCGTCGACGAGCACGCTGCCGCCGCGGAGCGTGCCGCCCTGCACGTCGACCGTCAGCTGCGGCTTCACGGTCACCTCGGAGTACACGTCGCTGAAGCGGAAGAGGCCGCCGCCGACTCCGGTGGACGTGGCGCTCACGACGCCGTTCACGTTTCCGCCGACCTGTCCGCCGGGTCCGCCGACGCCGATCAGGACGTGGGGCGACTGCGCGGGCATCGTGCCGAGGTCGATGTAGAGCTGCTGGGTCCCCGTGCCGCCGCTCACCACGGCGATGCCCTGGTCGCGGAGGAAGTGGGTGCCGAACCTGTCGGTCAGGCCGCCGACGAGGTTGCCGTTCGCGTCGCGCAGCTGGAGGTGGGTGCCGTCGAGCACATCGATGTAGTAGACGTTGCCCTCGACGAGACCGATGGATTCGTAGCCGACCCGCCGGAGATTGTGGCTCGCGATGATCGAGGGGAAGTAGTCGGGGCTGCTGACGTTCAGCTCGGTCGAGAGCGAGATGACCTGGATGACGTCGGAGCAGTCGTTGCCCGTGCCGCCGTCCCCGGGCACGGTGTCGTACTCGCCGATGCCGGCGCGGCACGCGTTGACCGCGAGGCGGATCATGTGCGCGCCCGCGGCGCCGACGCCGAAGAGCCCGTCGGGATCGCCGAGGAAGACGTAGTAGATCTGGTTGTCGTTCAGGCCGCCGATGGTCGGACCCCCGGAGACCGTGTAGCGCACCGCGTCGCCGGTGGACCAGCCGTGGTTCGGGGCGTAGATCGTGTTCCACGCGGTGTTGCGGTCGATCTGGCCGTTCTCGTCGTCGTCGCGCAGCTGGCCGCCTGCCGTGGTGTCGATGTCGATGAGGGTGTTCTTGAACGTCACGGTGGCGGGCGCGGTGTACACGACGGCGCGTCCGTCGAGGCCGGCGGTGCTGCCCACCTGGATGGTCGTCGGGTTCGTCACGGTCGTGAAGCTCACGACCACGTTGCCGTCGGCGTCCAGGAGGCTGGTCGAGAGCCGGATGCGGTTCTCATCGACGACGAAGATGAAGTACGCGGCGCCGCAGATGAGGCCGGCCGCCGGGAGGGTGCCGAGAGCGCCGCCGCCGTTGCAGTTGTAGATCACCTTGTCGCCGGTCTGGAAGTTGTGACCGGCCGGGAAGAAGAGGCTGCCGGTCGGCACGTCGACCCGGCCCGGAGCGGCCGCATCGAACTCGACGCCGAGACGGAGCGTCGTGTCGTCGACCTTGATGACGCCATAGGTGCGGCCGTCCCCGAGCCCGCCGATCGCGAAGGGGTTCGGAGTCGAGCCGTTGTCGATCGCGGGGATGCCGGTGGCCGGAGCCGAGTAGCTGACGTTGGCGCCGGTGTTGATGCCGTGCGGGGCCGAGAAACAGATGGTGTCCGCGCCGTTGCAGTTCACGGCCTGGATCGTGCCGTCGGAGACGGTTCCCGGCGGGTTGCCGTGCAGGGCCGTGATCGAGAGCAGCCCCCCGGCCTGCACGAAGCCGCCGGTGACGGTGGCCGAGATCTTCGGCTCGGCGAACGACTCGGCCGTGAAGCCCGCCTGGATGTCGATGAGGCCGCCCGAGGTCGCGTCGGCGAAGGAGTCGGCATCGGTGAAGGCCTGGGCGAACAGCTTCACTGCGCCCGAGGCGGTGACCTCGCCGCCGCCGAACCGCGCGTGGACCTCGTTGTCGGTCCTGGCCTCTGCGGTGGATGCCGACACGGCGACCAGTCCGATGCTGAGGCTGTCGACGCTCGCCTTGGTCGCGTCGTCGCCGATGGCCTTGACCTCGATCTCCGCGGCGCCCGGGATGCCGACCGTGCCGACGGCCGGGTCGATGTAGGTGGTGCCGACGTCGCCGTTCAGTTCCGCCTTCGTGATGGCGTAGCTCGAGGCGTTCGGGAACATGACGCCGATCGACACGGCGCCGATGCCCTTGCCGCTCGCGACGGCCGTGGCCCGGTTCACCGCGTGTGCAGAGACGAGGAGCTTGCCGGTGAGGCCGCCGATCTCGGCGGGGTCGCCGACGATCGCCGACGTGACGGTCGCCGAGGTGATGATCGCCTTGCCCTCCGCGCCGCTGACACCGAGGATGCCGGTGGAGAGAACCTTCGCGGTGGCGTGGGCGGTGTTCGCGGCATCCGCTTCGACGGTGAGATCGTGCCCGGCGGTGACCGTGCCGCTCCACTCGGCTCCTGTCGCCGCACCGATCTCCGCCACCGGGGCGCTGACGGCAATGCCGCCGAGGAAGCCGCCGGTGATGACGTTCGAGTAGGCGGTGGCCGTGTTGACCGAGGTCGCGGTGATGTCGATGTCGGCGCCGGCGGCGGCGATGCTGCCCGACCCGGTGGCGCGCGTCTCGCCGGTGATGCCGGCGTGCGCCACGCCGATCGCGAGGCTGAGGAGGGCGACGGCGGCGGTGAGCACGCGCGCCTCCGCGGTGTTCACGGCGTTCGCGGTGACCTCGACGTCGGATGCCTGGGTGATGGCGCCGTTCATCGTGGCGCGCACCTCGTTGTCGATGTACGCGAGGCCGATCATGGCCTTGAGGTCGATGAGCCCGCCCGAGATCGCGTCGACGATGCTCTTCGCGAGGTTGCCGTCGCCGTGCGTCTTGGCCGTCACCCGAACGGCTCCGGTCGAGGAGAGGGTGCCGCTGGAGACGAGCGCGCGGATCCACGCGTCCGATGTGATCTCGGTGCTCGCCCAGGCTCCGCTGATGCCGATGAGGGCGATGGCTCCCATGAAGGTGTCGGCCGTCGCGCGGTTCTCGGCGTCGGCCTCGACGGTGATGCTGGAGGCGCCCAGCACGCTGCCGCCGATCTCGGCGAGGGTGTGGCCCGCGAGCACGGCGAACACGACCTGGATCTGCACGCTGATTCCGCCGCCGCCGCCACCCGGCGCGACGACGGCCGCCTCGTTGTCGGCCGTGGCGCGCACGATGACCGCGCCGGCCGTCGTCGTCGCGCCGGCGAGCACCGCGTCGAGGTGCCGGGAGGAGTTGGACCGGGCGACGGTGACCCCGAGGGCGAACGCGCCGACGGTGACGTTCAGGGTCTTGACCGTGACATGACGGTCGCCGTCGGCCGTGACGGAGACGCCGCCGGAGCCGATGGCGCCGACCGGTGCCGCAGAGGCCCGCGCGGTGCCGGAGAGGTCGACGAACGTGATGACACCGCCGATGCCGATCGCGCCGCCGGCGAGCGAGATGCCGAGCGCGTCGACCGTGACGTTGTCGGTCACCTTCGCGACGTAGCGCCCGACGGTGCCCGCAGCGCCGACCGCGACGGAGCCGGAGGACGTCTCGGCCCGGTTGTCGCCGGCCACGCTCACGTAGGCGATCGCGAAGCCGACCGCGCCCGCGCCGATCGCGACCCCGATCGAATAGACGTTGAGGGTGCGGTTCGCGGACGACTCGACGAGGATGCCCAGCCCGGCCCGGCGCAGCTGGGCGCCGCCGTCGATGTGGGCGCGCTGGGTGCCGGTGTCCTTGATGACGGCGACCTGTCCGCCGATGCCGACGAACCCGCCGCCGGCCGCGAGGCCGAAGGCGAGGGAGTCCTCGATCATCACCGCGCGGACGCTGATCTCATCGGATGCCCCGCCACCGGCCGTGATGACGGCGGTCGAGCCGATGCCCGCGTCGGTGCGGCTGCGGATGTTCAGCACGAGCACCGAGCCGCCGCCGCCGACGAAGCCGCCGCCGATCGCTCCCGCGATGCCGAGCACCTGGAGGTCGTCGATCGCCCATACCCGCACGGATCGGCCGGCGGTGACAAGCCCGTCGATGCTCGCCGTGGTGCCGTCGCTCGGCGGGGTGCCGAGGGCGCTCGCGGTGAGGCCGGTGGTGGGCGCGGCCGCCGCGATGCCGGCGGAGGCGCCGGCGATCGCGCCGGAGACGCGGTCGTTGGTCTTCTCCTCGCCGTCGATCATGACCCACTCGCCCGGCTTCGTCTCCGGGTTCGCACCGATGGTCGTCGCGTGCACCTTGGCGCGGTACTTGTGGCCGTTGAAGGTGACGTACGAGTTCGCGTCGTCCATGTCGTACGACGTCGCGGGGTTCCAGGCGGCGAAGGTCCGGGTGCTCGTCGTGCCGCCGAGGGCGTCCTTGTAGCCGCCGTCGCCCTTGGCGATCTCGTCGGCCTCGTCGGTGTTGTCCTTGGCGGTGGGCGCGGCATCCGTCTCGCCCTGCCACTCACCGTCCGTGCCGGGTGTGCTGTTCGCGTGGTCGGCGGTCGCCGCCCAGCGCTTGCCGTTGTAGGTGACCACGTCGCCGGAGCGGTAGAACAGGTTCACGTCGTTGGCGGTGGTCGCCGAGTACTCGCCCCGGAAGGGTCCGCCGTCGGCTTCGTGGTACGTGCCCGACTGCTGGGTGCCGATCGCCCAGATCGAGAGCGAGATGGCGAGGCCCACCGCACCGCCCGCGATGCTCACGGCGATCGAGCTGACGTCCTTGATCGACAGCGCGAACACCTCGACGTCGTCATTCGCCTTGACCGTCGCGCCGGCGCCGATCGAGGCCTGGACGCTCGTGTCGGCGACGCCGATGTCGATGCCGCCGGCGACGCCGACGAAGCCGCCCGCCGCACCGCCCGCGATCGTGAGCGACTTGAACCGGTCGACGGCCGATACGTTGACGCTCTGGGCAGCGGACGCCCCGTCCGCGAGGTTGACCTGCGAGCCGCCGCCGATGAACGCCTTCACGACGACGTGCAGGAGGGTGACCGCGATGCCGCCCGCGACGCCGACGAAGCCGCCGCCGATGGCGGGGACGAGCCCGAAGATGTCCTCGGACGAGTAGGCCTGCACCGCGACCCCGTGGAACGGAGCGCCGACGCCGTACCGGCCGAAGCCGTTGCCGAGGATCGAGCCGCTGTAGACGCCGGGGAGCCCCGTGCCCGTCGCGAGTGCGTCGACGACGGACCCGGCGCCGAGGAACGCCTGGGTGTTCTTGTCGAGGAGCGCGATGCCGACCGCGGCGCCGACGCCGACCACGCCGCCCGCGATCGCAGCGGTGATGAGGATCGCCTTGCTGTCATCGCCCGCGAGCACAAGCACGTTGTTGCCGGCCTTCAGCGTCGCACCGCCGGTGGCGCAGGCGGTGCCATCGCCGGCGGGATCGCCGGTGCAGGCGAAGGTGCGGGTGTTGAGGATCGTCACGGCGAGGGTCGCGGCCACTCCCACGGTTCCGCCGCCCGCCCCGACCACGACGGAGACGACGGCGTCGGTCGCTGTGGCGATGATGGCGATGTCGTTGCGGGCCCGGACGATGGCCGCGCTGCCGACGTGTGCGCGGGTGTTCAGGTTCACGACGCGCACGCCGATCGGGATGGCGACTCCGGCGGTGCCGGCGACCGACAGGGCCCCCGCGATGCCGAGGTGGTAGAACTGGCCGGCCGCGGCGACCCGCACCGACTGGGCGCCGTTCGATCCGACGGCCGTGTCGCTGCAGTCGGCGTTGCAGTTGACCCTGGCGTTCGCGCCGATCCATGCGTAGGTGTGGATGTTGTCGACGTTGACGGCGCCGGCGAGGTTCACGGCGGCGGTGCCGGCGACTCCGGCGGAGATGCCCACCATGGCGATGTCGTCACTGCTGCCGGCGGTGACCGCGACGCCGCGGAAGGTGTCGGTGCCCATGGTGATGACCCGCGGGCCGTAGGCGGCCGCGTCGCCGCCGGGAGTGACGCCGCTCTTCACGATGCTGTGGCTGCGGCCGGTGGTGGAACCGACGTTCAGCCCGGTGATGATCGCGCCGCCCTTGTCCTCCGGCTTGTTGCGAAGCTTGAGCTGGTTCGCTGCGAGCCCCGACGTCTCGGCGTAGTACGTGGCTCCATCGATGAGGCCGCCGATCGGCACGCCGCCGCCGGAGCTGTACACGATGGTGTCGCCGTCGGCGAAGCCGTGGTCGTACGGCAGCGTGATCAGGTCGCCCCCGCTCACCGCGTTCGGCTTCAGCGGGTTGAACCGCAGCGATTCGTCCTGACGCACGCCGGCCTGGTCGGTGGGGATGAGCCGGTGGCTCTCCCCGGTTCCGCCCGAGACGTTGACGGCGGCGTCCGAGAGGTTCTGGACCTTGTGCAGCTTGACCCGGAAGGCGTCGATCACCTCGACGTAGTAGACCTGCTGAGGCGTGACCTCGTCACCCGGAGTGTCGCTCAGACCGACGATGTTCGCGCCGTAGCCGGAGTCGTAGATGACCTCGTCGCCGTTCTGGAAGCCGTGCGCGAAGCCGAGGTTGATCACCCCGCCGCCTTCGATGGCGATCGAGGCGTCGAAGCGGGTGTCCTGCGTCGTCACCGTGTAGCCGCCGGTCGCGACGGCGAGCGCTGCGCCGTTGCCGAGGCCGACGACGACCGAGAACGCGCCGATGTAGGACCGCGTCTGCTTGTTCACGACCGGCACCGCAACGGCGGCCCCCACCGCTGCGGTGCCGCCGCCGGAGATGTTGCCCGCGATGACGTTGAGGCGCAGGCGGTCATCGGCCGAGATCCGCACGCTGCCCGAGACCTGGAGGTCGGCGCGATCGCCGGCGGAGGTGCCGTCCTGGACGAACGCCGCGGTGTTGACCGTGATGACCGAGACGCCCGCGTTGACGTTCACCGCTGCGGTGCCGCCGAAGCCGCCGCCGACGGAGATCGTGTCGATGCCCTCCGTCGAGCGCGCATCCACCGTGAGGTTGCCGCTCGCGCGGACGACGGATCCCTTGCCGATCCATGCCTCGGTGGTCTTGTGCAGCACCTCGACGTCGACGCCCGCGCCGACGCCGGCCGTACCGCCGTAGGTCAGCTGCCCGGCGAGCGAGAGCACCGTCGTGTCGTCGGTCGCGAGCACGGCGACATCGGTCGTCGGCTGGCTGACCCCGCCCAGGAGGCTCGCCCGCGTGACATCCGTCGTCGTGTTCACCACGACCGAGCCCGCGACGCCGGCCGTGCCGCCGCCCGAGCCGCCGACGGCGAGGAGGAGCACGTCGCTCGACTGCACTGCCGAGATCGTCAGGCCCGCACCGCCCGCTCGGATGCCGGCGCCGCCGGCGACCTGCGCCTCGACCGTGCTCCCCCGGACGACTACGACCGCGGATGCTCCGACACCGGCCGACCCGCCCCCGATCGCCAGGTTTCCGGCGGCGATGTCGGCGTTCATCTCGCGCCCGGCCGTCACGCTGACCGCGCCGAGTGCGTGCACGTCGCTGCCGGTGCCGACGTGAGCGCGGACCTTCGGGCCCGACCCGCCCTGGTTGAACACGAAGACGATGACGGCGCCGGTGACGGCGACGGAGTTGAGGCTCACACCGCCTGCGATCGCGAGGATGAACCAGTCCTCGGCCGCGCGGGCGTCGACCGTGACCGAACCGCCCGCGCGGACGTCGGCGGAGTCCCCGATCCAGGCGCGCACGTTGGAGTTGGCGACGATGACGATGACGGTGATGCCGACGCTCGCCGAGCTCTGGCTGAGGGACAGCGTGCCCCCGACGTCGTCCACGGAGATGCTGTCTTCGGCGCGCACGGTGACCGACTGGCCGGCGCCGCCGACTCCGCCCTCCTGGTTCACCTGGGCCCCGTTGCCGATCCACGCCTGCGTGTCGAGGGCGAAGATCTCGATGATGAAGGCCCCGGACACCGCCGCGCCATCGGAGCTCGCGCCGCCGGCGATCGCCACCGACGTGAGCGTGAGCCAGTCGATCTTGCCGTCCAGCGGCGCGGGAACCTCGGGCACCAGCGGAGTGAGCGTCGCCGTCGCGGTGACCGCGATCGCGCCGGCGGCATCCGCCTTCGTCACGCTGCCCGCGCCGGTCGCGGAATCGATGGCCGCCTTGGTGGTGACCTCGAGGTAGTTGACGGAGAACGCGGCGCCGATCGCCGCGTCGCTGCCGGTCGAGAGCGCCCCGGCGATCGCGAGATTCTGGAGGCCCATGAGCTGAGCGGCGCCCACGGTGATGCCGCCGGCCGGCGCGTCCAGCTCGGCGCCCTGACCGACGAGCGCCTCGGTGGTGAGAAGGAGGATCTGCACCGCGGCGCTGCCCGCGAATGAGGTGGACTTTCCGCCGCCGGCGGCGAAGCCCCAGACGACGAATTCGTTGCGCTGCGGGACGCCTCCGACGGAGGGCGTCGTCGCCTCGACGATGATGCCCGCGTGGCCGTTCACCACCGCGTCGGCCCCGATCGACGCGCGGTTCGTCAGGTCCTGCACGTTGAGGCCGATGGCGGCGCCGACCCGGGTGCCGCTCGATTCGAGGTCGATGGCCGAGCCCATCGCCAGGGCCTTCGCGTTGACCCACAGCGTCGAACGCACGGTGACGGCACCCGTCGTGGCGGTGACGTGGGCGCCCGCGGCGATGCGGGCGGTGCTGACGGCCACGGTCCAGTTCACGGCGACGGCGGCCGCGACCGCGGTGGTGCCGCTGCTCGTTCCCGACTGGCTGCCCGACTGGCTGCTCGCGCCGCTCGCGCCGTTCGAGCCGTTGGTGCCGCCGTTGGACGAGGGCATCGACGCGGTGCTCGACGATGTGCCCTGGGTGTTGGGGTTGCTGCCGTTCACCTGCTGGTTCGACTTCTGGTCGCCGCTCGAGTCGGACTCGTCGGCGCCCTTTGCGCTCGCGACGGCCTTGGCCTGTGTGCGGAGGTCGGAGACGGCGAGCACGGACACCGCGGTGCCCGACGTGCCGCGTGCGATCTCGGCGAGGGTGTCCCATCCGACGACGACGTTGATCGAGAGGTCGGCGCCGACCGCGGTGCTCTTGCCGGCCGCGTCGGCGTTGCCCTCGGTGACGACGCGTGTCACATGGGTGGCGGTCACCGAGACCGCCCCGCTGCCGACGTACGAGGTGCCCGAGGTTCCGAGACGCGCGGTGACGTCGTCGCCGACGCTCACGACGAGCGCGACGACCGGGGTGACGGCCGTGTCACCCTCCGTTCCGCCCTCTGCCGTCGTCAGCATCTCGCGGAATCCGACCGCCTGGATGGTGAGCGACGATCCGCCGGTCAGGGCGGCCCCGTTCTGCACCTCGGCCCGCACGTCGCTGCCGTCGATGACCTGCAGCGCGAACGAGGCGCCGACGCCGGTGGCGGATCCCACCTCCGCCTTGCCGGATGCCTTCGCCCGGTCGAGCTCGTTGCTGAGCGCCGAGATCGTGACGCCGGCGGAAGTGAGGGTCGCGGAGGCTCCCGCGGCGATCAGCGCTTCGGTCGTGTTGTCGAGGATGTTGACGGCGAGTGCGCCGGCGACCCCCACGCTCGAGGAATCGCTGACTCCGGCGCGGGCCGTCGAGGTGATCTCGTGCTCCCACAGCCGGAAGAGCTGGTCCGAGGTCGGCGCGGCGGGCAGCGTGTCTCCGTCGGTGAGGACGGCCGAGCCCTGCAGGATCCATTCGCCCGATCCGTTGCGCTTGTAGAAGCCGGGCGCCTTGGCGCCGTCCTGCGCCGTGAGGCGGAACCACGCGCCCTCTTCGATGTCGTCCTTCGGCAGCTCGTCGGCGTCGCTGTAGATGTCGGCGGTCACCCACTCCCACGCCGTGCCGTTGTACTTCCAGATGCTGTTCGCGGGCTTGCCGTCGCGCGCCTTCGTCAGCCAGAAGTGATCGCCGGATGACGGGGAGCCGGGGAGGGCCGCGCCCTTCGGGATCGCCCCCGCGGTGGTGCTGCTCCAGCTCGAGCCGCTGTAGGTGTGCAGGGCCTCCGAACCCGACGTGCTGACGTAGGCGATGTCATCCTTCGACGGCCCCGGCAGCTCCTTGCCCTCTTCGACGATCTCCCACACCTTGGCGGCGTCGTTCCAGCGGCGGATCACGTCGTTCGTGTCGCCGCCCCGCATGCCCGCGGTCACGACCAGCCCGGTGGCGGTGATGGTCGACGCGCCGGTCGTCGCCCGGTTCACGATCGTGATGGCCTGCACCGCGACCCCGGCACCGACGCCGACCGAGCCTTCGGTGGCCGAGTCGCCCTTCGCCTCTGCCGAGGCATCCGTGTTCGCGAGGCTCTTCAGGGTGACCACGCCGCCGGCGGAGACGACGATGCCGTTCGCGAACCAGGCCCTCACCGTCGTCACCACGACGTTGATGGCGACGGCGGCGGCGATCGACACGGAGTTGCCGCCGTCGTCGTTCGTGGCGGCCTTCGGCGTCGAGGAGGTGGACGTGCCTTCGCCGGCGTTCTGCTGCTTGTTCGCGTTCGCCTTGCCGAGGTTGTCGTCGGCCTTCTTGTTGACGTCCTTGCCGCCGGCGTCGCCGCCCTCGGAGGCGGCGGCGCCCTTCGTGGCGGCCTCGGCGACGGTGTCGATCGAAACGGCCTGGGAAGCCTGGAACGAGACGGCGCCGGTGGCCGTGATGCTGCGGGCGCTTCCGGATTCCGCGACGACGGTGTCGAGGACGGCGAGCGCGAGGGAGACACCGATTCCGGCCGTGTCGCCAGCAGTGGTGGCGCCCTTGGCGGTGGTGCTCGCGGTGACGGTCTGGGTGGCCTGCGCGGTCACGCTCTGGGCCGTCAGCGGGGTGATGCTCGCACCGAGCGACGCGCTCGTGCGGATGGTGGCCAGCGTGATGGCGATGGCCGGGACGATCGTGACGTCCCCGCCCGCGCCTCCGGCGCTGGCCTCGGTCGTCAGGGTCGTCTCGTGGGTGGCGGTGATGCTGAGAGCTCCCGTGCTGCTCAGCGGGGGTCCGCGCGTCGGGTTCGTGACCTGCGAGATTCCGGCGTAGACGTTCTGCGTGATGAGGTTCAGGGCGAAGGATGCGCCGATGCCGACCGTGCCGCCACCGCTCTGCTTCGCCGTGCCCTTGACCGTGTGGGTGCTCTTGGAGCCGGCGGTCATCACGACGATGCCCGAGCCCAGGAACACCCCCGGCGAGACGGGGCCGGCCGGGGTCGGCGGGGCGTCCGATCCCTTGACTTCGCCGCGGGTGGACTCTTCGACGATGTTGAGGGCGAAGGCGCCCGCGACGCCGAGCGTGCCCTCGGTGCCCTGGGCGCCGGCCTCGGCCGTGGCGGCGAGGGTGTGCGTCACGTCGCCCGCGACGTCCTTCACCGTTGCGCTGAGCGTCAGGCCCGTGGCCTCGAGGCGGGCACCGATGCCGACGGTCGCCTCGTTGACGATGTGGGCCTTGTTGACGGCCAGGGCCGCTCCGATGCCGACGCTGGACGAGTTGCTGGCGGTGCCCTTCGCGGTCGCCGAGGCATCCGTGTTGTTCCTCGTCACGAAGGACGCCGCGCCGGTGGTCACCAGGCTCGCGTCCGGGGCGAGCATCGCGGTCGTCGACGACTTCACCAGGTTGAACGCGATCGCGGCGGCCACGCTCACCGACGTGCCGTCCTCGTTCTCGGCCTTCGGCGTGGTGGTGCCTCCGCCGGCGCCCCCGGTCGTGCGGGTGGACGCGTTGCCGAGCTTGTCGTTCGACTTCGTGTTCGCATCCTTGCCGGTGGAGTCCTTGCCGCCGCCGGACTCTCCCGGCGCCCCCGTCGCGCTGGCCTCGGCGGTCGTGCTCGTGGTCGACGCGCCGTCCGCCGTCATCGACACCGCGCCCTGGGCTGTGACATTCCCCGCGATCGACGCATCGACCGCGTGGTCGGCGCTCGTGAGAGCGAACGAGATCGTGGCCGCGAGCGTCGCTCCGTCGCCCGCCGCGGAGGCCCCGACGGCCTTGGTCGTCGCCTTGGCCGTCTGCGTCGCGGTGCCGGTGATCGCGCCGCCGACCCCGATCGTGCCGCCGAGGATGCCGACGGCCGTGCGGACGTTGTGGATGGCGATGCTCGCGACGCCCGTGAGCGATGCCGTGGAACCGCCGCCGGCGCCGCCGATCGTCTCGGTCAGGGCCTCGTCGCCGCCCGTCGCGGTCATCGTGAGCGCAGCGATCCCTGTCGGCGTCGCCCCCGCCGCGATGCCCGCGAAGACGGCCGTGCGGATGAAGCTGAGGGCGACCGACGCGCCGACGCCGACGGCGCTGCCGTTGTCGCCCGCGCCGGACTGCTTCGCCGTCGCCTTGGCCGTGCTCTTGTGATTGCCGCGCCCGGTGAGGGTGACGGCGCTGTCGCCGAAGGAGCCGGAGCCCTCGAGGGTCGCCGACGTGATGGCGTCGATCTTCGCGACGGCCAGGGAGCCTGCGATCGTGACGCTGCCCGAGCCGTTCTTGCCCGACACCGCCGTCGCCGTGAAGGACGAGTCTCCCGCGTCGGGGCCCGACGCTTCGACCGTGATGCCGCCCGCTCCATCGAGCGCGGCGTTCTGCGTGAAGGCCCGGGTGATCAAATCGACCACGAGGATCGCGATGCCGATGCCCAGGCCGAAGCCGCTGCCGCCACCGGACCCGGTCGTCGTTCCGGCGTTGCCCCCCACCGTGACGATGTTCTTGGCGCGGGCCGCGACCGACTGCCCGCCGGTCGTGGTGACCTTGGCACCGACGATGCGGGCCGTGGTGTCGTTGTCCACCACCGCGAGCCCGAAGGCTCCCGAGACGTCGATGCCGCCGTCCGAGGTGCTGGCCTGTCCGTTGCCGCGACCCGGGCTGTTCGACTGCTTGTTGTTGTCGGACGCGCCGCCGGGGCTCGCGACCGCCGAGGCGGTGACGGTGGCCTGCTGCTGAGCGAGGATGGCGAGGGATGCGGCGGTCGTGCCGGTCGCGTTCGTGGAGTCGATCGCGGCATCCGTCGTCTGCGTCAGATAGGCGATGGCCACGCCGGCACCGCTCGTCGCCTCGTGCGCGTCGCCCACGGCATTGAGGGTCGCGGTGTTGGCGGCGCCGATGCCGAGCGCTCCGCCGGCCGCGAGGCGGGCGTTCCCGGTGATCCTGCCGATGGCCGACGTCGTCACCGTCAGCACCGCGACGGCGGCGTCGAAG
Source organism: Microbacterium sp. (assembly GCA_036280835.1). Taxonomy (GTDB): domain Bacteria; phylum Actinomycetota; class Actinomycetes; order Actinomycetales; family Microbacteriaceae; genus Microbacterium. The sequence continues at coordinate 7,966 of DASUQB010000184.1, read as the reverse complement.
TCGCTGGTCACCGGGTCCTCGTCCTTGGACGGGTCGGTCTGCGGGGTGGCGCCGGCGGTCACGGTGGATGTGGCGCTCAGCGTCGCCGTTCCGCCCGCCGCGACGACCGCGTCTCCGCCCACGGTGGAGGCCGCGTCGGACCAGACGAATGCCGCATCGCCGTAGTCCTTGATCAGCGTGAACGGGCCGACGATCGACGTCGCCGTGGCAGAGAAGTTCCCCGACGCGGTGATCCGGGCGGCGCCGCGCACGTCGACCTTCGCGTTCGAGTTCACGATGACGGCATACGCCGTCGCGGCGGAGGCGTCGGGGATCACGGTGGCGGTCGCCGAGAGGATCACGTCGCCGGCCGTGATCGATCCGCCGTCGATGATCACCTCGGCCGTGGCGTCGTGGTCGATGCATCCGAGGATCGAGAAGTCGTCGAAGTCGGTGCAGTCCGCCACGTTGAGCGGCACGCCGTCGGTGTTCGACTCCGCGGCGGTCAGGGTCACCGACCCGGCGGTGACCTGCGCGTTCGCGAAGGTGATCGACTCGAAGACGGCGAGGAAGGCGGCGGCGACGAGGTCGATGATGCCGGTGACCATCAGGGAGTCATGCCCGCCGCCGCCTGAGATGCTGAGGATCTCGGTGAGCAGGCTCGGCGCCAGGAAGCTGATCTGCTCGAACGCGTCGCCGCCGATGGAACGCAGCAGCAGCCGGCCGCTCGCGTCCGGGTCGGGCAGCAGCTCGGCCTGGTTGTCGCCGGGGGTCAGCTCGAGGGTCTTGTCCCCGGGCGTGACATCCGTGATCGGCTCGATGTTCGTGTAGCTCACGGCGCTCGCGCCGAATCCGAGGGTTCCGGTGGAGCCGTCGACCGCGGCGGACGAGAGGCCGCCGGCTCCGTGCGTCGCCAGCGTGTCGAAACCGGCGGCGCCGTCGAAGTGGATCATCAGGCCGGGATCGGTGCCGCCGAAGTCGATCGTGAGGGTGTCGTCGCCGCCGGTGCCCGTGACGCGGATCTCGGAGATCTCCGCCAGCGGGCGTGTGACGCCCTGGAACGAGACGGTGCCGTCGGAGCGGAAGACGAGGGATGCCGCGGTGCCGGACATCGTGAGGATCCAGGGAGACGGGGCGGCGGCTGCGGGCGCCTCGGGTGACTCGACCGCCGGAGCGGGCTCGACGGGGGCGGGCTCGCCCTCCGGAGCGGGTTCCACGACGGGAGCGGGCTCGACCGCCGGAGCGGGCTCGGGAGCCGGTGCCGGCTCCGGTGCCGGCGCGGGAGCGGGCGCGGGTTCGGGTTCGGGCTCCGGTGCGGGCTCCTCCGCGGGGGCCGGCTCCGGTGCCGGCGCGGCCTCATCGGCCGGTGCCGGCGCCTCTTCGCCGGTGGCCTCGAAGGGGCGCACGTCCACGAAGGCCGCCTGGCCGACGACGACGCCGGGGTCGGCGCCCGTCGGCGTAGCCGCGACGATGGAGACGGCGATTCCCGCCCCCTCCGGCATGGGTTCGCCCTGCTGCGGCGGCGTTCCGCCGCCCTGGCTGACCGGAAGCGACACGGCCTGCGCGGTGGGGTCGAACCACGAGTACGGGGCGATGGAGGTCACGAGCATGACGAACGCCACGAGGAGCGACAGCGCCGCATAAGCCGCGCTCGCCCTCCGTGAGTCGTACGTTTGCCCGAACATAACCTGCCAGCCGTCGAAATGGATGTTTCGCAGCACGCAAAGTCCCCTAGGCTCCCCCGAGCCTTTTTTGTGCGAGTCTCCGCCCCTACCCGTCGTCTATCTTTCCCCGGCGCTGCGTCGCGCCCGATAGATCTGGAGACCCGAGGCAAAAGCTAGACCTGCGTTTCCGGAAACGTCAAGAGAATTCTCATCATTACGACGCGCCGAAAGCATGCCGGCATTCGCATACTGGCGTCTTTCCGCGGCAGAATGCCGTTCAACACCGACGCAATCAGCGGAACTTTCCCACCGTTTATGAGAAGGCGATGCGTCAGCGGCGACTCGGCGAAGGTCCGCCGCCCGCGGATCCCGCCCGGTTCGCGATCGCCTTGACCACCGCCACCATGTCCTCGTGACCCCACCCCGCCTCGCCCGTTTCGCGATAGAGGGCGGCGCAGAGATCGATGATCGGCGCCGCGATGCCCGCCTCGCGGGCGGCGTCCGCCACGAGGTCGGCGTTCTTGATGACGTCGGTGATCGCCGCCTGCACCTCGTAATCGCCCGTCAGCAGCTTGCCCGTCTTGACGCGCGCGAGGGCGCTGTCCATGGGGCCTGCCTGCAGCACCGCCGAGAAGGCGGCCAGATCCAGCTGCATGCTCGAGGCGAAGTGGACCGCCTCGGCGAGAGCGGTGACCATGCCGATCATGTAGAGGTTCACGGCCAGCTTCATCGACAGCGCACCGGGGACGGCGCCGCACCGCACCGTGGAGGCGCACATCGGCGCCACCGCCGACTCCGCCAGCGCCACGGCCGCGTCATCCGCCCCGGCGATCATGGCGACGAGGCGTCCCTCCTCTGCGGGCCTGCGCGATCCCGAGACAGGCGCCTCGACATAGCGCCCGCCGGCCGCGACCACCTCGCACTCGAGCTCCTCCGAGTAGCGCGGAGACATCGTGCCCATCTGGATGACGACGCGGTCGCGCACGTTCCGCTCGAACGCGGCCGACCCCCGGCCGAGCACGGCATCCGTCGACGGCTCGTCGATCAGCATGAGGATGACGACGTCTGCGGCCGCGAAGACCTCCTCCGGGCCGCTCGCGATGTCCGCGCCCAGCCGCGCCAGGGGCTCGCATCGCGCCGGCGTCCGGTTCCACGCGGTGACGGCCGCCCCCGCTCGCAGCAGGTTGAGCGCCATCGGCTGCCCCATCACCCCGACCCCGATGAATCCGATCATCACGACTCCGTCCCCTTCGTCTCCCCGGCCCCTGGTCCCCCGGCCTCCGTGAACACGTCCTCGATCGCGCAGCCGAAGGTCCGGGCGATGAGGAAGGCGAGCGGAAGGGACGGATCGAAACGCCCGCGCTCGATCGAGATGACCGTCTGCCGCGATACCCCGAGCGCCGCCGCCAGGTCCGCCTGCGTCCACCCGCGTGCGAGCCGGCGTCCCGCGAGATCGTTGTCCACGTCAGTGCGCCCTCTTCGCTTCTACCCTCACCGGAGCGCCCTGTGCCGGATCACCGCGTAGCGGATGCCGGCGTCGAGCGCGCCGAGCGCCACGACGGCGAGCAGCACGGGCAGCGCCTCGACCGCCGGCCCGACGAGCATGAGCACGACGCAGGCGATGATCGTCGTCACCAGCACGTCGAGGAACGCGCCGGCGGCGGCTCGCCGCATCCACTGCAGCTCCACGCTCTCTTCGCCGTGCGCATCCCGTGTGACGGTGTGATCGGAGACGAAGATCCGCGTTCCCAGCGACATCGACGGGTAGGCCGCGCACAGAGCTCCGATGCCGGCGGCGAGCCAGAAGTCCCGGGGATTGGAGGCGCCGACCGCGAGCGCGACGGCGATGGTGGCGATCGCGCCGAAGGCGGCGGCCAGGACGTAGTGCGCGGCGGGGGCCGTCCGCCGTGTCAAGCTCGCTTTACCCATACCCGGGAGTAAAGCATGCTTTACTCCCGCTGTCCAGCGGGACGGGCTCAGTTCAGGCCGGAGTAGACGTGCAGCCCCTTGAAGAACATGTTCACGATGGTGAAGTTGAAGAGCACCGCGGAGAACCCGATGATCGACAGCCACGCGGAGCGCGTCCCCCGCCAGCCGCGCGTCGCGCGGGCGTGGATGTAGCCGGCGTAGAGCACCCAGATCACGAAGGTCCAGACTTCCTTCGTATCGAAGCCCCAGTATCGGCCCCAGGCGTCCTGCGCCCAGATCGAACCGGCGATCAGCGTGAAGGTCCAGAAGATGAACCCGATGATCGCGAACCGGTAGGCCAGCGCCTCGAGCGACTCGGACGACGGCAGGGTGCGCAGGAATCCGGGGCTGCGACGAGGGGATGCCGCGGCGCCGTCCGCGACCTCGGCGAGTTCTCGCGTCTCACGCCTGGTCTGCATCAGCTGCAGCACGGACAGCGCGAAGGCGAGGGCGAAGAACGCGGTGCCGAGCGAGGCGACGAAGACGTGGATGACGAGCCACACGCTCTTCAGCGGGTCCATCAGCGGCACGATCTCGACGTAGAAGGCGAGGGCCGCACCGCCGAGCAGCACGACCACGAGCCCGGTGATGAAGGTGCCGAGGAAGCGCAGGTCGTAGCGCAGCAGCACCGCGAGGTACACGGCGACGATGAGCAGGGTGCCGGTCATCGCGAACTCGTACATGTTCGACCACGGCACCCGGCCCGCCGCGATGCCGCGAGTGACGGTGGCACCCAGGTGGAACAGGAACCCGAGCACCGTCAGAGAGGTGCCGATGCGGGCCATGATGTACCGCTTGCCCGACGTCGTGCCGCCGTTTCGGAGCGCCGTGCTCTCCGACGACGCGCGCCCGCGGCCGACACCCTCGGCCGGGCGACGGCTGCCGGCGCCGACGAGCGCCGGCTCGGCGATGGGCACGCCCTGTACGGCGCCCTTGGCCTCGACGGCATCCGACGAGCGCCGCGCGAGGTCGAAAGCGTATGCCACGAACGCGAGCGCGTAGACGGCGATCGCCGTCCAGATCATGACGATCGAGACGGAGTCGAGGGACAGTGCTTCGCCGGGCATACGGTCAGTCTACCCGCGGGATTTCGCGGGAGGCGGCCTGATGCCGGGTCGCGAACTGGTCCACCGCGGCGGCGAGCGCGGGGTCCTCGCCGCGGGCGAGACCGGCGTACTCGACACGCACGATCGACCCGTCGGGGGTCGCCTTCACCCAGAGCCGGCGGCGCGGCACGAAGAGCGCGGTGAGCAGCCCGAGGAGGGAGAGGACGGCGAAGACGAGCACCCACACCGCCGACTCGTCCCGGTGCACCTGCAGCGACGCGAACCGCTTCACGGACTCGCCGTAGCCCGGCGGGGAACCGGCGGGCGTCTCGTCGACGAACGTGATGGTGCCCAGGCCGTTCGGCAGGTCGGCCGTCTGTCCCGGCGCCAGCTCGATCGAGTCGACGCCGGTCTCGCCGCCCGTGAGCTGCGTCATCTCTGCGGGATCGAGCACGTACACGGAGCGCGGGGTGCCGTCGTCGATGCCGAGGTCGCCCTCGTACACGTTGAGCGTCAGAGAGGGGTTGATGAGGTCGGGATAGGCGGAGGCGAACGCCCCGGTGGTCAGCGCCGCCTGCGTCGGGTAGAAGAAGCCCACCATTCCGAGCTGCTCCGGCATCCCGTCGGGAACCTTGACGACCCCGAGCGAGGTCATCAGCGAGTCCTGCGGGAGGAACGGCACCGACTCGTCGAAGACGACCTCGCCCTCCGCATTGCGGATGACGATGGTGGGCGCGTAGCCGTTGCCGAGCAGGTAGACCTTGTCACCGGCGATGTCGAGCGGATGATTGACCCGCACGGCGCCGTCGCTCGTCGCGCCGTCCGGCATCCGCACCGTCACGTTGGCGGAGAAGTCGCCGGCCTGGCCCTCGGCGTTCGACCCGATCGGCTGGTAGGTGACATCGAACGAGTCGAGCGTCATCGCGTAGGGGGGCAGCGCGCCCTCCGAGACGAAGCGGCCGCGGTTCATCGACGAGTAGTCGAGCAGCGTGTTGACGAACGTGGTGCCCTCGACGATCACGCGCTGGCCCGTGTAGGCGAAGCCGCCGCCGAGGCCGACCGCCACGAGCACCCCGACGAGCGCCGCGTGGAAGACGAGGTTGCCGGTCTCACGGAGATAGCCGCGCTCGGCCGAGACCGAGAACGATCCCCGCGAGTCGTAGCGCTCGACCCGGTATCCCCCGGCGCGCAGCTGCCGGGCGGCGCGATCGACGGCGGCGGATGCCTCCGCCGAGGCCGCCGCGGCGGTGGCCGCGGCATCCGCCTGCGCCACCTCGACCAGCTCTTCCCGGTACGCGTCGAGCCGCGACAGTCGCGCGGGGGTGCGAGGCGGGCGCGCCCGCAGCGCCTTCCAGTGGTGCTGGGTGCGCGGGATGACGCAGCCGATGAGGGAGACGAAGAGCAGGATGTAGATGGCCGAGAACCAGGCCGACGTGTAGACGTCGAAGAGCTGGATGCCATCCAGCACCGGCGCGAGGTCGGGGTTGTCGGTGTAGTACTGCGTGACCCCGTTCGGGTCCGCGCTGCGCTGGGGCACGATCGAGCCGGGCACGGCCGCGATCGCGAGCAGGAGCAGGAGCACCAGCGCTGTGCGCATGCTGGTGAGCTGCCGCCACGCCCACCGGATCCAGCCCATCGGGCCGAGCGCCGGCTGGGTGATGTCGCCGCTTTCGAGGTGGTCGGACGGGCGCAGCGGATCGTTCTCGGCGCCCGGGCTGGTGGCGCTAGAGCGGGAGCTCGACACTGCCGATCACCGCCCCGAGCCGGGCCATGACGTCCGTCCACACGCCGGTGACCATCAACAGGCCGAGGGCCACGAGCAGCGCACCCCCGACGATGTTGACGACGCGGATGTGACGCTTGAGGAAGGTGACCGATCGCGTCGCCCAGCCGAAGCCGAGCGTGATCAGCAGGAACGGGATGCCGAGGCCGAGCGAGTAGGCGACGCCGAGCAGGGCGGCACGGCCGGGGTCGCCCATGTTCCACGACAGCGCGATGATCGCCGCGAGGGTGGGGCCGATGCACGGCGTCCAGCCGATGCCCATCGCGACCCCGAGCAGCGGCGCTCCGACGAGCCCGAGGTTTCCGCGGAGGGCCGGTCGGTACGTGCGCTGCGCGAAGCCGAACAGACCGATGAAGACCAGCCCGAGCAGGATGACGAGCACGCCGAGCACGCGGGTGATCATGTCGGCGTACTCGAGGAAGAACCGCCCGAGGGTTCCGCCGAGCACCGCCACCGCGACGAAGACGACGGTGAATCCGGCGATGAAGAGCAGCACCCCGCCGATGAGCCGGCCGCGGCCGGGCGCCGGCGCCTCGACGGGCAGCACTGTGGACCCGGTCGCGGACTCACCCGCGGTCGCCGGTCCTGTCGAGGCGCCGACCGCCGCGGGGGTCCGAGCGGGCGCGGGCGTCACGGCCGCCCCGATGAACCCGAGGTATCCGGGAACGAGCGGCAGCACGCACGGGGAGAGGAAGGAGACGAGTCCCGCCAGCATCGCGATGGGGATCGCGACCCAGAGGGCGCCGTCGATGATGGCGCCGACGGGATTCACGCGCCCTCCGACAGCGCGTCGCCCACGAGGGTCGAGAGGATCGATGCGTCCTCGAGCTGTCCGATGATCCGCGCGGCGACCCGCCCCTGCGCGTCGAGCACGAGCGTGGTCGGCGTCGCGTTGATCGGGGTCGCGGTGGCGAAGGCGAGCTTGACCGACCCGTCGTTGACGTCGATGAGGCTGGGGTAGGTGATGCTGTAGGTGTCGGCGAACGCCTGCGCGGTGTCGGCCTGGTCGAGCGTGTTCACCCCCACGAACGAGACGTTCTCGCCCTGGTACTCCTGCCACACGGCCTCGAGGTCGGCCGCTTCGACGCGGCAGGGGCCGCAGGCCGCGTACCAGAAGTTGACGACGACGACATCGCCCGCGACATCCGCGCTCGAGAACTTCTCGCCGTTCTCGGTGACGCCGGCGAACTGCACCGGCTCGCCGCGATCGGCCTCGGGGATCTCCTGCCACCTTCCGTCGGCCGCGATGTACCCCTTGTTGTCACCCGCGCGGTACTGCTCGGCGAGGGGATCGTTCGCGCAGCCGGCGATCGTGAGGGCGAGCGCACCGGTGAGGGCGGCGGCGAGGACGCGACGGCTGCCCGCCGCCCGACGAGAACCCATCAGACGGCCCCCACGTCCACGGCGCCGGTGGTGGCGACGGGCTCGGCGTACTCGACCTCGACCCATCCCGACGCGCCGCGCTCGAAGGATGTGACGCTCGAGAGGGAGCAGCGGCGATCGCGGGGGTCGTGGCGCAGGGGCTC
>DASUQB010000183.1:0-18130 GCA_036280835.1 Microbacterium sp. | reverse complement strand
GCCGCCGACATCATCGCCGGCCGCTTCACGCCCTGAACTGCGCACGCCCCGCCGTGCGCGGCACCATCAGACAGCACGACGCACGAAGCCGGTTGTCAAGCGGTGGCGGAGTCGGTCACGACCGCGTGTAGTGGAAGGCATGAGCAACGACAAGCAGAACACACAGGGCACGCCCGGTGACAACGAGGAGGCCGACACGGCGTCCGGCGGCGCGCCAGAGACTCCCGACACAACGGACGAAGAGGGGCGCCCGGTGGAGAACCCCTCCGGCTGACTCCGCGGGAGATCTTTCGGTCAGCCGTCGACCAGTGCCTCCGAACCGTCAGGCCGCACCGCGCGCCGGAAGCAGATCGGCGACCAGCGCCTGGACCCGGGCGCGGATGTCGTCGCGGATGGGGCGGACCGCTTCGATGCCCTGACCGGCCGGGTCATCCAGCTCCCAATCCTCATATCGCTTGCCGGGGAAGATCGGGCAGGCGTCCCCGCAGCCCATCGTGATCACCACATCGGACTCGCGGACGGCGTCGACCGTCAGCACCTTCGGCGAGTGCGAGCTGATGTCGATGCCCTCTTCGGCCATCGCCTCGACCGCGACCGGGTTGATCGAGTCCTTCGGCGCGGAGCCGGCGGAAAGGACCTCCACGTCGTCTCCGCCGAACGCGCGGAGGAATCCGGCCGCCATCTGGGAGCGCCCCGCATTGTGGACGCAGACGAACAGAACTGTGGGCTTCTGGGACATGATGATCTCGCTTTCTCCAGTGAAAGCATAGACCCGGGTCTATCGATTAGGGGAAACGAATCGTGAACGATGCCCGACCAGATCGTCGAGCAGCTGTCGGACCCGCGCCTCGATGTCGTCGCGGATGGCGCGCACACGCTCGATCGGCTTGCCGACCGGGTCTTCGAGGTCCCAGTCCAGGTAGCGGCGCCCGGGGTGGACGGGGCACGCGTCCCCGCACCCCATCGTCACCACAACGTCGGCTCCACGGACGGCTTCGTCGGTCAGCGGCTTCGGGAATTCGCCACCGAGCGGGACTCCGATCTCGTCCAGTGCGTTGAGGACGGTCCGACGCACGTCGCCGGCGGGAGCGGAGCCGGCTGTGGTGACGATGACGCTGTCCCCCGCAAGCTGACGGAGGATGCCGGCGGCGAGCTGCGACCGCCCGGCGTTCTGGACGCAGACGAACAGGACCGTGGGGATGCCCGACGACGAGGAGTTCGCACGGCCGAGGGCCTCGAGCCGCGTCGCGGCGAACGCCGCCGTCCGACTTGCGAGCAGGGGGGACGTGGAACCTCGCGCGAGGAGCTGGTGGCTCTCGAGGACCGTCGCGTGAACGGTCTCCCTGCCGAAGACGCCGCGGAAGCGGACCGCGAGATCGTCGGCGATACGGTCGAGATCGGGTTCGGTCGTGGAGCGCGGCGCGTCTCCGAGCAGGGCGTCCACTCGGTCGGCGTGGTCCGTCGCGATCGAATACCACACGCGGCGGCCTTCGGGTTCGCGCACGACCACGCCGTCCTCGTGCAGCGCCTTCATGTGATGGCTGACGGTCGGCTGGCGGAGCGCCAGCGCCTCGGCGAGCCCGCCGACGAGCGCGCGCCCGTCCTCCGAGTCGCGCATCAGCCGCAGGATGCGCGCGCGTGTGGGATCCCCGAGCGTCGTGAGGTCCCGAACTCCGCCGTCATCCATAGACGGCAGTCTATCCGGCGTGTGGAACGATGGACGGGCGAGCGGTCGGCCCATCGGCCCGTGACGCTCCGGCGCGTCCGCGGTCCGCTTCACCCAGCGCCGTCGGCCTCCACGACCCTGCTGCGCCGCTCGATGAGGAGGGTGTCCCGCCACTCGCCGGCGTGCGGACCGATCTCCGCGCGCGCGATGCGCTCCCTGCGTCCGACCACGCGGAAGCCGGTGGCCTCGTGGAGCCTCAGACTCGCCGCGTTCTCCGGGAAGATGCTCGACTGCACGGTCCACACACCGGCCTCGTCAGCGGCTTCGACGAACGCCTCCAGCAGCAGCCGCCCGATCCCCCGGCCGCGCGCCGCTCGATCGATGTAGACCGAATGCTCGACCACCCCGCGGTACGCGGGCCGCGACGACACGGCGGATGCCGCCACCCAGCCCATGATCGTCTCGCTCTCGCCGACCGCGACGAGCCGCAGTCCCGGCAGCCGCCCCGCGTCGAACGCGGCCCAGCTCGGCGTCGCGACCTCGAACGTCGCCTCACCGTCCTCTATGCCCTGGGCGTAGATCCGCTCGACGGCGGGCCAGTCTGCGGTCTGCATCTCGCGGAGGCGTGTCACGAGCAGCATCCACCGCCGTCACCGAGATCGGTGGAGCAGACGCCCGTCGCGGGGAGCACGAGCTCCACCTTCGCCGCCGAGGCCGCGTCGCCCGCGAGCCACGCCGTGACGGAGCGCACCTGCTCGTACCCGGTCGCGAGCAGGAAGGTCGGCGCACGGCCGTAGGACTTCATGCCGACGATGAAGAAGCCCTGCTCGGGGTGCGTCAGCTCCCGGAAGCCGTGCGGCTCGACGGTGCCGCATGAGTGCACGTTCGGGTCGATGAGCGGAGCGAGGCGCTTCGGAGCTTCGACGATCTCGTCGAGCTCGAGACGGATCTCGCGCAGGATGTCGAGGTTCGGCCGGAAGCCGGTCGCGTTGACGACAACGTCCGTGGCGTGCGCGACGACGTCGCCGTGGCGCCGGCCCACGAGCTCGACCGCGCCGCCGGCCCGACGCCCGCGGATGATCTCGAAGCCGTCCAGCACGGCGATGCGGCCGTCGGCGACCGCCGCGTCGACGCGGCTGCCGAGCCGCGCGCGATCGGCCAGCTCATCGTCGGCCGACGACGACACGCGAACGGCCTGCGCGTTGCGGATCAGCCAGGTCACCGTCGTGCCGGGCTCCTCGCGGGCGAGCTCCGCCAGGCCGAGAAGCGTGTTGGCGGCTGAGTGCCCGGCCCCCACGACGGTGGTGCGGCGGCCCGCGAACCGCGCGCGGTCGCGCCCGAGCACGTCGGGAAGCGCATGGGTGACCGCGTCGGCGATCTCGCTCATGCCCAATAGGTCGAGGCCGCTCGAGGAGAGCGAATTGGGCGACAGGTACGTGCCCGAGGCGTCGATGACGGCGCGCGCGCGGAAGTCCTCCACGGCGCCGCCCGCGGTGCGGATGCGCACCGCGAAGGGGGTGGTGGCGCGACCCCGCGTCCGGGTGCGGTCCATGCCTTCGCGGGTGACGCCGACGACAGAGACGCCGAGTCTGATGCGGGCGGCGATCTCCGCGACCTCGGCAAGCGGCGCCACGTAGCTCTCGACCAGCTCGGTTCCGGTGGGCGCGCGCTCAGGGTCGGGCATCGCCCAGCCTCGCTGCTCGAGCAGGCGGCGGGATGCCGGATCGACGAGGTGCTTCCAGGGCGAGAAGAGGCGCGTGTGTCCCCAGGCCCGGACGCTCGCCGCGATTCCGTCGCCGGCTTCGAACACGACGAAGTCGATCCCGCGCTCGAGGAGATTCGCCGCTGCGGCAAGCCCGATCGGGCCTGCGCCGATGACCGCGACCGGGAGGGCGGACAGGCGGTCGGTGGTCGTGACACGGGGTGTCAGATCGAGCAGGGTCACAGCATCCTCCAGGCGATATCGATCAGCGTCGATGTTCGATTCTGCCGCCGCTATCGATGGTTGTCAATATCGACTATCCTCGATGCATGACCACGACGCTCGAGCTGACCGATGTCAGCGCCTCCGCGTGCTGCGCCCCCCTCGTCCGCGAACCCCTGACCGCGGCGGAAGCGGAGCAGCTCGCGACGACGATGAAGGCGCTTGCCGATCCGGCGCGCCTGCGGCTGCTGTCCATCGTCGCAGCCTCGGAGAACGCGGAAGCGTGCGTCTGCGACCTCATCGAGCCGATCGGCCTCAGCCAGCCCACCGTGTCGCACCACCTCAAGGTCCTCACCAACGCGGGCTTCCTCACGCGCAGCAAGCGCGGCACGTGGGCGTACTTCGCGCTCGTCCCGGGCGCACTCGACCGCATCTCGCAGCTCCTCGTCGCCTCGTGAGGCGCACGGTACGCGCTGCGGCAGGAGAATTCCTCGGCAGCGCGGGACTCGCCGCGGTGGTCGTCGGCTCCGGCATCGCCGCGCAGCGCCTCTCCCCCACCGACGTCGGACTGCAGCTGTTCGAGAACGCGTTCGCGACGGCGCTCGGTCTGACGGTCCTCATCCTCGTCTTCGCGACCGTCTCGGGCGCACACTTCAACCCCGTCGTCACGCTCGTCGACATCGTCCTGCACCGGAGGAACTGGTCCACGGCAGCCGTCTACCTCCCGACACAGGTCCTCGGCTGCGTGGCCGGAGCGATCCTGGCGAACGTCATGTTCGAGGCGCCGGCGATCGCGTGGAGCACCACCGATCGCTCCGGCTGGCCGCTGCTGCTGTCGGAATCGGTGGCGACCGCGGGACTCGTCCTCGTCGTCTTCGCCCTGGTCCGCACCGGGCGCTCCCACCTCGCCGCGCCCGCCGTCGGCGCCTACATCGGCGCGGCATACTTCTTCACCTCGTCGACGAGCTTCGCCAACCCTGCGATCACCGTCGGTCGCATGTTCACCGACACCTTCGCCGGCATCGCCCCCGCATCCGCCCTGCCCTTCATCGGCGCGCAGCTGATAGGCGCCGCAGCCGGCTTCGCCGCGGTGCGCTTCCTCTTTCCCGTCGCCGTTCCGGAGCCCGCTGCCGCAGAAGGTTGAGCGCCGCCGTCCGCCGTCCGGCATCCGCCTCGGCCGCCCGCCCGCTCGCTCGCGCCCAGCGCGCGAGGAAGATCGCTTCCTCACCGATCCCAGGACTCCCCCCTGTACCCTGTGTCCCGCAGGGGACGCCTCAGGGCGAGCCCATTCCGACGAGGGAGAGGGTGTCACGATGCCGAAGACCACCAAGGCGGAGAAGGCGGCAGGGGCCGCGATGGATGCCGCCGCGGCAGCGGCGAAGGATGCCAAGCGGCTGAGCAGGACGCTCCCGAAGAAGCAGGCGAAGAAGCTCCTGGCGCTCGCAGCCGACGCCGAGGACGCCTCGAAGGCGTCGAAGAAGAAGGTCGCCCGTCATCCTCGGAAAATCGAGAAGAAGGCCGTCGCCGCCGCCGCACTGGTGGAGAAGGAGGCGGGAAAGGCTGAGGGCAGGCTCGGACACGCGAACGCGGCCGTCGTCAAGAAGCAGAAGGCGGCCAGCACGAAGGCAGGCGGCAAGAAGGACGCCGACGAGAAGGGCTCCGGCAACAAGGGCAGCCGTAAGAAGGCCGAGGGTGCGAAGGCCAGCGGAAAGCCTGCCGAGGTCGCGAAGCCCGAGGAGACGAAGCCGCCGGCCGCGGACATCCAGGCCGTGACCCTCGAGCGATCGGACACCGAAGACCTGTCAGCGCTCACCGTCGTGCAGCTCCGCGCACGTGCTCGCGCCGCCGGGCACGCCGGGATCTCTCGTCACACGAAGGCGCAGCTGATCGAACTGCTGTCGGCCTGACAGGCGTCGACCCGCCTGGGTGCCCTCCGTGGGGGGCAGGCAGCTCCTGCCGCCCGGACGCGATCAGACGTAGTATCTGCGTATGCACGTAGATACGCAGCCGGATGATCCGTCGCTCGACAACGGGTTCGTCGAGGTCGCCGTCGAGGTGTTCCGGCTGCTGGCGGACGCGACCCGCATCCGGATCGTCCTGGCGTTGCGCAACGGCGAGCTGTCGGTGAACCCGCTCGCGGAGCTGGTGGACCGCAGCCCGGCCGCCGTCTCCCAGCACCTGGCGAAGATGCGCTGGGCCAAGATCGTCCGCGTCAGGCAGGACGGCAACCGCATGTTCTACCGCCTCACCGACGAACACGCGATCCGCCTGGTCGTCGAGGCGATCCGCCAGGCCGAACACGCGGTGGATGACGCGCCGCAGCACCACGCGTGATCACGGTCCTGCGCAACCCCACGTATCGCTCGCTGTTCTCGGCGCAGGTGATCGCCCTGCTCGGAACCGGCCTGCTCACCGTGGCCCTGGGTCTGCTGGCGTTCGACATCGCCGAGGATGCCGCAGGGGCCGTGCTCGGCACCGCGCTGGCCATCAAGATGGTCGCCTACGTCGGTGTTGCGCCCCTCGTCGGCGCGCTGGTTGACCGCCTGCCCAAGAAGGCGGTTCTCGTCGGGGCGGACGGCACCCGCCTCGCAATAGCGCTGATGCTCCCCTTCGTGACGGAGGCGTGGCAGATCTATGCGCTCGTGTTCGTGCTGCAGTCGGCGTCGGCGACCTTCACCCCGGCGTTCCAGTCGCTGATCCCCGCCGTCCTTCCGCGGCCGCGGGACTACACCCGTGCGCTGTCGCTCTCGCGCCTCGCTTATGATCTCGAGGCGCTGCTGAGCCCCGCGATCGCGGCGGCTCTGCTGACCGTCGTCAGCTACGGCGATCTCTTCGTCGGCACCGCCGTGGGGTTCGCCGGCTCCGCACTGCTCGTGCTCATCGCCCGGCTGCCCGCCCGGGCGGGCGAGCCGACCGGGCTTGCGTTCCGGCAGCGCCTGCCGGTGGGTGTCGCGGTGTTCGCCCGCACCCCGTCGCTGCGCTTCGTGATGCTCACCAATATGGTGGTCGCCGCCGGCACCGCTCTGGTCCTCGTCGATTCGGTCGTGTACGCGCAGGGTCTGTTCGAGCTGGATGCCGCGGCGCTGGCCCTCGCGCTCGGCTGCTACGGCATCGGGTCGGTGTGCGTCGCGGTCACCATGCCGTGGATCGTCGACCGGCTCGGGGTCGTTCGCACGATGACCGCCGGTGCCGTCGCGATCACGGCCGGTCTGGCCGTCTCGATCCCGGTGACGATCGTCGCCGTCGGCGCAGGCGCCGGCTGGCCGCTCCTCCTCGCGACGTGGGTCGTGCTGGGCATGGGCACGTCGCTCGTGAGCACGCCCTCGTCACGGCTCCTCGCCGACGCGTCGACGCCGGCCAACCGCAGCCTCGTCTACACGGCGCAGTTCTCGCTCTCCCACGCGTGCTTCCTGATCACCTACCCCATCGCCGGATGGCTGGGCGCGGCGAGCCTGGTGACCGCCGCCGCGGCACTCACCGCGGTCGCCGGCGTCACGCTCGGCGCCGTGCTCGTCGCCGGACGCCGCGCGGACACGCCATCCGGCGACGATGCTCACGGGGTGGGCGAGCCGCCTGTCACGCTCAAGGTCTCGCCCGCCACATAGCTCGACTCCGCGGACGCCAGGAAGACGTAGGCGGGCGCGAGCTCGGCCGGCTGGCCGGCGCGTCCGAGCGGCGTCTGCTCACCGAAGGACTCGATCTTCTCCTGCGGCTGACCATCACTGACCTGCAGCGGCGTCCAGATCGGTCCCGGCGCGACGGCGTTCACGCGGATGCCCTTGGGAGCGAGCTGCTGGGCCAGCGCCTTGGTGAAGGCGTTGATGGTGGCCTTCGTCGACGCGTAGTCGACCAGGATCTCCGACGGCTGGTACGCCTGGATCGACGTCGTGTTGATGATCGTCGAACCCGGACGCAGGTGGGGCAGTGCGGCCTTCGTGATCCAGAACATCGCATAGACGTTGGTCTTGAACGTGTCGTCGAACTGCTCGTCCTCGAGGGTCGCGAGGTCTTCGTTGTAGACCTGCTTGCCCCCGTTGTTCACGAGGATGTCGAGCCCTCCCAGCCCGTCGACGGCGCGCGATACGAGATCGCGGCAATAGGCGGGGTCGCGAAGGTCTCCGGGAAGGGTCAGCACGGTGACGCCGGCGTCCTGCAGGATGCCGGCCACCCGCTGGGCGTCCCGTTCCTCGTCGGGCAGGTACGACATGGCGACGTCTGCGCCCTCGCGCGCGAACGCGATCGCGGTCGCCGCGCCGATGCCCGAATCGGCTCCGGTGATGAGCGCCTTGCGGCCGGTCAGGCGCCCCGTGCCGCGGTAGGTGCTCTCACCGAGGTCGGCCTTCGGCTCCAGCTCGGCGTCGAGACCGGGCTCCGGCTGATGCTGCTTCACGGGGTCGAAGTCCGCGTAGAGCTCGGCCGGGTTGGTGAACGTGTACTGGTCGCGTGTCATGTCCTTCTCCTTCTGCGGTGCGGGCATGCAACCACCGTAAGCAGGGCGCGCCCCGCCTCCTCGGGGGTTGCACCCGGCGTCCGCAATCGATACAGCGGATGCCCCGGCCGGCACGAGCCGGGGCAGCCGACCCTCACGTCATCTGCATGATGCGCCCGGGCTCGCACGCCCATAGTTTGTCAATCGCACCCCCGGCAGCGTCCTGGGCGTGCGCTTCACCTCCACCTCGCACAAGGGACAGAACCACATGAGCACAGTTCGCACGACGACGAAATGGGTCGGCTGGGTCGTTTTCGCGGGAGTGATCCTGCTCGTCAGCGGCCTGTTCAGCGTCATCCAGGGCATCGTCGCCCTCGTCGGTCCAGACGCCTACTTCGCCGTGACCGACGGGTCGCTGTTCCTCTTCGACGCGCAGGGATGGGGGTGGTGGAACATCATCGTCGGCGTGCTGCTGCTGCTGACCGGTGCGGCGCTCTTCGCCGGGCAGACGTGGGCACGCGTGGTCGCCGTCATCCTCGTCGTGCTCAGCGCGGTGGGACAGCTGCTGCTCATCCCGGCGCAGCCGTGGTGGTCGCTCATCATCATCGCCGTCGACGTGCTCGTCATCTACGCGCTGACCGTCCACGGCGCCGAGCTGCGCGACGACCGGTAGGTCGTCCCCGAACGGAGCACCTCGCCCCATGAGCCTCGCTCGCCCGGAAACGGATCCCGACGTCACGCCCCGGCGCCTCGCCGTCCTCGCGATCCCCGCGCTCGGCGTCGGAGTGCTGAGCGCCCTGGTGCTGTGGATTCTCGAGCGGGCGGCCGATCTGCTCGGCGGGGTGCTCTACAAGACCGTTCCCGGAGCGCTCGGGGTCGATCCGTCCGGATGGTGGATCATCCTGGTGCTGACCGCGACGGGGCTCGCGGTCGGCATCGTGCTCACGGTGATGCCCGGCCACGGCGGTCCCGACAGCGCCACAACGGAGCTGATGGGTCCTCCGCTGCCCCTGAAGGCGCTGCCGGGGCTGGCCATCGCCACCCTGCTGAGCCTCGCCGGCGGGGTCAGCCTCGGCCCGGAGAACCCCATCATCGCGATCAACGCGGCCGTCGTCGTGGCGATCCTCGCCCGGCTGATCCCCCGCATTCCGACGCAGCTGGCCATCCTCCTCGCCGGGGCGTCCACGATCGGCGCGCTGTTCGGGACGCCCGTGGCGGCGGCGCTCCTGTTCACCGGCATCTTCGCGACGCTCAAGGCGGGCGGCTCCCTCTGGGACCGCTTGTTCCTTCCGGTCGCGGCGGCGGGAGCGGCCGCGGTGACGATGCATCTGCTCGGGGCGCCGCCCTTCGCGTTCGACCTTCCCGACTACGGCGCGCCGCAGGCGATCGACTTCGTGACCGGCACGCTCCTCACCTGCGGCATCGTGCTCATCGGGATGGTGACCCTCTTCGCGTTCCCCTGGTTCTATCGCGCCCTGCACGCGCTGCGGCATCCCATCCTCATCACGACGGCGGGCGGCCTCATCCTGGGCATCCTCGGCTTCATCGGGGGGCCCATCACGATGTTCAAGGGGCTCACGCAGATGGGTGAGCTGCTGCAGAATCCTGGGGACTACGACCCCGGTCAGCTCGCGTCGATCGCCGGCATCAAGGCCCTCGCGCTGCTCGTCGCAGCATCCGCGCTGTTCCGCGGGGGCCGCATCTTCCCCGCGACGTTCATCGGCGTGGCTCTCGGCCTGCTCGGCAACGCGCTCTTCCCCGGCATCCCGATCGGACTCGCCGTGGCCTGCGGCGTCATCGGCATCGTCATCGTCGTGGCCCGCGACGGGTGGCTCGCGCTCTTCCTCGCCGTGGCGGTCGCGGGCGATGTGAGCCTGCTCCCGATGCTCTGCGTGATCGTCCTGCCGGCGTGGCTGCTCGTCTCGGCCGCGCCGGAGTTCCGCATCGTGCCACCGGTGCCCGACGAGACGGCGGCTGCACGGAGTGGGACTGCAGGGAGTGGGGCTACAGGGAGTGCGCGACCTGCTGAGGGCGGCGCGCCGACGTCGTGACGCGCTCGGGGTGTGCGTAGACGTTCATCGACGCGCCGCGAAGGAACCCCACGAGGGTCAGTCCGGATGCCTCCGCCAGCTCGACCGCGAGGGAGGACGGCGCCGACACGGCGGAGAGCATCGGGATGCCGGCCATGACGGCCTTCTGCACGAGTTCGAAGCTCGCGCGCCCCGACACCATGAGCACGTGGCCTTCGAGCGGCAGTCGGTCGTCGAGGACCGCCCAGCCGACCACCTTGTCGACGGCGTTGTGCCGGCCGACATCCTCGCGCACCACCACGAGTTCGCCCGAGTTCGCGTCGAAGAGGCCGGCTGCGTGCAGGCCGCCCGTCTTGTCGAAGACGTCCTGGTGCGCCCGAAGCGCGTCGGGGAAGGTCGTGAGCAGCGCAGCCGACACGGTCGCCGCATCCGCCCGCACGTCGTACGACGACACGGTCTCGACGGCCTCGATGCTGGCCTTGCCGCACAGGCCGCACGAACTGGTCGTGTAGAAGTTGCGGGCGAGGTCGGGATCGGGCGGAGCGACGCCCGGACCCAGCGTCACATCGAGCACGTTGTAGGTGTTCTCACTGCTCGAGATGCCGACGGAGGCCGCGGGGGCCACGGTTCCGGTTCCCGGACCTCCGCAGTGGATCGCCGAGCGGAAGTCCGGGCCTCGCGCGATGACTCCCTCGGAGACGAGGAAGCCGGCGGCCAGCTCGACGTCGTGCCCCGGCGTGCGCATCGTGATCGCCAGCGACGTGCCGCCGACGCGGATCTCGAGGGGCTCCTCGACGGCGAGCGTGTCGGAGCGCCGTCGCTCGTTGTCGCCGTCCGCCTCGGAAACCGTGATGCGGGTGACCGGGCGCCGTGCCGTGATGCGTCCCATAGCGCCAATCGTAGGCGCGCTTCGGCGCCCTGTGGCCCGGTTCCGCGGCAGCGGACGAACCGGCTCAGCCGCCGATGGCGTTCATGCCGCGCGCGGGCTGCAGGAAGCTCGGGTCGTTGATGGCATGGCCGGGCAGCTTGCCCCACACGCACGCGCGCAGAACAGCTTCGATGCCCTCGGCATCCGGTCCCCCGTCCGATCGGAGCGCGGGCATCAGGTCGAACTCGCTCGTGGAGAAGAGGCAGTTGCGCAGCTGCCCGTCGGCGGTGAGGCGCAGCCGGTCGCAGTTGCCGCAGAACGGAGCCGTGACCGACGCGATGACTCCGACGGTGTGCGGCCCGCCGTCGAGCGCCCAGGTCTCGGCCGGCGCGCCGCCGCGGCCCGGGATGGGCTCCAGGCGCCACCGGGTCGCCAGCGACTCGAGGATCTCGTCGCGAGTGACCATCGTCTGCCGGTCCCAGGTGTGACCGGCATCCAGGGGCATCTGCTCGATGAACCGCAGCTGCGCGTCGTGGGCGACGGCGAACTCCACGAGCTCGACGAGCTCGTCGTCGTTGACCCCGCGCATGGCCACCGCATTGAGCTTGAGGGGGCGAAGAGGGGATGCCGCGGCCGCGGCGATGCCCTCGAGCACGTCGTCGAGCCGATCTCGGCGGGTGAGGTCGTGGAAGCGCTGGCGCCGGATGGTGTCGATCGAGATGTTGAGGCGGTTCAGACCGGCGTCGATGAGCCCGGGCAGGAATTCCGGCAGGCGGATGCCGTTGGTGGTCATCGCGATCGTCACGGGGCCCGCTGCCCCTTCGATGCGGGCGAGCCGGCGCACGACGTCCACGATGTCCGCGCGCAGGAGCGGCTCGCCTCCCGTGAGGCGGAACGTCGTGATCCCGGCATCCGCCGCCACGCGGGCGACCGTCTCGATCTCGTCGAGCGAGAGGATGCTCGAGCGGGCGAGCCACTCGTTGCCCTGCTCGGGCATGCAGTAGGTGCACCGCAGCGAACACCGGTCGGTGAGCGAGATGCGGAGGTCGCGGTGGACGCGCCCGTGCGTGTCGACGAGAGCGCCGGAGGGCGGCGCCACGGTGACTGTCGGGGTCCGCGGCGCGATCGTGACGGGGATCGCGGCCATGCTTCGAGCGTACGCCGTGCCGGGGCTCGGTCGGCCGCGGTTTCGTCCGGCGCGACGCGCCGCGCGTCAGGCGGCCGGCACCCCCGGGAGCGACGCGTCCCGGAGCGGCACGGCGGACGCCCTCTCCGCGGTGGCCGCGGCGGCCGTGATGCGGTTCGCCATGCCCGCGAAGATGAACCCGTGGAAGGGCAGCACGGCCAGCCAGTACAGCCGCCCGCTGAGCCCGCTGGGGAAGAACACGGCACGCTGGTCGTAGCGCGCCCCCGCGCCGTCGGGGGTGCAGCGCATCTCGAGCCACGCCAGGCCCGGCACCTTCATCTCGGCGCGCAGCCGGAGCAGGGAGCCCGGCTCGAGCGCCTCCACACGCCAGAAGTCGACGGCATCCCCCACCACCAGACGATCACGGTGCCGGCGCCCCCGGCGGAGTCCGACGCCGCCGACCAGCTTGTCCATCCAGCCCCGGATCGCCCACAGCAGCGGGTTGGAGTACCAGCCCCGCTCGCCGCCGATTCCCTGGATGACGCGCCAGAGCTGCTCGGGCGACGCTTCGGTCCATGCGGTCCGGCTGTCGGTGAACGCCACACGGCCCGCCCAGTCCGGGTCGTTCGGCAGCGGGTCGCTCGGAACGCCGAGCACCTCGCCGTCCTGCCAGCTGGTCTCTATGTCGTCCTGCGCGACCTTGCCCAGCGCGAGATCCACCGCGCGCCGGTAGGAGGTGAGCCCGCCATCGGGACGCGGGATCAGGTCGTCGACCGCGTGATCCTTCATGATGCACTCGTTCTGCAGCGACTCCACCAGCGGCATCGCCACGCGGCGCGGAATCGGCGTCACGAGGTTGACCCAGTGCGAGGCCAGCCGGGGCGTCAGCACCGGCAGGGCCGCGATCGCCCGCTGCGGCAGGCCCGCCTCCACCGCGTAGCCGTTCATCATCTGCCCGTACCGCAGCACATCGGGCCCGCCGATGTCTACCGCTCGATTGACGTCGGGGGCAACGCGGGCAGCGCCGAGGAGGTAGTGGAGCACGTCGCGCACGGCGATCGGCTGGATGCGGTTGCGCACCCATTTGGGCGCCGGCATGTAGGGCAGCACGTCGGTCAGGTGCCGCACCATCTCGAACGACGCCGAGCCCGAGCCGATCACGACCCCCGCCTGCAGCACGAGGGTGGGTGCGCCGCTGGCCATGAGGATCTCCCCCACCTCCACGCGCGAGCGCAGGTGCGGCGAGAGGGCGCTGTCCGGGTGCAGCCCGCCGAGGTAGACGATGCGGCCGACGGATGCCGCGGCCGCGGCATCCGCGACGGCGTTCGCCGCCCGGCGGTCGGCGTCCTCGAACCCCTTCCCCGCGCCCATCGAGTGGATCAGGTAGTAGAGCACGTCCACGTCGTCGACCGCCTCGCCGACCGCCACGCGATCGGTCGCGTCGCCGGTGACCACCTCGACGCGTCCGCCCCACTCGAACGCCGCCACCCGCTCTGCGTCCCGGGCGAGCACGCGCACGCGATATCCGGCCGCGAGCAGGCGGGGCACCAGGCGCCCGCCGATGTAGCCGGTGGCGCCGAGCACCAGCGCACGCGGTGCGCTGCCGTCTGCGCGCGGCACGGCGACGAGCGCGGGCTCGCGACCCGTGGGGGCCGCCGACGGCGAGGAGGGCGCAGGCGAGGTCATGTGTCGACGCTACGCCCGATCGAGCGGGTCAGGACGGGAACGCGCGCTTCGGGGAGAGCCTTCGCCCGAACGCCCGGGTCCCGGGTCCGGATGGCAGCTCGCTGAACCCCACGCGGGGGTAGAACGCGACGGCGCCTGCGTTCTCCGCAGATGCCGCGAGGTGCACGCCGGCGACCCCGTGCTCCTCCAGTGCCGCGATGAGCGCGTCGATGAGCCGGCGCCCGAATCCCTGCCCCTGCAGCTCGGGCAGCAGGTCGATGTGCAGATGCGCCGGGTACTCGGGCGCGTGCGACTCCTGCCCGGGCGCGCGGGTGGCGCCGTACGCGATGATGTCGCGCTCCCGGTCCCCCGCCCCCGCGAGGGGATAGCGGTCGCGCACCGCTGGCCACCACGACTGGGCGAACCAGCGGTAGAAGGCATCGGTGTCGGGGGCGGCGACGATGTAACCCACCACGCGGCCGTCATCGGTCTCGACCACGAACGCGAACTCCGGGTGGCGAGCGACGTAGGGCAGCACGAAGTTGTCCGCCCAGAGCATGTCGTCGCGGAACATGCCCGTGGCGTCCTGCCCGGAGTCGGCCGTGCGGACGCAGATCTCGGCGAGCGCGGGTTCGTCCCCGTGGCGGAAGCGGCGGATGGAGGTCACCGCACGACCCTACCGACTTCGGTCATCGCGCCTCTCCGATGCCGCCGCCACCCGCCGCCGCGGCAGCGCGGGGCTGCAGCCGCACCTCGCTGGGCGCCACCCGAAGCCGAACGGGAGCGCCCGCCGAGAGCCGCAGGTCTGCCACCGCGCCGGTCGGCACGTCGACGGCGACGGCCGGCTCCGCCGTGTGCACCCGCACCCCGGCGGGCGTCTGCTCGAGCCGTACGACGCGGGAGAGCCAGGAATCGGTGTCCGTTCCGTTGTCCGGGGCCTTCATCGCCCCCGTCCACGTGGGCTCCGGTGGCCGTTCCAGCCGCACGGCATCGGGCCGGAACACGGCCACGAGCGCGTCGCCGTCCCTCTCCGCGGCGGCCTCGGACGCGACATCCTCCGCACGCAGGACCATCCCGCCGTCGTCGGAGCGCCAGCCACCCGCCCAGGCGGTCCCCTCCAGGCGGTTGAGCCCGCCGACCGCTGCGGCAAATCGGGTCGCGGGAGACGACAGCACGTCCCGCACATCTCCCGCCTGAGTCACCCGGCCGTCCTCGATCAGCACGAGCCGCGAAGCGACCGCGACGGCATCGACCGCGTCGTGCGTCACGAACACGGCCGTCGCGTGCGCCTCCGCAAGCTGTGTCTGCAGCATCCCGCGGATGTCACCGGCCGTCTCGGGGTCGAGGGAGGTGAGCGGCTCGTCGAGGAGCAGCAGGCGAGGGGATGCGGCGAGCGCCCGCGCGATCGCCACCCGCTGCTGCTGGCCGCCCGACAGCTCCGCAGGCCGGCGGTCCCCGATCCCCGGCAGCCCGACGTGCCACAGCCAGTCGTCGGCGTCCCGAGCCGCCTGCGCCTTCGCGACCCCGCGCGCCCGGGGCCCGAACGCCACGTTCTCCCGCGCGCTGAGGTGCGGGAACAGGCGCGGATCCTGTCCGAGCAGCGCTACTCCGCGGGCCTCCGGCCGCATATGCAGGGGCGGTCGGGTGGAGGCGACATCCCTCTCACCGATTCGAACGCTGCCGTCGGTGATGCGCACGAGCCCCGCGATCGCCTCGAGGAGGGTGGACTTGCCGGCGCCGCTCGGCCCCATCACCGCGACGATCTCGCCGGGCGCCGCGCTCACCGCGACGTCGAGCCGGAAGCCGGTGCGACGGGCGATTCCGACGCGGGCGTCGAGGGAGGCGCCCATGCCCGCGAGGGCGCTCACCGGGCCGTTCCAGGGCGCCAGCCGCGCACCAGCAGCAGCACCGCGAGCGCCGTCACGAGCAGCAGCAGCGACAGCGCCACCGCGGTGCCCTGACCCACCCCCGAGCCGTTGAACGCGGTGTAGATCGCGAGGGGCATCGTCTGGGTCACACCGGGCGCGTTCCCCGCGAACAGGGCCGTCGCCCCGAACTCTCCGATCGCGCGGGCGAAGCACAGCACGACCCCGGCGATCAGGCCGGGCGCCGCGAGCGGGAGGGTGACGCGACGCAGGATCATCCAGCGCCCGGCGCCCAGGGTGGCCGCCGCGCGCTCGTACCCGACTCCGGAGGTGCGCAGCGACCCCTCCAGGGCGAGCACCAGGAACGGCAGCGCCACGAAGGCCTGCGCCAGCACCACGGCCGTCGTCGTGAACGGGACGCGAAGGCCCCACGCGTCCTCGAGGGCCGCGCCCAGCGGCCCGCTGCGCCCGAACAGGAAGAGCAGCGCAACGCCCCCGACCATGGGGGGCAGGACCAGCGGCACCGTCACCAGCACGCGCAGAAACGCCGACATGCGCGGGCCCGACCGGGCGATCACGAGCGCCAGGGGGACGCCGAGCACGACGCACAGAGCCGTCGCGATGAGCCCGGTGCGGAGGGAGAGAAGGAGCGCGTCGACCGCGGCAGGCGAGGTGATGTCCGCCCACAGCGTGCTCCACTCGACCCGCGCGACGAGGGCCGCAAGCGGGACGACCAGGAGGGCGAGCCCGAGGATCGCGGGGACGGCGAGCACGGGCGGCAGGAACGCCCGCTCGTCGCGGCTCACGGCGCCCCGAACCCGTAAGCGGCCAGGATCTGCTGACCGGGCGTGCCGGTCACGAAGTCGACGAAGGCGCGCGCGGCCCGCGGCTGCGCCGACTCGGTCAGGGCGGCGATCGGATACCTGTTGACGACGTCGGCGGCGCCCTCGGGGGCGATGCTGTGGACGTCGGCGCGGTCCCGGACGTCGGTGCGGTAGACGAGCCCGGCGTCGGCGTCGCCGGAGGCGACCTTCGTCAGCACGGCGGTCACGTTCTGCTCGAGGCTGGCCGGCGTGACGGAGACGCCGGCCGCGTCGAGGAGGGTCTGCGAAGAGGCGCCGCACGGCACCTCCGGCTCGCACAGCACGACGGTCACCTCCGGGTCGGCGAGGTCGGCGAGGCCGGTGATGTCCGCCGGGTTGCCCACGGGCGTCGCGAGCACGAGCGTGTTGGTCGCGAAGATGTCGCCGTCGCCCTCGATGAGGGCGTCGACCTTGGCCATGTTCGCCTCGTCGGCGGCCGCGAACACGTCGGCCTGGGCGCCTTCCCGCAGCTGCCGTGCGAGCGTGCTCGACCCGTCGTAGACGATCGGCCGGATGTCGATGCCCGGGTTGTCGGACTCGAACGCCGCGGCCAGGTCGTCGAACGCCCCGGCGAGGGAGGCGGCCGCGTAGATCGTGAGCTCGCCGCGGAGCGCGCCGCCGGTCGACGCGGATGACGGCGGCTCGGCCGTCGCGGGCACGGAGGCGCACGCGCCGAGGCCGAGCACCGGCGCGACGAGAGCCGCGGTCACCGCCAGCCGGGCGCGACGCCGAGGCACTTCTCAGCCCCTCGGGGTCTCGACGATGACGTTCGTGGCCTTCACCACGGCGACGGCCAGCGAGCCGACGTCGAGCCCCAGCTCGTCGACCGCCTCGGCGGACATGAGCGACACGACCCGGTGCGGGCCCGACTGGATGTCGACCTGCGCCATGACGCCGTCGACCTGCACGCGCGTCACGAGCCCGACGAAGCGGTTGCGAGCGCTGGAGAGCACGTCGGCGGGATCGGCCGATCCGCGGGCGATCTCGACCGCCCGAGCGGCCAGGGCGTCGCCCGGCACCTCCGCGGGCGAGGCTCCCGTCGTGGGGAGCGCGCCCTGGTCGATCCACCGCCGCACGGTGTCGTCGCTCACTCCCAGCAGTCGAGCCGCCTCGACCACCTTGAATGTCTGCATGAGGAGACGGTATCACCGCACATGCGGGCCTCGGGCCTCCTGGGAACCGCGAATGCGGCAGTCCGAGCCGGACGCCGCGACCCGGTCGGGCGGCGGCGCGGCTAGCCTGGGTGCATGCCGCTCCCACCGCTCGTCGAACCGATTCCGGCCCTCAGCCCGGCGGAGCGCGCGCGCACCGCCCGGCACACGAGCCTCGACGCCCTGGGCGAGCTCGGCCAGCGCCGCCTCGCCGCCGCTCACGTCGCCGTGGTGGGCGCCGGGGGCTTGGGATCGCCGATCGTCCTGGCGCTCGCGGCCGCGGGCGTGGGCACCATCACGCTCATCGACGACGACGCGGTCGAGGCATCCAATCTGCAGCGCCAGGTGATGCACCGCCTGTCCGATGTCGGGGCGCCCAAGGTCGCCAGCGCCACGCGCGTCGCCGCCGACCTCTCCCCCGAGACGCGGGTCCTGGCCGTTCAGCAGCGCCTGTCGGATGAGAATGCGTCCGACCTGCTCGCAGGGGCCCACCTCGTGCTCGACGGCACCGACACCTTCGAGACCCGTGAGGCCGTCGCGGCC
>DASUQB010000182.1:0-8372 GCA_036280835.1 Microbacterium sp. | reverse complement strand
TTCGCGAGCGCGACGCCCTCGTCGACGGTGGTGGCCGTTCCGACGACGCGGATGCCGCGCCCCCGGCACGCGTCGATCGTCGCCTCGTCGGGCACGCCGAAGACGACGCTCAGCACGGCGGGGCGGGCTTCGAGCACGGCCGCCAGCTGCTCGTCGAAGCCCGGCAGATAAGAGGCCGGCGGCTCGGCCGGAGGCTCCAGGCCGACCTCGGCGAACAGCGGCGCGAGGCGCTGCGCGGCGGCGCGGAACGCGTCATCCGGCACCGCCTCCCGCTCCGGGTCCCGCTCGCCGGGCTCGCGGTGCGGAAGCCAGACGTTCACGGCGAACGGCCGGCTCGTGGCCTCCCGCAGCTCCTCCGCCGTCCGGAGGATGCGCTCGGCGGAGTACCCGTACAGCCCGTACGACCCGAGTCCGCCGCCGTTGCTGACGGCCGCCGTGAGGGCCACGCTGGATGCGCCGCCGAAGGCCCCGAGCACGATCGGGAGATCGATCCCGAGCATCCGGGTGAGGGCCGTGTCGCGCCAGGCGGAGGTCATGCCCCCAGTCAAGCACTCCGGCCCGTCGGGCGACCGGCGTCGCCCCTCACCGGGCCCGTCGGGCCCGCCCGATAGGATGGGGTGTACCGTCGGATCCTTCCCGAGGAGTGAATATGCCCGCCATCGTCATCGTCGGAGTGCAATGGGGGGACGAGGGGAAGGGCAAGGCCACCGATCTGCTCGGTGAGCGCACGGACTGGGTCGTCAAGTTCAACGGCGGCAACAACGCGGGCCACACCGTCGTCATCGGCGACGAGAAGTACGCCCTGCACCTGCTGCCCTCCGGCATCCTCTCTCCCGGCGTCACGCCGGTCATCGGCAACGGCGTCGTCATCGACCTCGAGGTGCTCTTCGCGGAGCTCGAGGCGCTGCATGCCCGCGGCGTCGACACGTCGCGCCTCAAGGTCAGCGCCAACGCGCATCTCATCACGCAGTACCACCGGGTGCTCGACCGGGTCACGGAGCGCTTCCTCGGCAAGCGCCAGATCGGCACGACGGGCCGCGGCATCGGACCCTCGTACGCCGACAAGATCAACCGCGTCGGCATCCGCGTGCAGGATCTGTTCGACGAGAACATCCTGCGCCAGAAGGTCGACGGCGCCCTCGACCAGAAGAACCACCTGCTCGTCAAGGTCTTCAACCGGCGCGCGATCACGGTCGACGAGGTCGTCGAGGAGCTGCTGGCCTACGCCGAGCGCCTGCGTCCCATGGTCGCCGACACCGGCCTGCTGCTCAACGACGCCCTGAACGCCGGCGACGTGGTCGTCTTCGAGGGCGGCCAGGCCACCATGCTGGATGTCGATCACGGCACGTATCCGTTCGTCACCTCGTCGTCGGCCACGAGCGGCGGCGCCGCGACCGGTTCGGGCGTCGCACCGAACCGCCTCGACCGCATCGTCGGCATCGTGAAGGCCTACACGACGCGCGTCGGCGCCGGTCCCTTCCCGACCGAGCTGTTCGACGAGCAGGGTGAGTGGCTGCGTTCGCGCGGCTTCGAGTTCGGCACGACGACCGGGCGCCCGCGCCGCGTCGGCTGGTACGACGCCCCGATGACCCGGTACGCGACGCGCGTCAACGGCATCACCGACCTCGTGCTCACGAAGCTCGACATCCTGACCGGGCTCGACGAGATCCCGGTGTGCGTCGCCTATGACGTCGACGGCACCCGCTTCGACGAGGTGCCGGTGAATCAGACGGACTTCCACCACGCGAAGCCGATCCTGGAGAGCTTCCCGGGCTGGAAGCAGGACATCTCGGGCGCCCGCACCTTCGAGGACCTGCCGCTCGAGGCGCAGGACTACGTGCTCGCGCTCGAGGAGATGAGCGGCACCCGCATCTCGGTCATCGGGGTCGGCGCCGCGCGCGATGCCGTGATCGTGCGCCACGACCTCATCGACTGATGCGGCTCTGGGTGGGCGGGTACACCGCCGACATGCAGGGTGGCGGCGACGGAATCGGCACCCTGCTGGCGGGGTCGGCGGATGACGCGTCCGCCGGCGGCCCGCTGGCCTTCGCCGGTGCCGCGGCGCCGGCGCCGTCGCCGTCGTGGCTGGCGCGGCATCCCTCGCTCGACGTCGTCTACGCCGCCCTCGAGGGCATCGGCAAGGTGGCTGCGTTCGTCCGCACCGGCGAGGCGACGCTCGCCCGGCTCGGGCCGGCCGTCGAGGTCGGCGAGAACGTGTGTCACGTCGCTGTCGCGCCCGACGGCGCGTCGCTGATCGCGAGCTGCTACGGGGACGGCCGCGTCGTGCGGGTGTCGCTCGACGCTGCGGGGACGCCTTCCGACCCGGTCGCGGGCGCCGCCGCCGTCGATCCTTACGGCGCACCCGCGGGGATCGCGCCGCTGCCGTTCACGCTCGGCGAGGCCGCCGCTCCGGCCGACGACGGGGCCGCGCTGCTGCGCGACTTCCGCGCGTCGCTGGCAGCGGCGGAGGAGGGCCGCACGGTGCAGGAGCCGCCCGAGCCCGAGATCCCGGGCGACACCTCAGGCCGGGAGTCGCACGCGCACTCCGCCGCATTCCTTCCCGACGGGCGCGTCGCGACGACGGATCTCGGGTTCGACCTCGTGCGCATCTGGCGGCAGACGGCATCCGGACTCCGCCCCGATCACGAGGTCGTGCTGCCCTCGGGCGCCGGCCCTCGGCACATGGTCGTTCATCCCAGCGGGCACCTGCACGTGGTGACCGAGTACTCGTGCGAGGTGTTCACGATCGGCCGCAACCGCGAGGGCAGGTGGATCCTCCTCGGCGGTGCATCGCTCCACGCGGTGCCCGGCGACACCGGCGCCGAGCTCGCCCCGTCCCGCGACGGCGACTTCCTCTACGCGGGCCTCCGCGGCAGCAACACGATCGCGACGCTGCGCGTGCGCGGCGCGGGAGAGGTCGTGGAGCCGGTGGCCCTCGTCGAGTCGGGCGTCGACTGGCCGCGCCACCACATGATCGCCCGCGACACCCTGCTCGTCGCGGGTCAGCGCTCGAACGAGGTCGCATCGCTCACCCTCGACCTGCGCACGGGCGTGCCGGGGCGCGTGCGCTATCGCGCCGAGGTGCCGTCGCCCACGATGATCCTGCCGGCCGGCTGAGCCCGGGCGCGCCTGAGCGGCCGGACCCCGCCGTCGACGCGGGCCGCTAGATCTTGGCGTCCTGCCTGGGCAGGAACACCTGCTTGATGATCAGGAGTATCGAGGCGGTCACGGGGATCGCGATCAGCGCCCCGAGCAGGCCGAGCAGCGTGCCGCCGATGAGCGCGCCGATGACGACGAGAGAGCCGGGGATCTCGATGGCCTTGCTCATGACCTTCGGCGTCAGCACGTACGCCTCGATCTGGATGTAGATCAGGTAGCAGATCGCGAAGATCAGGGCGGACAGCGGGCTCGTGAACAGGGCGAGGATCGTCGCCGTGATCCAGTACAGCACGGGGCCGACCAGCGGGATGATCGTGATGCAGAACGCGAGCACACCCATCAGCAGCGGGAACGGAAGGCCCAGGATGAGGTGCAGCGTGAACGCGATCACCGAGTTGCAGAATGCCAGGATCACCATGCCCATCAGGTAGCCGCCGACCGACTCGGTGATCTGGTCGATCATCGAGCGCGCCTTCGGGCGGTTGCGGGCCGCGGCGAACTGGACGAAGGACGCCTTGATGCCGGCGAGCGAGAGCACGAAGTACAGCGTGAGGACGACGACGATGAGCGCGCCCGACACGGCCGTGGCGATGCCGGCGCCGATCTTCAGGGCGCCGCCCCCGATCGCCGCGATGTTCGCCGGGTCGGTGAGGAACTTCTCGGCGTCGGTCACCAGGGACGAGAGCCCGGTTCCGAAGATGCCCTCGAGCCAAGCGAAGAAGTCCGAATTCTGGAAGTTCTGCACCGTCTGCGGGAAGTCGTCGATGAACGACGTGAGCTGCGCCACCAGGGTCGGGACGACCAGCCAGAGCAGGCCGATCACGACGACGGCGAAGACGAAGAAGACGATGAGCACGGCCAGGCCGCGCTTCACGTTGTGCCGCTCGAACCACTTGATCACCGGGTCCAGGCCCAGAGCGGCGAACATCGCGAAGGCGATGTAGATGAAGATGGTCGACAGATTGATGAAGGCCGCACCGATCGCCAGGGCTCCCAGGCCGCCGAGGGTCAGGAGGAAGCCCACCCCGAACGGACTGTCGAGCCTGGCCCAGAAGCGGGAGATCGGGGGTTCGCGGTAGGTGGAGAGCACGGCCGGAGGACCGGCCACCGCGGGTGCCGTCGCGGCGAGGTCGGTTCCGGCGGCCGGCGAGGCTGCGAGGGGGGTCGGATCGGGGGTGCCATCGCTCATGGTCACACTGTAGGGCTCGCCGCCTGCCGCCGACGCCACCCCATTCGCATGAAACGGATCGTGCCCGGACCGATATCGTCGGGGGAGGAGGAGCGATGACCCAGAGCGAGGACCCCATGGCCACCCTGCAGCGCCTGCGCGGCAGCATCGACAACATCGATGCCACTCTCGTCTACCTGCTGGCCGAGCGCTTCAAGTGCACGAAGCAGGTCGGCGAGCTCAAGGCGAAGCACGGGATGCCGCCATCCGACCCCGCGCGCGAGGAGCAGCAGCTCACGCGGCTGCGCGAACTCGCCCTCGACGCGGAACTCGACCCCGAGTTCGCGCAGAAGTGGTTCTCCTTCGTGGTCGCGGAAGTCATCCGCCACCACGTGGAAGCCGCAGAGACGACCGGTCCGCTCTAGCATTCAGGCATGGCCAACGAACTGCCCATCGGCACCCTGCTCGAATCGGAAGACGCCGCGCCCTCGCACG
Source organism: Microbacterium sp. (assembly GCA_036280835.1). Taxonomy (GTDB): domain Bacteria; phylum Actinomycetota; class Actinomycetes; order Actinomycetales; family Microbacteriaceae; genus Microbacterium. Next base: position 3,550 of record DASUQB010000182.1, on the reverse strand, counting down.
TGCTCGCCGCCAAGCTCAACCGGCACACCTTCTGGTGCGGGCAGAGCGGGTCCGGCAAGACCTACGCGCTGGGCGTGCTGCTGGAGCAGGTGCTGCTGCACACGCAGCTTCCCCTCGTCATCCTCGACCCCAACTCCGACTTCGTGCGGCTCGGGGAGATCAGGGAGGATGCGCCCGCGGCGGAAGCCGCGGAGCTGGCGCAGCGCGACATCCGGGTCTTCCGCCCCGCGGGATCCGGCGGCGAGCCGCTGCACGTCAAATTCCTCAGGATGCCGGTGCGCTCGCGCGCCGCCATCCTGCAGGTCGATCCGCTGCACGATGCGGAGGACTTCAACGCGATGCTGAAGCTCGAGGCGGAGCTGAGCGCACTGCAGCCCTCGGGCCGGCTGCCCGAGTCGTTGAGCCACGGGCAGCTCGTCGAGTACCTGAAGGCATCGGACGACCCGGTCCGACACCGGCTCGCGATGCGCCTCGAGAACCTGGGCGTCGCCGACTGGGAGCTCTGGGCGTGGGGCAACCACAACGTCATCGAAGACATCGATCAGCGGCCGGATGCGACCGTGATCGACCTCGGCGGCTTCCCCACGCAGGCCGAGTCGCGGTCCGCGGCGCTCGCCGTGCTCGATCACCTGTGGGAGAACCGCGAGCAGCGCATCGGGCGGCTCATCGTCATCGACGAGGCCCACAACCTCTGCACCCCGGAGCCCGCCACGCCCGTGCAGAAGCTGCTCACCGAGCGGATCGTGCAGATCGCCGCCGAGGGGCGCAAGTACGGCCTGTGGCTCCTGCTCTCGACGCAGCGGCCATCGAAGGTGCACCCGAACGCGCTGTCGCAGTGCGACAACCTCGCCCTCATGCGGATGAGCTCGCCGCGCGACCTCGACGAGCTCGGCGACGTCTTCGGGTACGCCCCCGAGTCGCTGCTCGTGCGCTCGCCGGGCTTCGCGCAGGGACAGGCCCTGTTCGCGGGCGGCTTCGTCGATCAGGCCAGCCTCGTGCAGGTGGGCGCCCGCCTGACGCACGAGGGCGGCAGCGACGTGCGGGTCCCGCTGCGCTGAGGCGTCCGGAGCCGCGGCCGGCGGCATCCGCTGGGCCGTCCGGGACCGTTGCCGGCGGCATCCGCTCGTCACGTGCTTCGGAGAATGCAGCGAACTTCGGAGGATTCCGCGGGAATCCTCCGAAGTCCGTGACATTCTCCGAAGTTGGTGCGCCGGGTCAGGCCGGGGTGCCGGTCAGCGCGTGCGCCCAGCGGCCGGGGCGCCGGTCGCCCGGGGCGCCGGTCAGGGCGTGGTGCGCCGCAGGGTGAGGTACGAGATGCCGGCGAGCACCGCCGTGAGCAGCAGAGCCCACGCCGAGAGTCCGAGGGTGCCCTGCTCGCCGAACCACGCGAAGACCTGCGCCCAGGCGTCCAGGTTGCCGATGACCCACATCGCGCCGACGAGGAGCGCCCCGACGCCGATCAGGATCGCCGTGAGCCAGAACGTGCCCCACCGCTTGAAGATCGTCGCCGACCAGAACCCGATGACGAAGAACAGCATGCCGATGACGAACCACGTGAACCAGGCTGCCCCCCACCCGTTCGCCCACATCGCCTCCATGTAGAAGTAGTAGCCGTTCATCCCCCAGCCGTTCGTGGCCTGCTCGATGAACCCGCCGACGATGAAGACGGCCGCCAGGATGCCGGAGGCCAGTGCCGCGGTGGCGAGCGTGCCGAGGTAGAACTCCCGCCTCGTCACGCTCATCGCCTGCGAGAACGGGAAGGTCGCCGACATCGCCAGCACACCGAGCGCCAGGAAGTACCAGTACGTCGACTGCGCGGCCCCGCCGTACTTCTCGCCATCGGAGGGGATGAGCGAGAAGATGATGAGGGACAGCGCGAGCGAGCCGCCCAGGATCAGCAGCGGCACCCAGACGAACGTCTGACGGTTGATCAGCTGCATGCGGACGACGTTGAGCGTGCGGGTCATCGCAGCGCCTCCTTCGTATCGGTGCCATCTGCTCTGGCGGCGGCGGCCGTGGGCTCCCCGCCGGCGTGCTGGGTGGTGCGGACGATGAGCTGCTGCAGGGAGACGGGCGCCACATCGAGCCCCGCCTCCGTCAGCCGGGCGCGATCGGTGCCCGAGAGAGCCCCGAGCACGGTCACCGAGGAGACGCGCCCCATGCTCTCGCGGTGGATGACCTCACGGCCGGCGACGAAGGCGTCGACCACCGCGGTGTCGCCCACGATGTTCGCCGCCCGGTCGCGGACGGCGTCGGTCTGCTCGTCCATGATGATGCGACCGCGGTCGATGACGAGCACGCGCTCGATGAGGTTGGAGACCTCGTCGATCAGGTGCGACGACAGGATGACGGTGCGCGGGTGCTCCGCGTAGTCGGCGAGCAGGCGGTCGTAGAAGATCTGACGGGCGACCGCGTCGAGCCCGAGGTAGGGCTCGTCGAAGAAGGTGATCTCGGCGCGGGAGGCGATGCCGATGATCACGCCGACGGCCGAGAGCTGTCCCCGCGACAGCTTCTTGATGCGCCGGTTCAGCGGCAGCTGGAAGTCCTCGACGAGCTGGTCGGCGATCGCCCGATCCCAATTCGGGAAGAACAGCGACGCGGCGCGCAGCGCGTGCGACGGCTTCGCATCATCGGGGTACTTCTGACTCTCCCGCACGAAGCACATGCGCGAGAGCACCTTGGCGTTCTCGTACGGCTTCTGGCCGAACACGCGCACGTCGCCGCTCGTCGCGAAGTTCTGGGCCGTGAGGATCGACATGACCGTGGTCTTGCCGGCGCCGTTGCGGCCGAGGAGGCCGTAGATCGTGTCCTTCTCGATGGTGAAGCTCACGTCATCCACTGCCGTGGTCTCGCGATAGCGCTTCGTCAGTCCGTTCACCTCGATGACGCTCGTCATGATGAGGTCCCTTCTGTGGTGGGGGGTTCCGGGGTCAGGGGTGTCCGCGTGCGGATGAGAGCGGCCAGTTCGTCCGCGTCGAGCGCGAGCTTGCGCGCCTCGAGCAGGAGCGGGTCGATGAAACGGGCCGCGAACGCTTCGCGGCGCTCCGCCAGCAGGGTGTCGCGGGCGCCGACGGCGACGAACATTCCGATGCCGCGGCGCTTGTAGAGGATGCCCTTGTCGACCAGCATGCCGATGCCCTTCGCGGCCGTGGCGGGGTTGATCCGGTAGAACGCGGCGAGCTCGTTCGTGGACGGAGCCTGGGTCTCCTCGGGCAGCGCCCCGTCGATGATGGAGTCCTCGACCTGCTCGGCGATCTGGAGGAAGAGCGCCCTGCCTTCTTCGATCACTGCGTCCTTTGGGTGTTCGTGGGTTACCTACCCAAGTAACTAACCACGGAACCGATCGCGCGTCAACCCGCGGGCCGTTCATGCCGCGCCGAGAGTGCACACTCCGCGCGAGAGGGTACGTTCCGGGCGCTCGGGGCCTGCACTCTCGCCACGGAACATGCACGTTCGGCGGCCGGTGGGCGGGGGACGGGGCGCCGGGGGGGCGCCCGGGGGGGCGGTGAGGAGGGGGCGGGCGGGGGCCCGGGAGTCGGTGGGCGGTGGC
>DASUQB010000181.1:0-5776 GCA_036280835.1 Microbacterium sp. | reverse complement strand
GACGATCCGCCTGGGCGTCGTGGCACCGGGCGAGTCGCTGCCGGCGGAGCGCGAACTCGCCGGGCTCTATGCCGTGAGCCGCGACACCGTGCGGGAAGCGATCCGCGAGCTCGCCGACGCCGGGTACCTGGTGCGCCGGCGCGGGCGCTACGGCGGGACCTTCGTCGCCGATCCGCTCCCTCGCCCGGCGGACCCCGGCACCGTGCCGGAGGACGAGCTCGAGGACGTGCTCGGGCTGCGGCGCGTGCTCGAGGGCGGCGCGGCGCGGGCCGCCGCCGGGCGGACGCTCACCGCGGCCGAACGGGACGCCCTCTGGCAGAGGATCGTCGATCTGCGGGGCGCCGGCGAGGCCGACTACCGCCGGCTGGATTCGATGCTGCACCTCGCCGTGGCCGAGGCCGCCGGCATCCCGACGCTGGTGACGCTCGTCGCCGAGAACCGCGCCCGGGTGAACGCGTGGCTCGACACGTTCCCCCTGCTCGCCCGCAACATCGAGCACTCCAACTCCCAGCACGAACGGATCGTCACCGCCATCCTCGCTGGGCAGGGGGATGCCGCCTCGGCCGCCATGCTCGAGCACCTCGCCGGCTCGGAGGCGCTGCTGCGCGGCTTCCTGGCCTGAGTCGTCGGCGGCCCCGGCCTGTCGTGGATGGCGTAGCGCCGCCGGAACTTCCCGGCCCGAGGCGGACAGGGACCCCGGGCGCGGGGGCGACTCACCGCCCCCGGCTACGCTGGATGGATGGCCGCCGCATCCTCTCGCAAGAAGAAGCGCGCACCGCTGGAGTTCCGCTCCGAGGCGCTCGCGCAGGCGCTCGAGAAGCAGGACATCGCAGCGGTCGCGCTGGCACTGCGCAACGGCACCACGGTCGTTCCGCTGCTGAAGCCCGGCCCGAAGGACAATCCGCTCGACGGCGGCGAAGTCTGGACGTACCGGGATGCCGCCACCGGCGATGTCGCGCTGCTGCTGTTCAGCGACGCGAAGAACAAACCGGCCAACCTGCCGCCGGGCGTCGGCGTCTACTCGCCCGCGTGGCTGCGCTCGTTCCTGACGGCGCACCGCGAGACGATCACGACCGTCTTCCTCGACATCGCGGGCCCGCATCCGATGCAGGCGTCGCCCGACGAGCTGCTCAGGGCGCTCGACGCGTAGCTCAGAATTCCGGGATGTCGTCGCCCGGCCGGGCCCGGCCGCGCACCTTGATGTCGCCCAGCGCGCCACGCAGGTTCTTCGACCTCTCGTCGATGAGCTGCTTGTAGCCCAGGCGTGCGGCCTCGCTGCGCCGCTGCGCGGCCTGGGTCACCGGCCGGATCTCGCCGGCGAGGCTGAGCTCGCCGATCGCGGCGATGCCCTGCGGCACGGCGCTGTTGTCGATCGAACCGGCGACGGCGATCGCGATCGCCAGGTCGGCGGCGGGCTCGGTGAAGCGCACGCCGCCCACGGTCGAGACGTAGACGTCGAGGTCGGACACCTTGATGTTCGCGCGCCGCTCGAGAACGGCGAGCACCATGGCGACGCGCGACGAATCGACCCCGTGCACGATGCGGCGCGGGTTCGGGGCGGTGGTGCGGATCGTCAGCGCCTGCACCTCGACCGGCAGGGCGCGCTTGCCCTCGAGGGCGATCGCCACGCAGGTGCCGGGAACCGGCGCCCCGCGGCTCAGGAACAGGCTGCTCGGGTCGGGCACCTCGGCGATGCCCGCGCCGGTCATCTCGAAGCAGCCGACCTCGTCGGTCGGCCCGAAGCGGTTCTTGAGCGCGCGCACGAATCGCAGAGAGGTCTGCCGGTCGCCCTCGAAGTGGCAGACGACGTCGACGAGGTGCTCGAGCAGGCGCGGTCCGGCGACCTGGCCGTCCTTGGTCACGTGCCCGACGAGGACGATGGGAATGCTCCGGTCCTTGGCGATGCGGATGAGGGTCGACGCGACCTCGCGCACCTGGCCGGGGTGCCCGGCCATGCCATCCGAAAGCGATGACGACACCGTCTGCACCGAGTCGACGATCACGAGCTCGGGCTTCACCTCGTCGATGTGGCCGAGGATCGTCGCGAGGTCGGTCTCGCTCGCGAGGTAGAGCTCGTCGTGCAGCGCCCCGGTGCGCTCCGCTCGCAGGCGCACCTGCGCCGGCGACTCCTCGGCGCTCGCGTAGAGCACCCTCCGGCCGGCACGGGCGCTCTGCGCCGCGACCTCGAGCAGCAGGGTCGACTTGCCGACGCCCGGCTCGCCGCTGAGGAGGATGGCCGCGCCGGGGACGATGCCACCGCCGAGCACGCGGTCGAACTCGTTCACACCGCTCGTGCGCCGCGGCGCCTCGCTCGTGTCGATCGAGGTGATGGGACGCGCCGCCCGGTCTCCGGAGGGGGCGACGGGGGTGATCTGGCGCAGGATGCCGGTCTGCTCGGCCGCCTCGATGACCGTGCCCCACTGCTGGCATTCGGCGCAGCGACCGGCCCACTTCGGCGTCGTCCACCCGCACTCCGTGCAGCGGTAGGCGGCGGGAGCGGGTCGACGGGTGGCCATGGTTTCAGGCTAACCCGCACCCCCGACATCCACCCCTTGCGACATCGCCCCGCCGACGTAGGCTGACAGCATGCGCGCCGACTCGGCATCCCGCCTGATCGCTGCCTCGCCGGAGAAGATCTACCGCGCCTTCGTCGAACCCGACCTGCTCGCCGCGTGGCTCCCGCCAGAGGGGATGAGCGGACGCCTCGAGCACTTCGACCCGGTGGTCGGCGGAGGCTTCCGCATGGTGCTGACGTACCAGGACCCGGACGGGCGGGGCAAGTTCACGGACGACTCGGATGTCGCGGACACCCGCATCGCGGAACTCGCGCCGCCGCACCGCGTGGTGTGGGAGGTCGAGTTCCCCTCCGGCGATCCCGCCTTCGCGGGCACCATGACGATGGCATGGAGCTTCGCGGCAGGCGAGGTCGGCACCCTCGTCACGGTGCACGCCACCGATGTGCCGGACGGCATCGACCCGGAGGACCACGCCGTCGGGCTCGCGTCATCGCTCGCCCAGCTGGAGAAGACGGTGCTCTTCGTCTGAGCGCCTCAGCGCGCCGGCCGCAGGCTCTCGACGACCGTGCCGAGGGCGTCGGAGGACCGGCGCAGCAGGGTGATCTCGTCGTCCGAGAACGGCGTCTCGCGGATCGGCACCGCGCCGGAGGCGCTGACGATCGACGGCACCGACAGGGCGATGCCGTCCACGCCGTGGAAGTCGCTCAGCACGGTGCTCACCGGCATGACGGCGTGCTCGTCATTCAGCACGGCCTCGACGATGCGGGCGCTCGAGAGCCCGATCGCGTAGTTCGTCGCGCCCTTGCCCTGGATGACCTTGTAGGCGGCGTCGCGCACATCGATCGCGATCTGGTCGAGCTCGTCCTGCGTCATTCGCGGATGCTCTGCGGTCTCCCACTCGAGGATGGGCACGGTGCCGATCGTGGCCTTCGACCAGAGCGGGAACTCGGTGTCGCCGTGCTCGCCGACGATGTACGCGTGCACGCTGCTGGTGGACACCCCCGCGCGCTGGCCGAGCTTCCACCGCAGGCGCGAGGTGTCGAGCACGGTGCCGGAGGAGAAGATGCGCTCCCGGGGCAGGCCGGACGCCTCGGCGGCCAGCACCGTCAGCACGTCGCAGGGATTGGTCACCAGCACGTAGACGGCGTCCGGCGCGACCTCGAGCAGCTGCGGCATCATCGTGGCGATGATCCCGGCGTTCACCCCCGCGAGCTCGATGCGGCTCTGGCCCGGATTCTGCTTGGCGCCGGCCGTGATCACGACGATGTGCGAGCCCTCGACGACGGAGATGTCGGATCCGCCGACGATGTCGCTGGCACCGGTGAACTGCGTGCCGTGGGCGAGGTCGAGCACCTCGGCCTCGACCTTCGCGGTGGCGATGTCGTAGAGGGCGACATGCCGGGCGGAGCCCCGGATGAGGGCCGCGTACGCGACGCTGGCTCCGACGCTTCCCGCGCCGACGACGGTGAGTCTCGAGTTCTCGATCACGCTCATGCGCCCAGTCTGGCAGGCGGTCGCGGCGCGCCGCGGGCCTACTCGGGCATGGCGTCGACGGGTGCCCGATTGCGGATGCCGACGAACGAGACGATCCCGCCGGTTGCCATGAGTCCCGCCGTCACGAAGGCCGCCTGGTGGAACCCGTCGAGGTCGAGCGAGCCGCCGACGATGGTCGCCAGCAGCGCGATCACGAGCAGTCCGGCCACGCGGGACACCGCGTTGTTCACGGCAGACGCGATTCCGGAGCGCTCGGAGTCGATCGCGCCCAGCACCGCCGCGGTGAGCGGCGACACGGTCAGACCGAGCCCGACGCCCATGAGGATCATGCTCGGCAGCACCTGCCACCAGTAGGAGAAGTCCTCCGAGACCATCAGCAGAAGGAGGGCCCCGACCGCCATGGTGAGCGGTCCGACCGTCATGAAGAGCCGCGGCCCCCACGTGCCGGCGAGCGTGCCGGCCCGCGAGCTCAGCAGGATCAGCAGGATCGTCGTGGGCAGACTCGCCAGCCCCGCGGCCGTCGCGGAGAGGCCGGCGCCCTGCTGCAGGTAGACGCCGACCACGAAGCCGTTCAGCGAGAGGGCGCCGTAGATGAACAGCGTCGCCGCGTTGCCCGCGGAGAAGTTGCGCACGCGGAAGAGGTCGAGCGGCAGGATCGGGTTCCTCACCACCCGCTGGCGCAGGAGGAATCCGGCGAAGAGCGCCGCGCCGCCGAGCAGCGGGATCAGCGTTGCGGGAGAGGTCCAGCCCTGGTTCGGCTGCTCGATGAGCGCGAAGACCGCGGCGCCGAGTCCGAAGGTGCACATCGCCGCGCCGAGCCAGTCGATGGAGGCGTCGGGGCGGCGGATGTCGCGATGCTCGATGCGCGTGAGCAGCCACAGGGTGATCGCGATCGGGACGACGTTGATGAGGAACGCCAGGCGCCACGACAGGAAGTCGACGAAGAGCCCGCCGACGAGCGGGCCCGCGATCATGGCCGAGGTCGTCATGGCGGTCCAGATGCCGATCGCCCTGCCCTGCGCCGCGCCGGAGAAGGTCGACGTGATGAGCGCGAGGGAGCTCGGCACGAGGAAGGAGCCGGCCGCCCCCTGCACCGCACGGGCGGCGATCAGCACCTCGGGGTTCGGCGCGGCGGCGATCGCGATCGAGGCGACGCCGAACCCGATCAGCCCGATGCGCAGCACGAGCTTGCGGCCATAGGCGTCGCTCACCGACCCCGCGACCAGGATGAGCGCGCTGAGCGTGATCAGGTAGGCATCCACCACCCACTGCTGGGTCGTGAGCCCGCCGCCCAGCTCGCGGCTGATGGCGGGCAGCGCCACGTTCACGACCGTGCCGTCGAGGAACACGACGAAAGAGGCGAGCACGGCGATCGTCAGGACGAGGCGGTGCTCGCGGGTCATCGTTTCTGCCACCTGCTCAACCTATGCGGATGCGGCGCGGTCACGGCCGGCGAGGGCCGATTCGCGGCACGGCTCGGCGTGACGTAAACTCTTCGGCGGTGACGTGTCCGAGCGGCCGAAGGTGCAACTCTCGAAAAGTTGTGTAGGGTAACCCCCTACCGTGGGTTCAAATCCCACCGTCACCGCCATGAAAACCCCTGTGAAGCAGGGGTTTTCGTATTCGCGGAAGACCGGGCTCACTCGTGCTCGGGCAGCACCGGCGTCGACCAGCCTGGATCGCGCCCCAGCTGCGTGGCCCGGGAGACCGACGCCGCGCCGAAGCGATCGCGCACCGCGTCGAGCACGGTATCCAGCCGCGCCCCG
>DASUQB010000180.1:0-5771 GCA_036280835.1 Microbacterium sp. | reverse complement strand
CGGCAAGGTCGGCATGTACATCTGCTACGACCGGCACTTCCCGGAGGGATGGCGCGAGCTCGGCCTGAACGGGGCGCACGTCGTCTTCAACCCCAACGCCACCAAGCCCGGCCTCTCGAACCGGCTCTGGGAGGTCGAGGGACCTGCAGCGGCGGTCGCCAACGGCTACTTCGTGCTGCAGCCGAACAGGGTCGGGCGCGAGGACAACGAGTACGGGGAGCTGGCCGTCGACTTCTACGGCACGAGTCAGGTCATCGACCCGCGCGGGAACTTCGTCGGGGAGCGCGGCTCGGGCTCCGAGGAGGAAGTGCTCATCCGCGACCTCGACATGGACATGGTGCGGGAGATGCGGGATGACTGGCAGTTCTACCGGGACCGCCGGCCCGACTCGTACACCTCGATCGCGAAGCCGTAGGCACAGGGGGATCGCATGACAACGACACTTCTCACCGGGGGCACGGTCGTCAGCGCGACCGGCCGCGTGCAGGCGGACGTGCTGGTCGACGGCGAGCGCATCGTCGCCGTGCTCGCGCCCGGATCGCAGCTGCTCGGCACCGACCTGACGGCATCCGTCGACACCGTCATCGACGCCACCGGCAAGTACGTCATCCCCGGCGGGATCGACGCGCACACCCACATGGAGCTGCCGTTCGGCGGCACGGCCGCCTCCGACACGTTCGAGACCGGCACGCGGGCCGCCGCGTGGGGCGGGACGACGAGCATCATCGACTTCGCGGTGCAGCGCTACGGCGAGCGGATCCAGGACGGGCTCGCCGCCTGGCACGCGAAGGCGTCGGGCAACTGCGCCATCGACTACGGCTTCCACCAGATCATCGGCGGCGTGGATGCCGACGCGCTGGCGGCGATGCCGGGGCTGATCGACGAGGGGATCACGAGCTTCAAGCTCTTCATGGCCTACCCGGGCGTCTTCTACTCCGACGACGCCCAGGTGCTCAAGGCCATGCAGGTCTCGCGCGACACGGGCCTGCTCACGATGATGCACGCAGAGAACGGGCCCGTCATCGACGTGCTCGCCGAGCAGCTCGTCGCCGAGGGCAAGACCGATCCCTACTTCCACGGGATCGCCCGCGCGTGGCAGATGGAGGAGGAGGCCACACACCGCTCGATCATGCTCGCCCACCTCACCGGCGCTCCGCTCTACGTCGTTCACGTGAGCGCGAAGCAGGCGGTCGAGCAGATCGCGACGGCGCGGGACCGCGGGCAGAACGTGTTCGGCGAGACGTGCCCGCAGTACCTGTATCTCTCGCTCGAGGACCAGCTCGGCGCATCGAGCGAAGAGTTCGGGCGCTTCGAGGGTGCGAAGTGGGTGTGCTCGACGCCGCTGCGCTCGCGCGCCGAGGGCCACCAGCACTCCATGTGGCAGGCCCTCCGCACCAACGACCTGCAGATGGTCTCGACCGACCACTGCCCGTTCTGCATGAAGGACCAGAAGGAGCTCGGCATCGGCGACTTCCGCAAGATCCCGAACGGGATCGGCTCGGTCGAGCACCGCATGGACCTCATGTACCAGGGCGTCGTCACGGGAGAGCTGACCCTCGAGCGCTGGGTGGAACTGACCAGCACGACTCCCGCGCGCATGTTCGGCCTGTACGGCAGGAAGGGCGTCATCGCCCCGGGCGCCGATGCCGACATCGTGATCTACGACCCGAACGGGCACACGTCGATCGGCCGGGACAAGACCCACCACATGAACATGGACCACTCGGCGTGGGAGGGCTACGAGATCGACGGGCACGTCGACACGGTGATGTCGCGGGGGCGGGTGATCGTCGACCACGGCGAATACCTGGGGTCGGCCGGACACGGCCAGTACCTCCGCCGCGGCCTCTCGCAGTACCTGGTGTGACGATGCAGTTCGGAGCAGTGCTGCAGACCAACCCGCCGGCGTCCCGCACGATCGCCCTCGCCAAGCTCGCGGAGCAGCACGGCTTCTCCCATGTCTGGACATTCGACTCGCATCTGCTGTGGCAGGAGCCCTACGTGATCTACAGCCAGATCCTGGCCGAGACGCGGCGGGTGACGGTCGGCCCGTTCGTGACGAACCCGGCGACGCGGGACTGGACGGTGACGGCATCCGTTTTCGCCACGCTCAACGAGATGTACGGCAACCGCACCATCTGCGGCATCGGGCGGGGCGACTCGGCCGTGCGGGTGACCAACGGGAAGCCGACCACGCTCAGGGAGCTGCGGGAATCGATCCACGTCATCCGGGAGCTCGCAAACTCCCGGGAGGTCGAGCACAACGGCGCGACCCTGCGCTTCCCATGGTCGGTCGGCAGCGAGCTGGACGTCTGGGTGGCGGCCTACGGGCCGCTGGCGCTGAAGCTCACCGGCGAGGTGGGCGACGGCTTCATTTTGCAGCTGGCGGACGTCGACATCGCCAAGTGGATGATCCAGCACGTGCGGGATGCCGCCGAGGCGGCCGGTCGCGATCCCCTGAGCATCAAGATCTGCGTCGCGGCTCCGTTCTACATCGGCGAGGACTGGCAGCACATGCGCGACCAGTGCCGCTGGTTCGGCGGAATGGTCGGCAACCACGTCGCCGACATCGTCGCGAAGTACGGGGCGTCCGGGGCCGTGCCGAAGGCGCTCACCGACTACATCGAGGGCCGGCACGGCTACGACTACAACGAGCACGGCCGGGCCGGCAACACCCACACCGACTTCGTTCCCGACGAGATCATCGACCGGTTCTGCCTGCTCGGCACGTCCGCGCAGCACATCGAGAAGCTCGAGGAGCTCAAATCGCTCGGGGTCGACCAGTTCGCCGGCTACCTCCAGCACGACAACAAGGAGGAGACGCTGCGCGTCTACGGCGAGACCGTGATCCCGGCGCTCTCCGACCACCTCACGGCGAAGGCATGACGACATCCACCCTGCTCGAGGAGGCGGCGCCGCCGCCCTCGCTCCGGCGCCCGCGGGGCTCCGGGGGAGCGGTGCGCTGGCTGTGGGGCCTCGCCGGCATCGTGCTCGTGGCCGTGATCTGGGAGCTCTACAAGGCGCTCGGCCCGGCCGAGGGCGTGCTGATCGGCGACATGCGCGTGCTTCCGCGCACCACCGACCTCGCAATGCCGCACGTCTGGGACATGGGCGCCCGGCTGATGGAGCCGGTGACCCGCTCGCCCTCCGCGAACCCGCTGTGGCTCGAGGTGGCGCTCGCCGCACTCGTCACTCTCGGCATCGCGGCGGTCGGATGGCTGATCGGCGTCGTGGTGGGCATCGGCTTCGCCCTGATCATGCAGCGCTGGCGGCTCGCCGAGTGGGGCCTCCTCCCGTGGATCGTGCTCAGCCAGACCGTGCCGCTCATCGCTTTCGCCCCGATCGTGCGCAGCTGGGGCTCGCGCATCGAGATCGGCCCGTTCGAGTGGCAGGACTGGATGAGCGTCGCCCTCATCGCCAGCTACCTGGCCTTCTTCCCGATCGCCATCGGTGCGCTCCGGGGGCTGCAGTCGCCGGACCGCATCCACACCGAGCTCATGCGCACCTACGCCTCGGGGTACTGGCAGACGCTCACGAAGCTCCGCTTCCCGGCATCCGTGCCCTATCTGATCCCCGCCCTGCGCCTGGGGGCTGCCAACGCCGTCGTCGGCGCGGTGGTCGCCGAGGTGTCGACGGGCCTGCAGGGCGGCATCGGACGCATCCTCATCCAGTACGCGGGACAGGCCTCCGGCGACCCGGCGAAGGCGTGGGGCCCCATCTTCGGGGCCATCGTGCTCGGCCTGGTCGCGGCCGGCTCGGTCGCCCTGCTCGGCGCGCTGTTCAGGAACTACCGACGAGTGGAGGTGGGCGCGTGACCCTTCGACAGGCTCAGGGGCCGGAAGACAACCCAAACAGGCCGGCAGCGGTCGAAACGCCCGACAGGCTCGCCGCGGTCGAGGCCGCCGGCGTCGACAAGACGTTCCAGACGCGCTCCGGCGAGGTGCGCGCGCTCGTCGACATCGACCTCTCGGTCGCCGCGGGGGAGTTCGTGTCGCTCATCGGCCCGTCCGGCTGCGGCAAGTCCACGCTCATGCGCCTCATCGCCGACCTCGACGCCCCGACCTCCGGCACGATCCGGGTCTTCGGCAAGACGGCCGAGCGGGCCCGCAAGGATCAGGACTACGGCATCGCGTTCCAGCAGGCGGGACTGCTGCCGTGGCGCACGGTGTCCGCGAACGTGGCGCTGCCGCTCGAGCTGCACGGGACGGATGCCGCCGGACGCCGTGCCCGGGTCGCCGAGCTGCTCGACATGGTGGGACTCTCCGACTTCGCGGACCGGTATCCGGACCAGCTCTCGGGAGGGATGCAGCAGCGCGTGGCGATCGCGCGCGCGCTGGCGGAGCGGCCGAGCCTGCTGCTGATGGACGAGCCTTTCGGCGCGCTCGATGAGATGACGCGCGAGCGGATGCAGACCGAGCTGGTGCGCATCTGCGCCGAGACCGGCGCGGCCGTCGTCTTCGTGACGCATTCGATCCCGGAGGCGGTGTTCCTCTCCGATCGCGTGGTCGTCATGTCGCCCCGCCCCGGACGAATCCAGGAGACCGTGCCCATGCGGCTCGCGCGCACCGGCGCCCGCACCGACGACCTGCGCGAGGACACGTCGTTCTTCGAGATGGTCACCGCCGTGCGCGAGGCGCTGCACCAGGGCACGGGGTCGCTCGACGCGGGCACGGCCAGGGGAGTGGAGAACCGCTGATGGCGACGGCATCCACGACCGCCACCGGCAGGGTGCGCGTGCGCACCGGCGGCGGCGACGGCTGGCTGCGGATCGCCGCACCGGTCGTCGTCGGAGTGGTCGTGCTGGGCGGGTGGCAGTTCCTCGTGAGCGTCGTCGGGGTGAGCGAATACCTGCTGCCGAGTCCCGCGTCGATCCTCGAGCAGTTCGTCGACTTCGCCCCCGCGATCCTCTCGGCGACCCTCATCACCGGCACCAACGCGCTGATCGGCCTCGTCGTCGGCGCGATCCTGGGCATCCTGCTCGCAGCCCTGGCCTCGCGATGGAACGCCCTCGACATGATGAGCGCGCCCGTCGTCGCGAGCCTCGCCGTGATCCCCATCGTCGCCCTCGCCCCGGTGCTCAACTCGATGTTCGGCGCCGACAGCCAGTTCGGTCGCCAGGCGATCGCCGCCCTCGCGTCGTTCGTGCCGGTCTTCCTCAACACGCTGCGCGGATTCCGGCAGGTCATCCCGGTGCATCGGGACCTGATGGCGGCGTACGCGGCGGGAGGCACTCAGATCCTCCGCACCGTGACCCTGCCGACGGCGATCCCGTTCGTCTTCACCGGCATCCGCATCGCCTCGTCGCTCGCCGTGATCTCCGCGCTCGTGGCGGAGTACTTCGGCGGGCCGCGCGGCGGCCTCGGCGGCCTCATCTCGACGTCGGCGGCGACGAGCGCCTACGCGCTGGCGTGGGCCTTCGTGTTCGCCGCGATCCTGCTGGGGCTGCTCTTCTTCGTCGCGACGCTGCTGCTCGAGCGTCTCGTCGTGCGACGACCGCACGGCACCTGACCCCCGCTACGCGTCCTCCCGCCCCCCGGGCGCCGAGGTCGAAACTGCACCCGAGTAAACGAAAGGACCGACATGACACACAGCACACGCCGCCTCGCCGCGGCAGGGGCGCTCGTCGTCACCGGAGCGCTCGTCCTGGCCGCCTGTTCCGGCGGCTCCGGCGGCGGCGACGCCACCGGCGACGGCGACTCCGGCGAGCTCACCCCGGTCAAGCTGCAGCTGCAGTGGCTGCCGCAGGGCCAGTTCGCGGGCTACTTCGCCGC
>DASUQB010000179.1:0-7061 GCA_036280835.1 Microbacterium sp. | reverse complement strand
CATGTTCGGCTACGCGACCACCGAGACCCCGCAGTACATGCCGATGGCCGCGTGGACCGCGCATCGCATGGCGGAGCGCCTCGCCGAGGTGCGGCGCTCCGGCGCGCTGCCCTTCCTCCGCCCCGACGGCAAGACGCAGGTGACGCTCGGCTACGACGGCCACATCCCGAAGACGGTGGAGTCCGTCGTGCTCTCGACGCAGCACCACCCCGACATCTCGCAGAAGGCGCTCCGCGCCGCCGTGCGCGCCGAGGTCATCGACCCCGTGCTCGAGTCGACCGGCCTGGGCCTGCCCGACGTGAAGTTCTACATCAACCCCGCCGGCCCGTTCGTCACGGGCGGACCGAAGGGCGACGCGGGGCTGACGGGTCGCAAGATCATCATCGACACCTACGGGGGCGCCTCTCGGCACGGTGGCGGCGCCTTCAGCGGCAAGGACCCGTCCAAGGTCGACCGCTCCGCCGCGTACGCGATGCGCTGGGTCGCGAAGAACGCGGTCGCCGCCGGCTTCGCGGACCGGCTCGAGGTGCAGGTCGCCTACGCGATCGGCAAGGCCAAGCCCGTCGGGCTCTACGTCGAGACGTTCGGCACCGCCCGCCTCGATGACGACGCCATCACCCGCGCCATCCTCGACGTGTTCGATCTGCGCCCCAAGGCGATCATCGACCAGCTCGACCTGCTCCGTCCGATCTACGCGCAGACGGCGGCCTACGGCCACTTCGGCCGCGAGCTGCCCGACTTCACCTGGGAGCGACTCGACCGCGTGGACGAGCTGCGCGCCGCCGCCGGGCTGTGAAATGGGCTCCGCCTCCCGGCGGGGCTGTGACATGGGCTCCGCCTCCCGGCGGGGCTGTGACATGGGCTCCGCCTCCCGGCGGGGCTGTGACGTGGGCCCCGCTTCTCGGCGGGGCTCCGCGCGGTCCACGCCTCTCGGTGGTGCCCTGACATGAGCCGGCGGCGCGTCGCCCGTGTGCTGATCGACTCTCCGCTGCCGCAGCTGGACCGGCTCTTCGACTACGCCATCCCCGACCACCTCGCGGAGGAGGCGCGCCCGGGGGTGCGGGTGCGGGTTCCGCTGCGCACAGCGGGGCGCGTCGTGGATGCCTACCTCGTCGAGGTCGGCGTGGCGGATGACGCCGAACGACCGCTCTCGGAGCTCGACGCCGTCGTCTCCACCGCGGTCGTGCTGCCGCCGTCTCTGTTCGCCCTCGCTCGGCGGGTCGCCGACCGGGCCGCCGGGTCGGCATCCGACATCCTGCGTCTCGTCGTGCCCAAGCGCCAGGTCCGGGTCGAGAAGGCGTGGCTCGGCGCGGACGCACCCCCGCCGCCCGTGGTGACGGACCCGGCCCGGGAGTGGGCCGAACGCGCGCTCAGCCCGTTCGCGGGGCTCTCCGCCTCCCTGCTGGCGGGGGAGCGGATCGCGCTCGAGGCCCCGCCGCGGCCCGCCGTGGCACCCGCCGGCGCACAGGTCGGCGCGTGGGCGACCGTGCTCGCCGCCGCAGCGGTCACCGTGCTCGCGGAGGGCCGCAGCGCGATCCTCGTCGTGCCCGACTACCGGGATCAGGAGCAGCTGGAGGCGGCTTTCGACGGTGTCCTGCCGGAGGGAGCGCTTGTGCGCTACGACGCGCGCCGACCGAACCCCGAGCGCTACCGGGGATTCCTCCGCACCCTGGGCGCTGCGCCGTGCATCGTCATCGGCAACCGGTCCGCCGTCTACGCGCCCGTGCACGAGCTGGGGCTGCTCGCGGTCTGGGACGACGGGGATCCCCTCCTGGAGGAGCCCCTGGCGCCGTACGTGCATCCGCGGGACGCCGCGCTCGTGCGCCAGGAGCTCGACGGCGGCGCCCTGGTGTTCGCGGGGCACACCCGCACCACCGACGTGGAACGGCTCGTCGCCGTCGGCTGGGTGAAGGAGGCGCCCGCCACCCGCCGCGTCGCGCCGAAGGTGGTGCTGAGCGCCTCCACCGAGGGGGAGGCGAGGTCGGCGCGCGTGCCCTCGGCGGCGTTCAGGGCCGCGCGCATCGCGCTCGAGACCGGGCCGGTGCTGGTGCAGGTCGCCCGCCCCGGCTATTCGCCCGTGCTCGTCTGCGGCGACTGCCGCAAACCCGCGCGCTGCCCCGCCTGCGCCGGGCCCCTGCACGCGCCCGGTCCGCGCGCGGTGCCGGTCTGCGGGTGGTGCGGGCGCGCGGCTCACGGCTGGGCGTGCCCGCACTGCGAGTCCACGAAGCTGCGGCTGGCGTCGTCGGGAAGCGAGCGCACCGCGGACGAGCTGGGGCGCGCTTTCCCGGGCGTGCGGGTGATCGTCGCCGACGGCGATCACCAGGTCACCCGCGTGGATGCCCGGCCGGCGCTCGTCGTGGCAACACGCGGCGCCGAGCCGATCGCCGACGGCGGCTATCGGGCGATCATCCTCCTGGACGGCGACCGGATGCTGCTCGCCGAGTCGCTGCGGATCGGCGAGTCCTGCCTGCGGTGGTGGTCGAACGCCGCGGCGCTGGCGGCCCCCGACGCCCCCGTGCACCTCGTGGGCGTCACCGGCGCGGTCGCGCGCGCGCTGGCCACATGGACGCAGCCGGCCTACGCCCGCGCCGAACTGGCGGCCCGCGCGCCGCTGCGGATGCCCCCGGCCTCGCGCGTGGCGCTCGTGGAGGGGACGCCCATCGCCGTCGATCGGACGATCGCGGCCCTCCGCGAGGCCGTGCCGGCGCTGGTGGGCGAGGCGGTGCTCGGCCCCCTTCCCGATGAAGAGCCCGCTCCCGAGGTCCCGCACGCGCGGGCGCTCGTGCGGTTCGACTACGCCACCGGCCCGGCCGTCGCGGCGAGCCTCCGGTCCTCCGTCGTCGCCGAGGCCCTGCGGTCCCGCCGCGCGGTGAAGGGACGCACGCCGCGGAATACACTGAGAGTCCGGGTCGACGTCGTCGACCCGGAACTGTGATCGAGGAGGCGTCGTGCGGCTGATCTTCGCCGGGACGCCCGACCCGGCCGTGCCCTCCCTCCGCGTGCTCGCGGCATCCGATCACGACATCGTCGCCGTCGTGACCCGCCCGGATGCGCCGCTCGGCCGCAAGCGCGTGCTCACGCCGTCTCCCGTCGCGGCGGCCGCGGAGGAGCTCGGACTGACCACGCTCAAGACCGCCCGGCTGGATGACGCCGCCACGGCCGAGCTCTCCGCGCTGGATGCCGATCTGGGGGTCATCGTCGCCTATGGCGGGCTCGTCCGCGAGCCGCTGCTGTCGACGCCCGCGCAGGGGTGGATCAACCTGCACTTCTCCCTGCTCCCGCGCTGGCGCGGCGCGGCGCCCGTGCAGCACGCGCTGATCGCCGGTGACCCCGAGACCGGCGCGAGCGTCTTCCGGCTCGTCGCCGAGCTGGATGCCGGCGACGTCTACGAGGAGCGCCGCTACCTGGTGCCGCCGCGGGCCACGGCCGGTGACGTGCTGCACGACCTCGCGGGCCTCGGCGCCGAGCTGCTCCGCGACGTCGTCGCGGGAATCGAGCGGGGCACCGCCGTCGCGACGCCGCAGGAGGGAGCCGCCACGTTCGCACCGAAGCTCACCGAAGCCGACGGCGCCGTCGTCTGGGATCAGCCGGCCGACCGCGTGGTGGGCCGCATCCGCGGAGTCACCCCCGAGCCCGGCGCGCACACGACCGTCGCCGGAACGCGGCTGAAGCTGCTGGATGCCGAGATCCCCGACGGGGCCGTTCTGCTCAAGCCGGGCGAGATCGCCGGCCGCGGTCGCGACATCCTGATCGGCACGGCGACCGAGTCGATCGCCGTCTCCCGGGTGCAGCCGGCCGGCAAGCCCGCCATGTCCTCCGGCGACTGGTGGCGCGGCGTGCGCAACGGCGAAGCGCGGGCCGGCACATGAGCGCCGCCCGCAACGCAGCCGCCGTCCAGCCCGCGCGCCGTGTCGCCTACGAGACCCTTCGCGCCGTGCACGAATCCGACGCGTACGCGAACCTGCTGCTGCCCAAGGCGATCGCCCGGGCCGGCCTGTCCACGCAGGACGCGGGACTGGCCACCGAGCTCACGTACGGCACGCTGCGCCGGCAGGGGACGTACGACGCGATCATCACGGAGGCGTCCTCCCGCGAGGTGCACGACATCGACCCTCCGGTGCTCGATGCGCTGCGCCTCGCCGTGCACCAGCTGCTTCACACGCGGGTGGCCTCCCACGCCGCGGTCAACGAGTCGGTGAGCCTCGCGCGCGAGAGCGTCGGGCACTCCGCCTCCGGCTTCACGAACGCCGTGCTGCGCCGCATCGCGCGCGAGACCCCCGGCGAGTGGATGGCGCGCATCGACGCCGCGGCCCGGTCCGATGACGAGCGCCTCAGCCTGCACACCGCCCACCCCGTCTGGATCGTCCGCGCGTTCCGCCGCGCGCTCGCCGCAGAGGGACGCGCCGACGAGCTCGACGCGCTCCTCGCCGCGGACAACGTGTCGCCGGGCGTCACCATGGCGGCCCTGCCCGGCGTGAGCGAGATCCCGGAGGATGCCCTCCGCACGCCCTACTCGCCGCTCGGCTTCCGCCTCGGCGGCGGAGACCCGGATCCCGTCGTGCGGGCGGCGGACGGGCGCATCCGCGTGCAGGACGAGGGTTCCCAGCTCGCGGCGCTCGCGCTCTCCCGCGCCACCCCGGTGCGCGAGGGGGAGCGGTGGCTCGATCTCTGCGCCGGCCCGGGCGGCAAGACGGCCGTGCTCGCCGCCGAGGCGCTCGCCGGCGGCGCGACGCTCGACGCGAACGAGATCGTGCCGGCGCGTGCCGGGCTCGTGCGCTCCGCGAT
The DNA here is from genome assembly GCA_036280835.1 of Microbacterium sp. Taxonomy (GTDB): domain Bacteria; phylum Actinomycetota; class Actinomycetes; order Actinomycetales; family Microbacteriaceae; genus Microbacterium. The sequence goes on along the minus strand of DASUQB010000179.1, from coordinate 2,276 downwards.
CGCCGGAGTCCCGCTCGAGGTGCAGGTCACCGAGGAGGACGGGCGGGACCGCGCCCGCACCGCGCCGGGCGCCTACGACCGCATCCTGGTCGACGCTCCCTGCACGGGGCTCGGCGCCCTGCGCCGCCGCCCGGAGGCGCGCTGGCGCAAGGCGCCGTCCGACGTGCCGGACCTCGCGCTGCTGCAGACCGAGCTCGTCGACGCCGCGCTACGTGCGCTCGCACCGGGCGGCATCCTCGCGTACGTCACGTGTTCCCCGCATCTCGCGGAGACCTCGGCGGTCGTCGCCGATGCCCGTCGTGCGTGGGGGGACCGCATCGAGGAGCTCGACGCGCGGAGCGTGCTCGAGGAGATCAGCGTGTCACCCCTCGACCTCGCCGCGCCCTCCGACGGCTCGGGTCGCGCGCAGCTGTGGCCGCACCGGCACGGCACCGACGCGATGTTCATCTCGCTGCTGCGCCGCGTCTGAGGCTCAGCCGACGATCCGCACCCGGTCGGTCTCGCCGAGCTGGGTGCGCAGCACGACCAGCACCGCGGGGTGCGTGCGCGCCAGCTCGGTGCCGTCGATCGTGATCCGCTCCGCGTCCGAGAGCTCCGAGACGACGGCGATCACCCGCTCCACCCCGCTGATGCCGAGTTCACCGCCGAGGTGCACGACGGTCTCGCCGCCGATCCGCTCCAGTCGGATCGTCGGCTCAGCGATGCCCGCGTGCGATTCGAGCAGGTGCATCTCGAAGTCGTTCGAGAGGCGCTCGAGCGCGGCCCGCGCCCGCACGCTGTTGCCGTGCGCGTCGAGCCGCGGGCTGAACACCCCGACCCCGAACTGGGAGGGTGCCACGGCGAGCAGTCCGCCGCTCACGCCGCTCTTCGCCGGCAGGCCCACGCGCAGCAGCCATTCCCCCGAGAAGTCGTACATGCCGCAGCTCGACATCACCGAGACGACATCCCGCGCGACCTGCGGCGAGACGACCTGCACGCCGGTCGTGGGGTTGCGCCCCCCGAAGGCGAGGGTCGCCGCCATCACGGCGAGGTCCCGCACGGTGACGAGCACCGAGCATTGGCGGAAGTACACCTCGAGCGCCTCGTCGACATCGCCGGAGATGATGTCGTACGAGCGCATCAGGTGGCCGAGCGCCCGATTGCGGTGGCCGGTCTCCGACTCCGACCGGTAGACCTGCTCGTCGATCCACAGCGACCGCCCCGCGAAGCGCGAGAGCCCCTCCACGATCGACGCGGTGCGTCCGTCGATGCCCTCGCCCGGGAGGAGGGCCGTCGTGGCGATGGCGCCGGCGTTGACGAGCGGGTTGGCGGGTCGCCCGGTCGAGGGCTCGAGGCTGATCGCGTTGAAAGGCTCGCCGCTGGGCTCGACCCCGACGCGGGCGAACACCTCCTCGCGTCCCAGGTGCGACAGTGCGAGCGCGAGCACGAAGGGCTTCGAGACCGATTGGATGCTGAACTGCGCGTGGTCGTCGCCGACCGCGAGCACGGCGCCGCGGGGCCCGACGATCGCGAGCGCGAACAGGTCCGGGTCGGCGGCCGCCAGCTCGGGAATGTACTGGGCGGTCTGCCCATCCTCGTTCGGGCGGATGCCGTCGATGATGCCGTCGAGGAGCTGCAGGATGGGGTCCACGCCCCGACCCTATCTACACGGACTCTTCCGGCGGCTCGACATAATGGAGCCGTGCCCCGGAACGAAGACGTGCAGCCCCGCATCAACCCCAGCATCCTCGCCGCCGACTTCGTGAACATGCAGTCAGAGCTCGCCCGCATCTCCGGCGCCGACTTCGTGCACGTCGACGTGATGGACAACCACTTCGTTCCGTATCTGACGTTCGGCCCCCAGATGGTGGAGCGCGTGCAGGCCACGAGCCCGGTGCCGCTGGATGTGCATCTCATGATCACCGACCCGGCCCGCTGGGCCCCCGGTTACGCCGAGCTCGGCGCGGCATCCGTCACCTTCCATCTCGAGGCGGCCACCGACCCCGTGGCGCTCGCCCGGCAGCTGCGCGACATCGGCGCCCGCGCGGGCGTCGCGGTCAAGCCGGGCACCCCGGTCGAGGGCCTCTTCGACGTGCTCGACGAGTTCGACCAGATCCTCGTGATGACGGTCGAACCCGGTTTCGGCGGACAGTCGTTCATGCCGGAGACCATGCCGAAGCTGCGACTGCTGGCCGACGAGGCCCGCCGGCGCGGAAGCGCGGTGTGGCTGCAGGTCGACGGCGGGATCGGGGAGTCGACGATCGCGCAGGCCGCCGAGTCCGGCGCCGACACGTTCG
>DASUQB010000178.1:0-7906 GCA_036280835.1 Microbacterium sp. | reverse complement strand
ATCTCGAGGCCGCCGCGCGCGGCGGGGTCGCGCAGCTTGGCCGCCGCGACGTCCTCCCGGATGCGGCCCCAGATCGTCACGCTCAGTCCTCGCGGATGTGCTCGTACAGGGCGGTGCTGAGGTAGCGCTCGCCCGCCGAGGGGATGATCACGACGATCTTCTTGCCGGCGTTCTCGGGTCGCTTCGCCACCTCGAGCGCCGCCCAGATAGCGGCACCGCTCGACATCCCGACGAGGATGCCCTCGTCCGTCGCCGTCTGGCGCGCGAGGCGGATGGCGTCGTCGAACTCGACGTCGATCACCTCGTCGAGCACGCTGCGGTCCAGGATCGCGGGCACGAAGTTGGGGCCGATGCCCTGGATCTTGTGGGGCCCGGGGCGACCCTCCGTCAGCACGGGGGAGTCCTTGGGCTCGACCGCGATGATCTGCACGTCCGGCTTGCGCTCCTTGAGCACCTGGCCGACGCCCGTGATGGTGCCGCCCGTGCCGACGCCGGCGATGAAGATGTCGACCTCGCCGTCGGTGTCGTTCCAGATCTCCTCGGCGGTGGTCTTGCGGTGGATGGCCGGGTTCGCCTCGTTCTCGAACTGCCGCGCCCAGATCGCGCCGGGAGTGTCCGCGACGATCTGCTTCGCGACGTTGACGGCCTCCGACATGCCCTTCGTCGGGTCCGTGAGCACGAGCTCGGCGCCGAACGCCTTGAGCAGCGTGCGGCGCTCCTTCGACATCGAGGAGGGCATCGTCAGGATGACCTTGTAGCCGCGGGCGGCGCCGACCATCGCGAGGGCGATGCCGGTGTTGCCGCTGGTGGACTCGACGATCGTGCCGCCGGCGGGCAGCTCGCCCGATGCCTCCGCTGCGTCGACGATGGCGATGCCGAGGCGGTCCTTGACGCTCGAGACCGGGTTGTAGAACTCGAGCTTGACGAGCACCTCCGCGCCGAGGCCCTCTGTGAGCTTGTTGAGCCGCACGAGGGGGGTGTTGCCGAATGCGGATGTGATGTCGGGGTGGATGCCGGCCATGGCCTGCCTTTCGCGGACGGGTAGCGAGTGGGTTCCAACGCCGACCAAGCCTAGAGGAGGCGCCAGGGCACGAGCCGAGTGTGACGCAATAACGCGCGGTGCTCGCCGGTAGGCTGGTCCGCGCCCATGCCCCCATCCTCTCCCCCCTCCGACGCCGCTTCATCCGACATCGCGGCGCCGGCGACCATCCGCGTCGCCCTGCAGGGCACCGCCGAGCGTCTGGCAGAAGCGGGCATCGCGGATCCGCTGGTGGATGCCGAGCTCCTCGTCGGCCACGTGCTCAGGCTCAGCCGCGGCGCCGTCCAGGCGGCGGTGGTCCGCGGAGACGCGCTCGCTCCCGAGCGCGCGCGGGCGCTCGATGAGCTCGTCGCCAGGAGGGCGGCGCGCGAGCCGCTGCAGCACATCACGGGCGTCGCCCCCTTCCGTCACCTCGAGCTGCGCGTCGGGCCGGGGGTCTTCGTGCCCAGGCCCGAGACCGAGATCGTCGCCCAGATCGCCATCGACGCCCTCACCGCCGCCGCATCGCCCGCGCCCGTGGCGGTCGACCTCGGGACCGGCAGCGGTGCGATCGCCCTCGCCCTGGCCACCGAGGTCCCGCATGCCCGCGTCTACGCCGCCGAGAACTCGCCGGAGGCCTTCCCCTGGACGACCGAGAACTTCGAGCGCGCGGGCGCCGCGAATGCGCACCTCGTCTTCGCCGATCTCGTCGACGCGTTCCCGGAGCTCGACGGCACGGTGTCGGTCGTGGTGTCGAACCCGCCGTACGTGCCGGATGACGCCATCCCGCGCGACCCGGAGGTGCGGCTGCACGATCCGAAGGCCGCCCTGTACGGCGGCCCGGACGGGCTCGACGTCGTCCGCCTGGTGAGCCGCACGGCCCTGCGCCTCGCGCACCCCGGGGGCGCGGTCGTGATCGAGCACGGGGAATGGCAGGGCGCCGACATCCGGGCGCTGCTCACGGCCGACGGCTGGCGCGCCGCCGCGACGCACCCCGATCTCACGATGCGCGACCGCGCGACGACGGCCCTCCGGCCCTGAGTTCCCAGCCGCCGCCCGTACACTCGAAGCGACATGTCTCCCGTATACGACTGCAGCGACGAGGCGCAGCTGCTCTCCGGCATGCGCCACGCGCGCCAGGCGATCGGCCGCGGCGAGCTCGTCGTCCTCCCCACCGACACCGTCTACGGGATCGCCGCCGACGCGTTCAGCCCGAAGGCCGTGCAGCGCCTGCTCGACGCGAAGGGCCGGGGCAGGCAGCAGCCGCCGCCGGTGCTGGTGGCCGGCACCGCGACGCTGACCGCACTCGTGCAGGAAGTGCCGGAGGCGATCGAGCGCCTCGTCGCCGAGTTCTGGCCGGGAGGGCTGACCATCGTGCTGCCGTCGCAGCCGTCGCTCGCGTGGGACCTCGGCGAGACGCGCGGCACCGTCGCGCTGCGGATGCCGGCGCACCACATCGCGCTCGAGCTGCTCGAGGAGACCGGGCCCCTGGCGGTCTCGAGCGCGAACCTCACCGGCCGCCCCGCCGCCGTCGCCGTGGATTCCGCCGTCGACATGCTGGGCGACAGCGTCTCGGTCTACCTCAACGGCGGGCCGTCGGCCACCGGAGTCGCCTCCACCATCATCGACGCGACGAGCCTCGTGAATCCCTCCGGCGAGGGCGAGCCGCGCGTTCGCGTGCTGCGCGAGGGAGCCGTGTCGCGCGAGCAGCTGCGCGGCGTGCTCGCCGACCTGCTGGAAGAGGACCCGGGCGAGGAAGCGGACGGCGCGGCGTGAAGCAGTACGTCTTCACGATCCTGTTCACCGCCGCGATGACGCTCTCCCTCGCGTGGGCGGTGTGGCAGCTCAGCCTCCGCTACAAGCTGTACCCGGGCATCCGGGAGCGCGACGTGCACAAGAACCCGACGCCGCGGCTCGGGGGAGTGGCGATCTACCTCGCCATCGTCGCCGCGATCGCCGTCTCGGCCGCGAACCCCTTCTTCGAGATCTTCTGGGAGAACCCCAGGCCCGTCGTCGCGATCCTCATCGCGAGCACGATCATCGTGCTGATCGGGGTCGCCGATGACCTGTGGGACCTCGACTGGATGATCAAGCTCGGCGCGCAGTTCCTCGCCGCGGGCGTCATCGCCTGGTGGGGCGAGCTGCAGATCTACTCTCTGCCCATCGGCGGCCTGGCAGTGGGCTCGAGCGTGGTGAGCGTGACCCTGACCGTCTTCGCCATCGTCATCGTCATGAACGCCGTCAACTTCATCGACGGGCTCGACGGGCTCGTCGCCGGCGTCTGCCTCATCTCGAACGGCATCTTCTTCGCGTACTCGTACATGCTGGTCCGCGACATCGGCTCGAGCACCTACTTCAACCTGGCGTCCTTCATCGCAGCCGTGCTGATCGGCGCGTGCGCCGGCTTCCTGCCGCTGAACTGGAACCCCGCGAAGCTCTTCATGGGAGACTCCGGCGCGCTGGTCCTCGGCCTGCTGATGGCCACGTCGGCCATCGCGATCACGGGCTCGCTCGATCCTGCCGTGCTCGATCCCGACGAGATCGGCCGCTCCCAGCTGCTCGGTGCGTTCATCCCCATCCTGCTGCCGGTCGTTGTCGTCATGCTGCCGCTGCTGGACTTCGGCCTCGCCGTCATCCGCCGCATGCAGGCCGGCAAGTCGCCGTTCTCGCCCGACCGGAAGCACCTGCACCACCGCATGCTCGACATGGGACACACCGACCGCGATGCCGTGCTGATCTTCTACGCATGGACGGCCGTCATCGGCCTCGCCGTGCTGCTCATGTACATCGCGGTGCGCGAGGACTGGCCGGGCAACTACTGGCTCGGCGTCGCCTTCGGGGTCGTCGGCGCCGCGGCCTGCCTCGTGGTCACCCTGATGCCCTCCCGCCGCACATCAGCGGCGGCGCCCCGGCGAACCGGCGCCGCACAGCCCGCGCGCGCGAGCGCGACGAACCCCCCGCGCGGAAGCGCGACGAACCTGGAGGAAGCCCGATGAGCGGCGCCACCGTATCGAGCACGCCCATCCTGCGCGCGACCCTCACCTGGAGCGCCGTCGTGACGGCGGGCCTCGCGGTCATCGGCTCGGTGATCGGATACCTCGTCGCGGGTCAGGAGGGGCTGTGGAGCGCGCTCGCCGGCGTTCTGCTCGCCGCCGTGTTCCTCGCCATCACCGGAGCCAGCATCCTGATCGCCAATCGCTGGTTCGGCGACGACCTCTACGTGCCGGTCTTCTTCGGCATCGTGCTCGGTGGCTGGATCCTGAAGTTCGTCGTCTTCATCGTCGTGCTGCTCGTCGTGCGCGGACAGCCCTGGATCAACCCGATGGTCTTCTTCGTCGCGCTCGTGATGAGCATCCTCGCCTCGCTCGTGATCGACATCGTGGTGATGCTGCGGATGCGGATGCCGCACGTCTCCGATACCACCCTCCCCGGCGAGGAGCCGGCGAACGGCGCCGGTTCCGGCCCCGCGGGTTCGTGAGCGTTCTTAATCCTTGATAGGCTGAATCCGTTCCCGCGGGCCGTGCACATCGCCGTCACCGGTGTCATGCCGCCCCGTGGATTGACGCTCATCACTCATCGTCGCATCGGTCTCCATCGGTGCCCCGAAGCTGGAGCCAGCCCCGTTGACTCAAGCCGCGACTTTCATCGCCAAGGCATCCTCATCCGACGGTGAGTTCCATCCGCCGTCCATCGAAGAGTTCTTCCCGAACCCCATCCTGTTCGAGGGAACGCTCTTCGCGATCACGCGGATCAATCTGATCCAGATGCTCGCGACGGTGGTCCTGATCATCGTCTTCCTCATCGGCACGCGCCGCATGAAGATGGTGCCGAGCCGATTCCAGAGCGTCATCGAGATGGGCCTGGACTTCGTCCGGGTGAACATCGCGCACGACCTGCTCGGGCGCAAGGACGGCAATCGGTTCCTCCCGATCCTGACCACGTTCTTCTTCATGATCCTGTTCATGAACATGACCGGCGTCATCCCGTTCCTGAACATCGCGGGTACCAGCGTCATCGCGGTGCCCCTGCTGCTCGCGCTGGTGTCGTACTGCACGTTCATCTACGCCGGCGTCAAGAAGAGCCCCTCGAACTTCTTCAAGAACTCGCTGATGCCCTCGGGCCTGCCGTGGGTGCTCTACATCCTGATCATCCCGCTCGAGTTCCTCTCGACCTTCATCATCCGGCCGATCACGCTGACGCTGCGACTGCTGATGAACATGATCGTCGGCCACCTCATGCTGGTCCTCTTCTTCGCCGCGACGCAGTTCTTCATCGTCTCGCTCGGCGGCTGGTGGACGCTCCTCGGCGCGGGCACGCTCGCGTTCGGCTTCGTCTTCACCCTGTTCGAAATCCTGGTGGCCTTCCTCCAGGCGTACGTCTTCACGATCCTCACCGCGGTCTACATTCAGCTCGCGGTCGCGGAAGAGCACTAGCGGGCAGGCTTCGCCGCCCACAACGAAAGGAAAAACACCCGTGGATGCAACTACGGTTCTCGCCGAGGTCACCGGCTCCGTCGCCACCATCGGCTACGGTCTCGCTGCGATCGGCCCCGCCATCGGCGTGGGCATCGTCGTCGGCAAGACGATCGAGGGCGTCGCCCGTCAGCCCGAGCTCGCCGGCCGCCTGCAGGTGCTCATGTTCATCGGCATCGCGTTCACCGAGGCGCTCGCGTTCATCGGCATCGCGACCGGCTTCATCTTCGGCTTCTAGCCATCCGTTCACGACGTAAGGAGACAGGATGCTGAGCGCTCTTGTCACGCTCGCCGCAGAAGAGGGTGAGGCGGCTCCCAACCCGCTGATCCCCGCGTGGTACGACATCATCTGGTCCGGCGTGTGCTTCATCGTCATCCTGCTGGTGTTCTGGAAGGTCGTCCTGCCCCGCATGCAGGAGCTGCTGGACCGCCGCGCCGCCGCGATCGAGGGCAACATCGAGAAGGCCGACGAGGCGCAGAAGAAGGCGGAAGCCGCTCTCGCCCAGTACACGGCCCAGCTCGCCGACGCCCGCAGGGAGGCCGGAGAGATCCGCGAGTCCGCCCGCGATGACGGCAAGAAGATCGTCGCAGAGGCGAAGGATGCCGCGGCGGCCGACGCCGCGCGCATCACGGCGACCGCGCACGCCCAGATCGAGGCGGAGCGCCAGAGCGCCCTCGTCTCGCTGCGCTCCGAGGTCGGCACGCTCGCGCTCGATCTCGCCGGCGGCGTGATCGGCGAGTCGCTCTCCGACGACCAGAAGGCTCAGAACGTGGTCGACCGGTTCCTCGCAGACCTCGAGGCGTCCGAGAAGGCGTCCGAAAAGGCAGCTCGCTGATGGGCAGCGCGTCCACTCAGGCACTCGGGACGATCGTCGCGGCGCTCGACGCCGAGACCACGATCGACCTCGAGACGGCTCAGGAGCTGTTCGCGGCGGCCAGCCTCATCGGCGACTCGCTGCACCTGAGCGGCGCGCTGGCCGATCCGACGGCATCGCTCGAGTCACGGGCGCGCCTCGTGTCGGACATCTTCGGCAAGAGCTTCCAGCCGACGACCATCACGCTGCTCACCTCCGTGGTGGGACAGCGGTGGTCCAACTCCGCCGATCTCGTCGACGGCATCGAGGAGCTCGCGGTGCGGGCGGCCACGGTCGCCGACAAGCGCGCAGACGTCGAAGGCGAGCTGTTCCGCGTTTCGCGGATCGTCGCCGAGAACCCGCAGCTCGAGCTCGCGCTCGGCAGCCGCCTCGGCGACACCAGCGCGAAGGGCGCCCTCGTGCACAAGCTGCTCGACGGCCGCGCGACGACGGCCACGGCCCTCATCGTGTCCTCGCTGGTGCAGCAGCCGCGCGAGCGTCGCGTGCGCCAGCTGCTCTCCCGCGCCATGGAGATCGTCTCCGACCAGCGCGGCCGCACGGTCGCGACCGTCGTCACGGCCTCCCCGCTGAGCCTTGCTCAGCAGAACCGCCTGATCGAGTCGCTGTCGCGCCGCTACGGCTCGGGCGTCTCGCTCAACCAGGTGATCGATCCCGCCGTCATGGGCGGTCTCCGCGTGCAGATCGCCGATGATGTCATCGACGGCAGCATCGCATCGCGGCTCGCGGATCTTCGACAGAAGCTCGCGGGCTAGTACCCAGATTTCCCGCCTCGCGCGGAGGGGCGAGAGCCCCACAACACGAAGGAAGACAATGGCAGAACTATCGATCAGCCCCGACGTCATCCGTGACGCGCTGAAGGACTTCGTCGCCGCCTACGAGCCCACCGGCGCCGCGGCGACCGAGGTCGGCACCGTCATCGACGCGGCCGACGGAATCGCGCACGTCGAGGGACTCCCCGGCGTGATGGCGAACGAGCTCGTCACGTTCAAGGACGGCACCAAGGGCCTCGCCCTCAACCTCGACGAACACGAGATCGGCGTCGTCGTCCTCGGCGAGTTCTCCGGCATCGAGGCCGGCCAGGAAGTCACCCGCACGGGTGAGGTCCTCTCGGTCCCCGTCGGCGACGCCTACCTCGGCCGCGTGGTCGACCCCCTCGGCCAGCCCATCGACGGGCTCGGCGCGATCGTCACCGACCGGCGCCGCGCGCTCGAGCTGCAGGCCCCCGGCGTCATGCAGCGCAAGTCGGTGCACGAGCCCATGCAGACCGGCATCAAGGCGATCGACGCCATGATCCCCGTCGGCCGTGGCCAGCGTCAGCTCATCATCGGCGACCGCCAGACCGGCAAGACCGCGATCGCGCTCGACACGATCATCAACCAGAAGGCCAACTGGGAGTCGGGCGACGCCAACAAGCAGGTGCGCTGCATCTACGTGGCCATCGGTCAGAAGGGCTCCACGATCGCGGCCGTCAAGGGCGCGCTCGAGGACGCCGGCGCGCTGGAGTACACGACGATCGTCGCCGCCCCGGCATCCGACCCCGC
>DASUQB010000177.1:0-3833 GCA_036280835.1 Microbacterium sp. | reverse complement strand
GAGGCGGACATGGTCGTGGCGTGCACGTCGCACTGGATCGAGTTGCACCCGCCCCCGGACGTCGAAGCGTGGATTGGCGTCAGGGACCCCGACCAACGCCTCCGAATCGCGCTCGGCGAGCTATACGCCTACTACCGGCAGACGCAGGCCATGTGGAGCACCGCCTACCGCGACGCCCCGCTCGTCGAGGCGCTCGGAGCGGTCATGGGTGAGACGTGGTTTCCGCTGCTTGAGCGTGCCGTCGAGATCCTTGCCGGCGGCCGCGCCGTACGCGGCCGCCGTCGAGGGCGCCTCGATGCCGCCCTCCGCCTCACCGTCGACTTTCCGACGTGGCGGACGTTGACGGCATCGGGACTCGCAGACGCCGACGCCGCCGACGTCGCGGCGGCGTTCGTCGCGGCCGGAGTCCTTGTCCCTGGGCGTGCTGCCCGTCGCGAACGTCAGAGCAGTCCGGACCGCGCGGCGTAGGCGGCGGCGGCCGCACGCGACGGGAGTCTGAGCTTGGTGCGGATGTTCGCCACGTGGCGATGGATGGTGTGGGGGCTGAGGATGAGCTCGCGAGCGATCTGCGGATCCGTCAGGCCTCGGGCGACCAGTTGCAGGACCTCGCGCTCTCGGCCGCTGAGCTCGCCGAGGCGATCCGCGCCGGAGGCTTCGTCGGCGAGAGGAGCGGGGATCCCGAGGAACGCGGCCGACGCGGCGATCACGGACGTCTCATCCCCGTGCCAGGGCAGGTGTGCCTCCCCTTCGAGCTCGCCGAACTCGGCGGCCGGCAGCAGTGCCGCCACCTCGGCGCCGAGCCGGAACGGGACGGCGCGGTCGAGGCGCCGGTGGAGCACGAGCGTCGGTGCCGTCACCCGCGTCAGGTCCACGGTCACGTCGGAGCCATAGATCAGCTCGAGGAGCCGGGCTGCCGTGTCGCGTCCGGCGGAGCTGCGCTGGAACGCAGCGAAGGCGGCCCTCTCGGCCGGATCGGCTCCGGGCATGAAGATCTCCGTCAGGACCCGCGCGCCGAGGCCCCAGCTCGCGCGGACGACGTCGACCATTCCGAGCCGGACGTCGACGGTTCCGAGGCGGCGACCGTCGGCGTAGCTGCCATAGAGCACGAGCCGCTCGACGCGCTCTGGCTCGCGGGCGGCGTAACGCGCCGCGGTACACCCGCCACAGGAGATGCCGAGGAGCGCGAACGAGTCGAGCTCGAGCGCATCCACCACGGCGGCCAGTGTGGCGACCTCCACATCGAGGGTGAACTCGCCGACAGGTCGCTCGCCGTCCGAAGCGCCCGTGCCGACCCGATCGAAGCGGACGACACGGCGGTCGCGGGCCAGCGCTTCGACGAACTGCCGCAGGCGGACAGTGCCCCAGTCCTCGCTGACGTGGCTGACCCACCACGGCGGCAGGACGATCGCGCGACCGGAGCCCACGGTGGCGTAGGCGACACGCCTGTCCCCGAGACTGGCAAAGCCGATCTGCTGATCCACTACCCAGCCTCTCCCGTGAACCGGCCGGCCAAGGCGGCAGGCCGCCCCTCGCACCACCGCTCGTCTGCGATCGGACTCAGCACCTTCGCGGCGTGCGCGTTCCCGGCGGGAGGCATCGGCGCGAGAGTCTCGGCACTTTGCGCGCTCTCATCGTGAGGCGCAGCACCTTCCCCACCGAAGCCGCACGCAGGACCCGCACCTCGATCCGTGCGCCGCGCCTGAGCTTGCGCTTGCGCACGACGCGCGAGAGGTTCTTCTGAGCGGTCGCGCGAGCCACGCGGCTGCGCTTGACACCCTTGAAGCAGCCGCGCCGGCGACCACCTCGGCAGCGCACCTCGATCGTGCTGGCGCTCGGAACGTCGAGCACCAGCAGCCGAGTGATCCGCGTGTACCGCCGCCGAAGCTTGAACCTGAACTGGATCGGGGTCTCGATGCGAGCGAACGCAGCATCGCCACCAAGGCAGTCGTCGTCGACCCGGTTGCCCGGCTCGTCGGGGATGCCCGGGCGGATACCGGCGTTGCGGTCGTCGCAATCGGCGGGCGCCGGGATCCCGTCGTTGTCCACGTCGGCCATCAGCTCGCGACTCGACTCGACGTTCTCACATCCCGCGACGATGTCGAACTCGTCGACGATCGCCACGTCGACACCCGAGCCGCACTCGATGCGGTCCTGCACGCCGTCGCGTGCCGTGATCCGGTCGTCGCCCGCTCCGGCATCCACGAAGTCGGCGCCGCCGGCGGGCTCGATCGTGTCGTTGCTCGCCCCGGCGTCGAGGTCGTTCGGGCCGTCGTTGCCGACGATGCTGTCCGGCCCCGCGCTCCCGATCACGTTCTCGACGTCACTCTCTATCGCGTCATTCTCACCCGGCTCGCCGTCGTCGGCAGTGCCATTGAGGCTGATGCGCAGAGGCTGGCCGCCGCGGTCCTCGTAGGAGACGGCGTCGAGGCTCGGCCCGCCGCGCACGATGTCGCTCCCGGGGCCCGGCAGCAGCAGGTCGCGTCCGTCGCCGCCGTCGAGCGTGTCGTTGCCTTCGCCGCCGTCGAGCGTGTCGCGGTCCGCCCCGCCTTCGAGGAGGTCGTCGCCGACGCCGCCTGCGAGCGCGTCTCTGCCGTCCTGGCCGCGCAGGTGGTCGGTGCCCTCGCCGCCCGACACGGCGTCGGCGCCGGAGCCGCCGTCGGCCGTGTCATCTCCGCTGCCGGCCTGGAGCGAGTCGTCGCCGGTGCCGCCGCTCATCACGTCGCCCCCAGAACCGCCGGCGACGCTGTCCTCCCCATCCTCGCCGTCGACTTCGTCGTTGCCTGCACCCGCTTCGATCGAGTCGTTCCCAGCGCCGCCACGGAGCAGGTCCGAGCCGCACGCCGCCGTGATCGTGTCGGCGCCGTCGCCGGCGCTCACGGTCATGCGCGCGGATCCGAAGATGAAGTTGCAGCCCGCCGTGACCGTGTCGCCCTGCGGCGAGCCGGTGACGGACGTCATCGCTGGCAGGGGCGAGCAGGTGAAGCTCGTCGGGGGCGTCGCGCCGGAGTCGTCGTTGCATCTGCCGCCGCTCGCGTCGGCGAAGCCCTCAGTGGAGGCGACCGTGTACGTCGTCTGGAAGCCCCCCGGGAACACGAAACGCGTGAACTGCGACACGGTGAGCGAGAATGCGGTCGGGTTGCCGGAGACGGTGACCGTGTCACCGGGATAGGTCAGGGTCGAGGGCGCTGCCAGCACCGTGGCCGGCCACGCCAGTGCCGCCATCGTCGCCCAGATGGCGATCGAGTTCCGTCGCACGGGTACCTCCAGAGGGGTCGTGCGAGCACGCTCTCGGAGCGCAGCCGCGCTGTAAAGGCGTTCCGGGACGCACCGTCATCCGACTTACGGCCACCGATGCCCGACGCCACGGAATCGTCAGCCGGCTTACGGCTCATCGGGTACGCCGGTGTCCGGCGAACGCACGGCCGGCCGAGGTGGGCTGCTCGAGGGCCTTCCGGTGACGCCCGCACGTGGGCGATCCCGGCCATTGGAGAATGGCCCGATTTCGGGAAGTCGCCAGCCCCGCCCGACGATGAAATGGACGAGGTCAAGAGACCGACCCCGAGTCCCGCCGGGTTCGCCGGGGTGGGTCGCGAACAAGGAGCCAGCATGCCCCTCATCAATGTCAAGGTCATCGACGGCGTGTTCACAGACGAGCAGAAGGGCGAGATCGCAGAGAAGCTCACGGACGCCATGGTCAGCATCGAAGGCGAGAACATGCGCTCGGTCACCTGGTGCGTGATCGACACCGTCGCGAGCGGCGACTGGGCGATCGGCGGCAACCGGCTCACCACCGAAGACGTGCGCGCCCTCGCCGCCGGCGAGCCTGCGCTCCA
>DASUQB010000176.1:0-8831 GCA_036280835.1 Microbacterium sp. | reverse complement strand
CGGCCGCTATGTGCTCGAACTTCGCGCGCTCACGGGCGGCGAAGCCGAACTGACGATCGCCCCGGACCGCTACGAACCCGCCCCCCACTCGTCCTGACGTCACTCGTTCTTCGCAGCCGACACGTCGACGCAGACGATCCCCCGGTTGCCGTCCTGGTCCGCGATCACCGTGAGCGATGGCGAATCGCTGTCGTCGACGATCGTCCCGCCGGCGGCCACGGCGGCGGCGATGCGCTGCTCCGCCACCTCGGGCGCCACATACACCTCGATGTGCAGCCGTTGGCCCGAGGCCTCGGGCTCGTCGGCTTGCCCGAACCACAGGTTCGGGACCCGCCCCGTGGCGTCGCGGATCTCATCGCTGGGCGACCCGCGGCCCTGGGAGTCGGCGTGCCCGGTCAGCAGGGCCGCCCAGACGGGGGCGATCTTCGCGGAATCGGCGGCGTCGAGGCCGAGTTCGATGTGGCTGACCGCCGCCGGGTCGGCGGCGACACCGAGGTCGGCGGCGACCTCGGTGATGCGTCGCGCGAGGTCGATGTCCTGCTGGGTGACCCATTCGACGACGTGTTCCGTCCCCTCGCCGTCCCGGTAGACGGCGTCGTCGCTGATCAGCTTGAGATCGACGTAGCCGTCGCCGATCGACACCTGCGGGTAGTGGCCGAGCTCGCCGCCTGCTTCGCCCACGGCCAGGACGAACCGCGCCCCCGCGCCGAAGTCCTCCGTCCGGTACCGCGCGTGCAGCCCTTGGGCCAGCTTTCGCCAGTCCGCGAGGTCGGCCGCCGCGATCTGTCCGCCCGTCAGCATGTCCATAGTCGGGGAGTCTAACTGCGGGATCACGCCGCGGCAGAGGCGGATCCCCCCTTGCATCGCGTCTCCCGCGTGACGATCATGGGCGGGTGTGACGCGATTGCCCGATGCGGTCGAGGCGCTGCTGAACATCGGCGTAGCCTCGGGGTCGATCAGCATCTCGGAGAGGAGCACCCATGCCCGCCCGCGAAGAGCTTCCCGCGACCATCAAGCGGTCGCCGCAGCATGCTCAGGACATCTGGTCGGAGACCCACGACTCCGCAGTCGAGACCTATGGCGAGGGGGAGCGCGCGCACCGGACCGCGTTCTCCGCGCTGAAGCACCAGTACGAGAAGGTCGGCGATCACTGGGAGAAGAAGGAGGAGCGGGGCCCTTCGGACGAGGGCGCGATGAGTCGCGACGGTGAAACCGCCGGCGGGGTCAACGCGAACGCCACGAAGAAGCATCTGCTCGACGTCGCCAAGCGCCTCGACGTGCGCGGTCGAACGCGGATGACGAAGGACGAACTCGTCGAGGCGATCCAGAAGGCGAACGCGCGAGAGAGCCGGAAGAGCCTCGACGCGGAGCGGTGACTCTAGCCTTCGGCGAGCCGGAGAGCCCTGCTGGTGAAGTAGCCCACCACGCCGCCGTCGTCCTCGACCCCGAAGATCCACCTGCCGGAAGGGGTGGGCCTCACGTCAATGACGGCGCCTCGTCCCTGCGGGGTGGAGACCTCGTCTCCGGGCTTGAAATACGTATCCGCCATACCTCCGAGCGTAGGAGGGTGCGGCGCGAGCCGCCTCCCTCGCGCGGGGGATATGTCGTCCCGCCGCTCCCCCTCCGCTCGCGCGGACGCCCGCCGGTGCACCTCGCGCATCTCGGCGTCGAACGGCGCCACCGGCGCAATGACGTCGACATGGGGGGCGATGTCCGAGAACAGGAGCGGCCGCACCGCGCCGGCCGACAGCCCCCACGATGCCCGCCACTCGGCGAGCTGCGCGGACGACGCGGCAGCGACGACGCGTCCCAGTCCCGCCCACCCGTGGGCGGCCGCGCACATCGGGCAGTGCTCACCGGAGGTGTAGACCGTCGACGCGGCGCGCTGCTCGGAGGTGAGGTGGGCGATCGCCCACTGCACGAGCGAGAACTCGGGATGCGCGGTCGGGTCGCCATCGGAACTCTCGCGGTTCATCGCCGCCGCCAGTTCGTGCCCGTCGGAGTCGACGAGCACGGATCCGAAGGGAGCATCGCCGTTCTCGAGCGCCTGCGATGCGAGCTCGACGCATCGTCGCAGGTGAACCGCGTCGACGCGGGAGATCTCGGCACTCATCCTCGGGGCCCCTTCGATCGGTTCACGCGCCGCATGGACGTGCTGGCGCCAGCGTACCCTCGGACTTCCGGCGCGACCGGGTGCCGCGGTGGGGGTCGCGTCCCGTCGGCTACCATTCGGGGATGAAGAACCAGCCTCCGATCGAAGACATCCCGATCGGCGGTGAGGTCATCCGCCTCGGGCAGTTCGTGAAGTTCGCGGGGCTCCTGGACTCGGGTGGCGAGGTGAAAGAGGCCATCATCGATGGCTCCGTCAGCGTGAACGGCGAGGTCGATCGGCGCCGCGGACGACAGTTGCACGTCGGCGACGTCGTCAGCTTCGAGGGGCGACGGGTCCGCGTCTGCCCGTGAGGCCACCTGCGCGGGCCGACAGCCGGCGCGAGGAGCGCCCCATCGGTTGGCGTCATCGTGTGAACGTGCCGAGGTCGTGCTTGTCGAAGTACTCGAGCACGAGCGTCGCGCCGTCGAACGTCGCCTGCGACACCGCCTGCGCGTTGGAGTTCTCGCCTCTCGGACGGAACACGAACACGTCGCCGGACCAGTGCTCGAGGGGCCAGCGTCCCGTCGGCCCGAGGCTGAGCACGAGCTCGCCGCCCCTCACCTCCACGCGCGCTGGACCGAAGTAGTCGTTCGCGTACTCGCCCGCGTACGAGGCGAGCTCGGCCGCCGGCGCGGCATCCGCCGGAGGGTCCTGACCGTCGAGTTCCCCGACGGGTTCGTTCATGATCCGGCCGAAGACGGAGATGAAGAAGTCGAGCCAGTCGCGGCGCTCCTCCCCGAACTGGGCGATGTCCATGAAGCGGTTCGCGATGCCCTCGGCCACCCCGTTCGCGGCCGCGTTGGAGAGCACGATGATGCCGATGTCCGCTCCGGGAAGCATCTTCACGACCGTTCCGGTGCCCATCGCGAACGCGCCGGAGTGGTTGACGTCGACGAGTCCCCCGACGGTGGTGCCGACATTCCAGCCGTAGCCGTACATGCCGGCACGCGCTCCCCAGGCGTTCGGCGGGCCCTGGATCATCTGCGGCGCCATCGCCGGCAGCAGCGACGCCTCCTCGACGAACCGATCCCCGTCGTGCACGCCGGCCGCGAGGAGCATCTTCGTCCACGTCGCCATGTCGTCGATGTTGGAGCTCACTCCCCCGGCGGGCGACTGGGCGTCGGGCTGACGCTGCTCGGGGTTCACGATCCATTCGTCGTCCTGCTCGATGTGGCCGAGGGCACGGTTCTCGCGCTCCGCGAGGTCCGCGTACCGCGAACTCGTGGATGTCATGCCGAGGGGGTCGTACACCAGCCGCTCCGAGAGGCTCGCCCAATCCTCGCCCGATGCCCGCGCAACGGACTCCGCCGCGGTCGTGATGTCGAAGTTCCCGTAGTGGTACACCGCGCGCCACGGCTCGAGCGGGATGTGCCTGAGTCGCTCGATGATCGCCTCGCGGTCGTAGCCGATCTCCTCCAGCTCGTCGCCCGCGTGTTCGTACAGACCCGAACGATGGGAGTACATGTCGGCGATCGTGACGTTCGCACCCACGTAGGGGTCCGCGAGCCCGAACCCCTCGAGGTTCTCGGCGATCGGAGTGTCCCACGTCACGATCCCCTCGTCGATCGCCCGCGCGACCACGGTCGAGCCGACCGATTTCGAGACGGATGCCAGGGCGAACACCGTTGCGGAGTCCACCGGTTCTCCGGAGTCGACGTCGCGCACACCGAAGCCCTCGGCGAAGATCACCTCGCCGCCGTGCACGACGCCGACCGCGATGCCCGGCGTCCCCGTGGCATCCATCGCCGCCCGCACCGAACGCGGGATGTCGGCGACGGCCGCCTCGATCTGCTCCGGCGTCACCACCGCCAGTGCGTCCGCCCCGGGATTCGGGTCGATCATGGGGCTCTGGGTGGGCTGAGGCGGTGCGCTCGCGCCGACCGCGCACCCCGCGAGGGCACCGGCGAGGAGGACCGAGACAACAGCGGCGGAACGACGCGGAGTGGCTCGCATCCTTCGAGTGTGCAGCAGGTCGGCGCGTCGCGCCATCGCAGCCGTCCATGGCAGGACGGAGAGCTCGAGATCGACGTCGCGGGGGCACGGTCTCCAACAGCGGGCCGATTGTCCGGTTCTGGTCGGCAATTGCAAGGGGGTACCCCTATTCGTGCCGCCTGCTTACCGTTCTTGTGGTGCGCCGCACGCGCACCACCACATCCGATCGAAGGAGAGGCCATGAGCACGAAGGTCGAAAAGAGCATCCTCGTCAACGTCCCGCTCAGCATCGCGTACAACCAGTGGACGCAGTTCGAGGAGTTCCCTCAGTTCATGAGCGGCATCACGTCGGTCACCCAGCTCGACGACCAGCGCCTGGAGTGGGTGGCGGAGATCGGCGGTGTCCGTCGCCAGTGGACTGCGCGCATCCTCGAGCAGGTGCCCGACAGGAAGGTGTCGTGGGCCGCGACGGAAGGGGCGACGAACGCCGGGGCGGTGACCTTCGAGGACGTCGGAGGCGGACAGACTCAGGTGCATCTCGTCCTCGAGTACGAGCCCGAGGGCCTGGTCGAGAAGATCGGCGACAAGCTGAACGTCGTCGAGAACCAGGCCGAGGGCGACCTCGACCGGTTCAAGGCCTTCATCGAGTCGGAGGGCTACGCCACGGGAGCGTGGCGCGGGACGGTCGGAAGCGGAACCGCCGCCGACCAGCCGGGTGTCGAGGCCGCCGCCGCCTCACGCGGCGACAGCGGCAAGGCGGGCATTTCGGGCAAGGTTGCCGCGGCGGGCGTCGGACTCGCTGCTGCGGCCGCTGCCGTCGGTGTCGCGGCCAGCAAGAAGGGCGACGGAGAGACCACCGACGTGGACGCCGATGTCACGGCGACGCCGGCCGGCGACGCGGTTCCCCGATCGGGCGCGAGCGAGGACACCCCCGGGACGATCACCGGCCCGTGGGAAGGCAGCCCCGAACAGGAGGCCCTGGAGCACAGGGAAGCCGATGCCGGGGGCGCCCCCTAGGGCTGATCGCGCAGGCCGTATGACAGGCGCCGCAGAGCGAGACCCCGAACGGCGCCCGGCGTGATCCGCGGCGGGCTGACCCACGCTGGGTCAGCCCGCCGCGAAGCGCGCGGGACCTACCAGATCGTGCCGCCCCCGACCGAGATGCCGCCCCAGGTGAGCGCGATGAAGATCGCCGCGAACACGACGGGCGCGATGCCCTTGCCGCCGCGGGCGAGCCCCTTCAAGAGGGCGATCACGGCAAGGACCGCGGCGATGACGGAGAGCCCGCCGCCGAGGATGAGCCCGATGAACAGCGGGATGGGCATGAGCACGAGGCCGGCGAGCGCGAACCAGAAGGCGGCCCAGGCAGTCGGATTGGAGCGGCGTTCGTCGGAGGAGGACATGCTCCATTATCTCGTGTCCCCCGCCGGCATCCATCATGCCCCCGCCCACGCAGTGCCGCGCTTCCGGTCGACTCCCTCGGTCGGTCCTCACACATGCATTCGCAGATTGTGGATCGCCTGAGGTCCTCCCGTGTCCTGGCCGTAACCGACGCGCGCGTAGCGTCGTGAACATCCGCGACACCGAGATTCGTGGAGGGAGATCCACATGCACACAATCGACTTGATCATCGGAGAGTATGTTCATCGCCTGCCGATGAGCACCGACGAGGTGGCCCTTCTGGCCGAGTTGACGGACGCCGTCCACGCAGGTGGCGGCATCGTCGACCTGGCCACCCACAGTGCGCAGTCGTCCGTCGCGGTGCTCATCAGCCCGGGCGTCCCGGTGTTCATCGAACGCACGGTCCTGCCGGATGATTCTTTCGAGGATGTGATCACGGCCGGCGGCGTCGATCTGCCGGGATGGCCCGACCTGGAATAGCGGAACCGCGTCACTCGGAGCGCGTCGATTGCCGGTCGATGATCTCCGCGACGCTCGAGGGGAACCGGTGCACCTCCTGGGGCCAGTCCAGGGACACGGCCAGTCTCCCGGCCCAGTAGCGCGCGGCTTCGTCGTCCGGGACGTCCACGACGGTGAAGCCGCCGAGATGCTCCTTGGTCTCGACGAACGGCCCGTCCGTGAAGACGGGTCGACCGTCCTTGCTGACGACGCTGCAGACCGCGGTGGACGCGTCGATCCCCCCGTCCGCGTAGAGGAAGACGCCCGCCTCCTTCATGTCATCGATCACCGCTCGCGAGGCCTCACCCTTCGCGAGCAGCTCGTCGGGGGTGTGCTCGGGCACCCACTCGTCGTTGAATGCGATCAGATACTTGGGCACTGTCGTCTCCTCTCATCCGGACGGGAGCCATGTCGCGGCTCCTCGGCTACGGCGACCCGGGAGGGGTCGCACATCTCATCCACGAACGGCGACGCCCGGATTCGACACTATGCCAGAGACATTTCCCGGGGCCGAGGTGGCGGCTCGGCTCGCCCGAGGCGCACGCGCACTGAAGGATGACCGCCGCGCGGGGGCGAGGCGCGTCGGCACTCGGCATCCACGCCGGGACTGGTGCGCGGACGGGCGAGGTCGCTACGGTCGAGAGCACGACACCAGGGAGAGTCACCATGGACCTGTTCGACATCGACGACACCCAGCGTATGAGCCGCGAGGAGGCGGCCGCGAAGCTCCACGAACTCGCCGACGAGCTGGCGAAGAACAATTCGGTCGAGTTCGAACGGGGAGGACGGCGCATCACGGTGCGCGTCCCGGACCAGGTCAACCTCAAGGTGGAGGTGGAGCTCGGCGACGAGGGCGAGAACGAGCTGGAGATCGAGCTCACATGGTGATGACCGGCGGGCCGGAGGCCGGACCGGAGTGAACACCGTCCCGGCCGCGGTCCGTGCACCCATCGACGGAGCGCTTCGGCAGGCGTAACCTGTCGCTCATCCGACGGGAGGTGCCGTGAAAAGGCGACGCGCGCAGCACGCGATCAGCGAGGACGAGCAGATCGCGCGATATGCCTATGCACTCGGGAATGTTCCGGCGAGCATCGCCGACAAGGCGTACGCGGCCGCCTTCGCTCGCCTGCCGGCGACGCAGCGCCGAGAGATCCTCGACCAGCTGCGCTCACAGGTGCCGGCGGCGCCGCCGGAAACGGCATCCGACGATCCCGAAGCGTTCGCGGTGTTCATGCGCGACCTGCACTCCCGCGATGCCCTCGTGCGCGTCAGCGGTGCCGGCGCCCTCGCGGCGGAGTTCATCGCGACCCCTCCGATCGTCGCCTACTTCACGACCGGCGCGGGGTCGGTGTCGATCGACCAGCAGCCGCTCTGGGTGCAGGAGCTGGCGGACCACGAAACGGCCCCCATCGACGCGGGACGCATGCACCACCGCCGCAGCGTCGACACGAGCGGTTTGGGTGCATAGCCGCGCACCGGCGGTCGAGCGCTCGAGCCGGCCGGTGGCACGGCACGCTTCACCGGGCGGCGACACGTACGCACTGCCCCTCTGACCGATCGCGATCGGCGAGCAAGGCCCGAAGTCTCTCGGCACTTCAGGGGCGCGTTGTCAACGGGGGCGAGAGAAAGAGGCGGTCCGGGTAGTTTTCCTTCGGGGGCGCCGCGAAGCAGGTCGTGCGGCGCCGGGAGGACGAGATGGCTGAGGTGGAAGCAAGAGCAGCGACCACGTTGCTCGACGGACGGTACCTGTTGCACGAGTGCGTGGGTCTGGGCGCGATGGCGAAGGTCTACCGGGCGGAGGACATCCGCCTGAAACGCACGGTCGCGATCAAGATGGTGTGCACGACCGCGCCCTTCCTCGATGTGCCGCCCGAGGCGCGCAACGAGACGCTGCTGCTGGCCTCCCTGAACCATCCCTCGCTCGTGACCCTCCTCGACGCAAGCCTGGATGCCGGTCGTCCCGGCTACCTCGTGATGGAGTTCGTCGACGGCCCCACGTTGGCCGATCGACTGCACGACGGGCCCCTTTCCCTGCCGGACGCTGCACACCTGGCGTGGGATATCGCCTCGGCTCTGCACGCGGTGCACCGCGCCGGAATCGTCCATCGCGACGTCAAGCCCTCGAACATCCTCCTCGCCCGAACGGACCTGCCCGCCCGCAGCTACCACGCGAAGCTCGCGGACTTCGGCGTCGCCTCGGTGGTGGACGCCGGCGCCGTGGAATCCGAGGGCACCTCCGCGGGCACCGCCGCCTATCTCGCGCCGGAGCAGGTCCGCTCGGAGCGTGTCACCGAGGCGGCCGACATCTACTCGCTGGGTCTGGTTCTGCTGGAAGCGGTGACGGGCGAGCGCGCTTTTCCGGAGGCCTCGGGCATCGGCGCCGCGGTCGCGCGACTCCTGGCCTCACCGCCGATCCCCGATCGGCTCGGTCCTCAGTGGTCCGGACTGCTCGGCCCGATGACTGCCACCGATCCGGGGGCACGCCCGAACGCAATGGCCGTGGCTCAGGCGGCACTCGCACTCGCCCCCATATTGTGATCTCATGCGGAGACTGTGGGCGCTCGCGGCATCGGCTCTCCTGCTGACCGGGTGCACCGCCTCGATCCCCTCGGACCCGCAAGGCACTCTGGAGCGGGTCACCGGCGGCATTCTGAACGTCGGCGTCGCACCGAACGGGGACTTCACGATCGTCACCGGCGGTGCGGTATCGGGCTCGGAGGCGGTGCTGGTCGAGGCATTCGCCGAGTCGATCGATGCGGACATCGAGTGGACTCCGGCGTCGGAAGAGGCACTTGTGCGCGGCTTGGAGCGCGGAGACCTCGACCTCGTGATAGGGGGCTTGACGGAT
>DASUQB010000175.1:0-2159 GCA_036280835.1 Microbacterium sp. | reverse complement strand
GGCCGGCCACCCGGCCAGGCCGAGCTCGGCCGAGACGACGCCCTCGTTCATCTGCGCGCCCTCGGTGAGGCGCGGGTCCTGGGCGTGCTGGGCGATGACGCCGCCGAACGCCTTCACGTACTCGAGCGCGCGGCGCATGATCAGCGGGTCCCACACGCAGAAGCCGTCGTCGCTGAAGACGCGCACGCGCGCCCGTGATGAGGCCATGGCGCCGAGCTCTGCGAGCCGCTCGCCCGTCTGGCCGATCGTGACGGCGCCGATGGGCTGCACCGTGGCGAAGCCCGCCGCCTCGCCGAGGGCGAGCTCCTGCTCGACGACTCCGGCGGTGTCGGCGACGGGCGAGGTGTTCGGCATCGCGAAGACCGCGGTGAACCCGCCGGCCGCGGCGGCGCGGGTGCCGGAGAGGATCGTCTCCGAGACCTCGTAGCCGGGCTCCCGCAGGTGCGTGTGCAGATCGACCAGTCCCGGCAGCGCGATGAGGCCGTCGGCGTCGATGCGCGTCGCGCCCGCGCGGGAGATCCCGGTGCCGGTCTCGGCGATGCGGCCGTCCTCGATGACGAGATCGGTGGCGTCGCCGCCCTCGATGAGTGCGCCGGTGATCACAAAGGTCTCGGTCATCGCGCTTCCTCCTGTTCGCCGGCCAGCAGCAGGTACAGCACGGCCATCCGCACCGAGACGCCGTTCGCGACCTGCTCGAGCACCGTCGAGCGCGGGGAATCCGCGGCATCCGACGAGATCTCGAGTCCCCGATTCATGGGGCCGGGGTGCATCACCATCGTATCGGCGGGCAGTGTCGCCAGCCGACCCGCATCGAGCCCCCAGCGCCGGGCGTACTCCCGCTCGGAGGGGAAGTACGCGGCGTTCATCCGCTCCAGCTGGATGCGCAGCATCATGAGCGCCTCGGGTCGGGCCCCGATGGCCTCGTCGAGGTCGTAGAGCACGCGCACGGGCCAGGCGGAGACATCCTGCGGCACCAGCGTCGGCGGCGCGACCAGGGTGACGTCGGCGCCGAGCTGCTCCAGCAGCCAGACGTTCGATCGGGCGACGCGGGAGTGCAGGATGTCGCCGACGATGGTCACGCGGAGGCCCTCGAGGTCCCGGCCCCGGCTCTCCGCTCCGTGGCGGCGCTTGCGCATCGTGTAGGCATCCAGGAGCGCCTGCGTGGGGTGCTCGTGCGTCCCGTCGCCGGCATTGACGACGCCGGCGGTGATCCAGCCGCTCGAGGCGAGCGTGCGCGGCGCACCCGAAGCTCCGTGCCGGATGACGACCGCATCGGCGCCCATCGCCTGCAGGGTCTGGGCGGTGTCCTGCAGGCTCTCGCCCTTCGAGACGCTCGAACCCTTCGCCGCGAAGTTGATGACGTCGGCGCTCAGGCGCTTCGCGGCGGCCTCGAACGAGATGCGGGTGCGGGTGGAGTCTTCGAAGAAGAGGTTGACGACCGTCTTGCCGCGCAGGGTCGGCAGCTTCTTGACCTCGCGCGACTGCGTGTCGGCCATGTCCTCCGCGATGTCGAGGATGCGAAGTGCTTCCTCGCGGGAGAGCGTCTTCGTATCGAGCAGGTGCCTCATGATGCGCGCGTCCCCTCGTCCTCGATCGAGACGAACTCCTCGCCGTCGGTCTCCGTCAGGCGCACGCGCACGCGCTCGTCGCGGGCGCTCGGCAGGTTCTTGCCGACGAAGTCCGGGCGGATGGGCAGTTCGCGGTGCCCGCGGTCGATGAGCGCGGCGAGCCGGACGGCGGAGGGCCGTCCGATGTCCTGCAGGGCATCGAGCGCGGCGCGGATGCTGCGCCCGGAGAACAGCACGTCATCCACGAGGACGACCACCTTGCCGTCGATGCCGCCGGGCGGGATCTCGGTGCGCTGCGGCGCGCGGGTCGGGTTGCGGTGCAGATCGTCGCGGTACATCGTGACATCCAGCGCGCCGGAGGGGACGGGCGCTCCCCCGAACTGCTCGACGAGGCGGGCGATGCGGTGCGCCAGGGTGACCCCGCGGGTGGGGATGCCGAGGAGGATCAAGCCATCGGGTCCCTTGTTGGACTCCAGGATCTCGTGGGAGATCCGAGTCAGGGCCCGGGCGATGTCGGCCTCGTGCAGCACGGTTCGCGTGCTCATCCGCCGCTCCCTTCTCCGCCTCACGGGACGGTGTTAAAGGTTGCTG
>DASUQB010000174.1:0-10700 GCA_036280835.1 Microbacterium sp. | reverse complement strand
GGGGGAGTCCCGCTGAAGTAACCGGGCCGGGTCAGGCGGTGCGGTCCGCGTGGGCGCCCTCGGCGATCTCCTCGACGACCTTCGCGTTGAAGGCCGGGAGGTCGCGGGGCGTGCGGCTGGAGACCAGGCCGCTGTCGACGACGACCTCGTCGTCGACCCATTCGGCCCCCGCGTTGCGGAGGTCGGTCTTCAGGCTCGGGTAGCTCGTCATGCGGCGGCCCTCGACGACACCGGCCTCGATCAGGATCCACGCGCCGTGATCGCACCCCACGGCGAGGTGAGCTCGCTGTCTTCGAAGCCGTCGGTCGCGAGAAAGGCGACGGTCTTCCCCTTGAGTTCGGTCATGCCACGACCATATTCAGCGAACAGTGCGCGACGCAGGGGCTTGACAGCGGAAGAGCCGCCGAGCCTACGCGCCCGTGCCCCATCCGCCGTCGCCGGGCTGCTCGTCGTTCCACCGGGCGGTCAGCGTGTCACCGACCTCGACGGTCAGGTCGATGAGGCGTGTCAGCAGCTGCGGAAGGCTCGTGGCCCGCAGCAGCGCGAGCTGGTCGATGTCGCCCAGTGGCGCGATGCCGGCCAACTGCCACGAGGCCACCACCGGGTCCTCGTCCACGACGATGTCGGGGCTCCAGGGGTGCTCGACGAACTCCGCCGTCCTGGCGATCGTCCTGCGGACGATCGCCTCTGCCTGAGTGAAGAGGGGAAGGTATTCGTCCTTCCACTCGAGGTCGGGCAGCTCCCTGACCTCCGCCTGCGGGTAGGGGCCGTCATCCACCCATCGCTCGATCGCGATGCGCGTGGTGCCTTCGCCGATCACCGCCACGACATCATCCGTCGTTCCGAGCTCCTCGATGCGGGCGACGGTGCCGATGTCGAAGCGGCGGTCGCCGCCGCCCACCTCGGACCCGCGTTCGATCAGCACGACCCCGAACTCGCCCGGCTCATCCTGCAGCACCGCCGCCAGCATCGCGAGATATCGCTCCTCGAAGACCCGCAGCGCGATCGGCATGTGGGGGAAGAGCACCGATCCCAGCGGAAACATCGCCATCGTCGTCATCCCGACAGTGAATCACGCGCGGCGACCGTGCGGGCGCCCCTCCGCCGACTCACGGTCAGCCCGAAGCCCGTACCCCGGCCGCCGGGTATCGTGGAGGCATGACGACGACTTCGACCGAGACGCCCGCCACGCCGCTCCAGCCGGTTCCCGATGCTCTCAACCTGCTGAAGAAGCCGGAATCCAACGGAGCCTCCTGCTGCGGCGGCTCCAGCTGCGGGACGAACTGACACTCAGCGCTTCGCTCAGCCCTTCGTCGGGCTGAGCAGCGCGTCGGCCAGGGGCGGCGAGAGCCCGGGCACATCCTCTACGGGCACGGCGAGCGACTGCAGCACCCTGCTGAAGAAGTTGCGGGCGCCGGCCGCGAGCGCGATGTCCACGATCTCCCGATCGCTGAACCCGTGATCACGCAGGACCTGTGAATCCGCGTCGGTCATGGACGAGGCATCCACCGACAGACGTTCGGCGAACGCCATCATGGCGACCTCGGCGTCGCTGAGCCCCGCCTGCCCGTAGTCCGTCGCGACGCGCGCGAGCTGAGCCTCATCCATCACCTCCGCGCGAAGCGTCTTCCGGCCGTGCGCGAGCAGGCAGTGCCGCGAGCGGATGCCGCGGGCGGCCGCGAGTGTCACGAGCTCGTAGTTGCGCACGCCGAGGCTCGGCAGCACGGCGCCGACCAGCTGCTCGAAGGCGGCGTGGGCCTCGGGATTCATGGCCATCACCTGGGTGTGGCTGTAGACGAAGCCGTCGCTCTCGAGATCGGCGGCGTACATGTCGGCCGCGTGCCCGGTCACCTCGTCCTGGTGGGGAGGAATGACGATCATGCCTCGATCTTGTCGGCATGAGCCCGCTCGCGCCAGGGTGCGAAGCTCGGCGCACCGGGAGTGAACGGGCGCTCAGTGCGCCATCGGAGCGCCGATCGAGTCCGCGGGCTTGCGCACGAGGAATGCACCGACGATGGCCGGCAGCGAGATGATCGCCGCGGTCATGAAGGCGGCGCGCACGCCCGCAGCGTCCGCGGCGACCTGTGACACGCCTTCCGAGACGGCCGTCGCGGAGGCGCCGGTCAGGATCGCCACCATCAGCGCGATGCCCGCGGCTCCGGCGACCTGCTGGACCGTCGAGAGCACCGCGCTGCCGTGCGAGTAGAAGCGCGGCTGCAGCGAGCCGAGCGAAGCGGTGAAGAGCGGCGTGAACGACAGCGCCAGCCCGACGGACAGGATCGCCTGGGCGATCGCGATGACCCACACGGGCGTCGACTGGCCGAGGGTGGAGTAGAACCACAGCACGGTGCTCGAGATGATCGAACCGGGGATGAGCAGCACGCGCGTTCCGTGGGCGTCGTAGATGCGGCCGACGATCGGACCGAGCAGACCCATCAGGAGCGCGCCGGGGAGGACGATGAGCCCGGTCTGCAGGGCGGTGACGCCGAGGACGTTCTGCATGTAGAGCGGCAGCACCGTGATGGCGCCGAAGAAGGCCATCGAGACGAGCAGCATCTGCACGATCGAGATCGAGAAGTTCGTCGAGCGGAAGACGCGCAGATCGAGGAGGGCGTCGTCACGGCGCTGCAGCAGCAGCTGGCGCCAGACGAAGAGCCCGAGCGCGATCACGCCGACGGCGAGCGAGGTCACGAGCGTCGTGGTCGACATGGCGGCCGCTGCGGCGCTCTCACCGTGCCCTGCGCCGCCGATCTGACTGAGGCCGAAGACCAGTCCGCCGAAGCCGAAGGCCGACAGGATCACCGAGAGCACGTCGATCGGCGCCTTGGTCGTCTCACCGAGGTTGACCATCCAGCGTGCGCCGGCGGCCAGTGCCACGAGGGCGATCGGGAGGATGAGGCCGAAGATCCAGCGCCAGCCCACCGAGTCGAGCAGGAGGCCCGAGACGCTCGGGCCGATGGCCGGCGCGAGGGAGATGACGACGCTGACGCGCCCCATCATGCGTCCCCGCTGCTGCGGCGGCACGAGCGTCATGAGCGTGGTCATGAGCAGCGGCATCATGATCGCGGTGCCGGAGGCCTGCACCACGCGGGCGACCAGCAGCATCGGGAAGCCGGGCGAGAGGAAGGCGAGCAGCGTACCGAGCGAGAAGAGCGACATCGCGGTGATGAAGACGGCGCGGGTGGTGAAGCGCTGGAGCAGGAAGCCCGTGATGGGGATGACGACGGCCATCGTGAGCATGAAGGCCGTGGTCAGCCACTGCGCCGCGAGGGCGGTGATGCCGAGGTCGGTGATGAGGTGCGGGATCGCGACACCCATCGTGGTCTCGTTCAGGATCGCCACGAAGGCGGCGCCCAGGAGCAGCCAGATGACGCGGGTCTCGCGCGCGGTCAGGCCTACGGAGGACGTGCTCTGCGGCGCGGGGACCCGGATGGTGTCGGTATCGGCGGTCATCTGATGGGACTCCTCGGGACGTGACGGCGAAAACGCCACCCGGGGATGGCGTCAACCGAGGCTAACCGCGAGCGCCGACACGGCATTCCCGGTCCGGCGTGCGAATATTCCTCCCTGCCGGGCGCTGCGCGCACGTGTACGTCGAGGAGCCCGTCGGGATCGGGGCGGTCTAAACGCCCTCGTTCGGGCGGTGCTCCTGCTTCTCGTGCTGCCTCCGGCGGTAGGCGTCCGTCTCGAACGCGCTTCCCGGGGCCTCCGTCGGCTCCGGGTCCAGTTCCCGCCCCTCGAGGTCGCCGAGCGTCGGGTCGATCAGCTCCTCCGTCGTATGCGACTTGAGCTCGTCGATCTCCTCTCGCAGCTTCGCGAGGTCGTCGCCGTTGTGAGGAGGGCTATCGGGTGTCGACGTCATGGCCCCCACCATACTCGCCCCCATGTCCCGGCCCGTGGTTAGGCTCATTGCGTGAGCATGGGCGGCGGGGGTGGCGGACCTCGAGGGGGCGGAGGCTTCCGCGGGGTCGACATCGAGGCGCAGAAGAAGCTCAACGCCGAGGCGCCGCGCATCCCCGATCTGGGTCCGCGCGTCGTGGCGCTCTTCCGTCCCTACACCGTGCAGATCGCGTTCACCGCGATCCTCGTCATCGTCAGCGCGGCCATCGCGGTGATCCCTCCGCTGCTCGTGCAGCGCATCTTCGACGACGCGCTCTTCCCGACCGACGGCTCCGCGCCCGACCTCGCGCTGCTGGCGCGGCTCGTGGGCCTCATGGTGCTGCTGTTCGTCGTCGGCGCGGGGCTCGGCATCGTGCAGACCTGGCTGACGTCGACCGTGGGCAACAAGGTCACCGGCGACCTGCGCGTGCGGCTGTTCGAGCACCTGCAGGCGATGGAGCTGAGCTTCTTCACGCGCACCAAGACCGGCGTCATCCAGTCGCGGCTGCAGAACGACGTCGGCGGCGTCGCGGGGGTGCTGACGAACACCGTGACGAGCATCCTGGGCAACGTCGTCACGGTCATCGCATCGCTCGTCGCGATGATCATCATCGACTGGCGCCTCACGATCATCGCGATCGTCATCATGCCGGTGCTCGTGATCGTGCAGCGCCGCGTGGGCCAGGTGCGGGCGCGGATCGCGGGCGAGACGCAGGAGTCGCTGTCCGAGCTGACCGCGATCACCCAGGAGACGCTGAGCGTCTCCGGCATCCTTCTCTCCAAGTCCTTCAACCGGCAGCGCACGGAGTCGGCGCGCTACCGCAGCGAGAACGTCAACCAGGTGCGTCTGCAGGTGCGCTGGGCGATGAGCGGCCAGTGGTTCTT
The DNA here is from genome assembly GCA_036280835.1 of Microbacterium sp. Taxonomy (GTDB): domain Bacteria; phylum Actinomycetota; class Actinomycetes; order Actinomycetales; family Microbacteriaceae; genus Microbacterium. Next base: position 5,936 of record DASUQB010000174.1, on the reverse strand, counting down.
CGGCGTCGTGCACGTGCTGATCGCCAGCGTGCCCGCGGTCATCTACCTCGTGTCCGGCTACCTCATCACCGGCGGCACCGACGCCATCACGGCGGGCACGATCGTCGCGTTCACGACCGTGCAGGCGCGGCTGCTGCAGCCGCTGCTCGGGCTCATGCGCGTCGCCCTGGACATCCAGACGTCCTCGGCACTGTTCGCGCGCATCTTCGAGTACCTCGACATGGTGCCGGCGATCAGCGACTCGCCCGACGCCACGACGGTCGAGCACGCGCCCGGGCCGGTGGGGCGCATCGAGTTCCGCGACGTCGTGTTCCGCTATCCGGATGCCGCGGCCGACTCTCGCCCGACGCTCCAGGGCGTCTCGTTCACGGCCGAGCCGGGTCAGCACGTCGCCTTCGTGGGCCCGAGCGGCGCGGGGAAGACGACGGTGCTGTACCTCACGCCGAGGATGTACGAGGCCTCGGGCGGCACGGTGCTCTTCGCCGGTGAGGACGTGCGGAACCTGACGCAGGAGTCGATCATCGACCACGTCGGGATCGTGAGCCAGGAGACGTACCTCTTCCACGCGACCATCCGTGAGAACCTGCGCTACGCCAAGCCCGAGGCGAGCGACGAGGAGCTCGTCGCCGCGTGCCGGGCCGCCAACATCCACCACATCATCGAGGGCTTCGAGCAGGGGTACGACACCGTCGTGGGGGAGCGCGGCTATCGTCTCTCCGGCGGCGAGAAGCAGCGCATCGCGATCGCGCGGGTGCTGCTGAAGGACCCGCCGGTGCTGCTGCTCGACGAGGCCACGAGCGCGCTCGACACGGTCTCGGAGCGCGTCGTTCAGGAGGCGCTGGATGCCGCGGCCAGGGGCCGCACGACGCTCTCCATCGCCCACCGGCTCTCGACGGTCATCGGCGCGGACGTCATCCACGTCGTGGATGCCGGGCGCATCGTCGAGACCGGCACGCACGCGTCGCTGATCGACGCGGGCGGCCTCTACTCCGAGCTGGCGGCGGAGCAGCTCGCCGCGTCGCGCATCCTCGAGGTGGAGGAGGCCGAGCCGCCTCCCGACCACCCCGACCGCCGGGCCGACCGGCCGCCGGTCGACGGGCGCCCGCTCGCGATCGACACGCCGGCCGACGAGCGGGACTGGCCGCACCTGCACGAACTGGGTGACACCCGCATCCCCGAGGCGCGCTGAGTCAGCTCGGCCGGCGCTACCAGAGGCGGGCGGCGTCGACAGCGGTGGCGGATGCGTCGCTCAGGTCGGCGCGCTCGTCGCCCGCCGAGTCCCAGATCTCGCGGGTGAAGGCGCCGAGGGCGGCCCGGTAGGCGTCGTCGGGATGCCGCGCCGCGATGCCGGCCAGGCGGGGCACATCCATCCCGAGGATCTGGCGGCGCCGCGCGGCCGCGGCGGCGGTGTGACCTCCGTCGTCCAGGATCGCGAGTCCCGCGGCCATCGCGGCCAGGGCATCGCGCAGCACCGGCAGGGCCGCCTCGCGCTGGGTGATCGATGACCCGTCGGCGCGGATGCGCCAGAGCACCACGACGTCGGGCACCACGTCGAACGATCGCGCCGCCGAGTACATCCGCTGGGCGACGACCTGGTCCTCGTAGAGCCTCCCCTCCGGGAAGCGCAGGCTCTCTCGGCGCCAGAACGACGCGCGGCTCACCTTCGACCACGCGACGATGTTCGAGGAAGCCTGCGGGTGGTCATCGATCGTGGTGCCCGCGCGCTCCGGGCTCGTGGCGGCTGCGACCCACGGCTGCACATCGCCCTCGACGTAGCCGTCGCCGTCGGGGCGCAGGCGCACGTACGCGCCGGCGGCGAAGTCGCTGCCGCTCTCCCGGAGCACCCCGACGAGGCGCGCGAGAGCTCCGGGCCGCAGCACGTCGTCGGCGTCGAGGAAGCCCACGAACTCCGTGTCGACCAGGTCGAGCCCCGCGTTGCGGGCCGCCCCGAGCCCCCGACGGCGGTCCTGGGTCACGACCCGGAAGCGGGGGTCGGCCGCCGCTGCCGCCGCGAAGACCGAGCCCGTCGCGTCGCCGGACGCATCGTCGATCAGGATCGCGGTCCACTCGGTCAGCGTCTGCGCACGCAGCGAATCGAGGGCCTCCTCCGCGTACTCCGCGACGTCGTGGCCGGGAACGATCACCGTCACGGCGGCGGCGGTTCGGGTCACCCGGTCGATCCTACGGCGGCGACGGAGGCGGCCACCGCGTCGGCGACGGCGCCGAGCGATTGCGTCGAGTCGTGCGCGAGGGTGAAGCGCACGGCGGTCTGCGCCACCTCGGGAGCGATCCCCATCGCCACCAGCACGTGTGAGGGATCGTCGCTTCCCGCGGCGCACGCCGAGCCGCTCGAGGAGACGACACCGCGGCGCTCCAGCTCGAGCAGCACGGCTTCGCCGCTCGTGCCCGCGAAGGTGAAGCTGGCGGTGCCCGGGAGGCGGTTGACGGGATGACCGGTCAGCACCGCGCTCGGAACGCGATCGAGCACGCGGGCGATGAATTCGTCGCGGAGCGCGGCGACACGGACGGATGCCTCGGCACGGTCGGCCTCGGCGAGGTCCAGGGCGGTGGCGAGGGCGACGGCGCCGGCCACGTGCTCGGTGCCGCTGCGCCGGCCGCGCTCCTGGCCGCCCCCGTGCATGAGGGGTTCGAGCGGGACGCGTCCCCGCACCACGAGCGCGCCCGTTCCCTTCGGGGCGCCGATCTTGTGTCCGGCGATCGAGATCGCGTCGGCCCCGAGCCCCGAAAGAGGGAGCCACCCGGCCGCTTGGACCGCATCGACGTGCACGGGGATGCGGCGCTCGCGTGCGAGCGCGGAGATCGCGGCGACATCCTGGATCGTTCCGACTTCGTTGTTGGCGTAGCCCACGCTGACCAGCGCCGTGTCGTCCCGCAGGGAGGCCGCGATCGCCGCGGGATCGACGGTGCCCGCGGCATCGACCGGCACCCGCGTGACCTCGAAGCCGTGTACCCGGGCGAGGTAGTCGGCGGACTCGAGGATCGACTCGTGCTCTATCGGCGTCGTCACCAGGTGACCGGCATCGCGGCCGAGCTGGGCGGCGATGCCGATGCCCTTGACGGCGAGGTTGTTCGCCTCGGTGCCGCCGGAGGTGAACACCACGTCGCCCTGACGCATCCCGAACACGGCGGCGACCCGGGCGCGTGAGTCGGCGAGCACCTGGGCGGCGCGCTCGCCGACCGTGTGGTGGCTCGACGGATTCCCGAAGACGCCGGTCAGGTACGGCAGCATCGCCTCGAGCACTTCGGGGCGGACGGGCGTCGTGGCGGCGTTGTCGAGGTAGATCGAGGTCGCGCCGGGGTGGATGCTCATGGCTGCCTCAGCGGGCGTTGATCCGGATGTCGAGGCCGAGGTCGAGCGCGGGCGCCGAGTGGGTCAGCGCGCCGACCGAGATCACATCGACCCCGGTCTCGGCGATGGCCCGCACGGTGGAGAGGGAGACCCCGCCGCTGGCTTCGACGGTCGCGCGGCCGGCCACCTGCTCGACGCCCCGGCGCAGGTCGTCGAGCGAGAAGTTGTCGAGCATGATCGTGCCCACGCCCGCCGCCAGGACCGATTCGATCTGACTGAGGCGATCCACCTCCACCTCCACGTGCGTGGTGTGCGGAAGGCGGGCGATCGCGCCCTGCAGCGCGGCGGTGACGGAGATGCCCTTCTGGGCGAGCACCGCGAGGTGGTTGTCCTTGGCCATCACCGCGTCAGAGAGCGAATGCCGGTGGTTGTGGCCCCCGCCGTTCGCGACGGCGTGCCGCTCGAAGGCCCGGAGGCCCGGCGTGGTCTTGCGCGTGTCCGCGATGCGGGCTCCGGTGTGCGCGACCTCGGCCACGTAGCGCGAGGTCAGCGTGGCGATGCCCGTCATGCGCTGCGTGAAGTTGAGTCCGACGCGCTCGGCCGTCAGCACGCCGCGTGCGGGTCCCGACACGATCGCCAGCGTCGCGCCGGCCTCGAACCACTCGCCGTCCTCCACCAGCAGCTCGACGCGCACCTGGGGATCGGTGAGCCGGAAGGCGGCCGCGAAGACCTCGCCCCCGGAGAAGACCCCGCGCTCGCGACCGACGAGTTCGGCGCGCGCCACCGCATCGGCCGTGATCAGCGTCTCGCTCGTGACGTCGCCCCACGGGGCGTCCTCCTCGAGCGCGGCGCCGACGGCCCGTTCGATGATCGTGCGGGTCAGCATGCGGTCGCTCCGATGGGCTGGGCTGCGGCATCCACGGCGTCATTCTCGCCCGCGCCCTCATCGGAGCGGTAGTGCGCGCCGACCGATTGCCGCCGCGCCCGCGCGGCGGCGACCAGCGCCGTCGCGACCTCCAGCAGGTTCTCGTCCTCGAACTGCGCCTCGGTGGCGGGGGTGCGCGGTGCCTCGTCCCACGCCGCGAGGATCCCGGCGGCACGCGCCAGCCCGGTCTCGTCGCGGACGAGGCCGGCGTCCTCCCACATCAGCCGCTGGAGCGCCTTCCGGGAGAACGGTTCGCGCTCGCCGGCATCGGCCGCTCCCTCGCTGGTCGCCTCCCGTCGCTGCTCCGGTCCTGACCCGCCGCGGAGCGGCGATCGAACCGCGTCGGTCGCGGGCGATGACGGCGTGGATGCCGCGGGCCGGCCGGTCGCATCCGAGGCGAGCACCGAGCCGGCACGCGCGCCGAAGACGGCGCCCTCGAGCAGCGAGTTCGACGCGAGACGGTTGGCGCCGTGCACGCCGGTGCGCGCGACCTCTCCCACCGCGTAGAGGCCGCGGAGGCTCGTGCGCCCGAACAGATCGGTGGTGACGCCCCCCATCAGGTAGTGCGCGGCCGGCGTGACCGGAATGGGCCGGCGCGACCAATCGAGGCCGCGGTCGCGCACGGCCGCGTCGATCGTCGGGAAGCGCCGGGCGAGGAACTCGGCGCCGAGCGCCGTCGCGTCGAGGAGCACGGGGCGGCCGCCTTGAAGATCCATCTGGTGAGCGATCGCGCGGGCGACCACATCCCGCGGGGCCAGCTCACCGTCCGGGTGGGCGTCGAAGGCGAACCGGCGTCCGGTGTCGTCGATGAGGACCGCGCCCTCACCGCGCACGGCCTCGGAGACGAGGAACGCCTCGCCGGCCGCGAGCACCGTGGGATGGAACTGCATGAACTCGAGCTCGGTGACGGCGGCGCCGGCGCGGAGCGCCGCGGCGATGCCGTCTCCGGTGGCGACGACGGGGTTCGTGGTGTGGGCGTAGAGCTGTCCCGCCCCGCCGGTGGCCAGCACGACGGCATCGGCCTCGATCACGATCCGGTCGCGGTCCTCGACGAACAGATCGACGCCCGTGACCCGGTCGTCCTCGAGCACGAGATCGACGAGGAAGGCGTGCTCGATCACGCGCGCCCCGCTCGCCCGAAGCCGCGCGACCAGCGCCTTCTCGATCGCGGTCCCCGTGGCATCCCCGCCGGCGTGCAGGATGCGCGGGTAGGAGTGCGCCGCCTCGAGGCCCTTCACGAACTCGCCGTCGGCGTCGCGGTCGAAGGCGACGCCGAGGGCGATCAGCTCGCGAATGCGGACAGGCCCCTCATCGACCAGCACCCGCACGGCCTCGGGGTCGGCGAGCCCCGCGCCGGCGCGCAGGGTGTCGGCGATGTGGTCGGCGATCCGGTCGTCATCGAACATCACGCCGGCGATGCCGCCCTGCGCGTACCGGGTGTTTGCGTGCTCGAGCACGTCCTTGGTGACGAGGGTTACCCGCACCCCGGTCGCGACCGCGTGCAGGGCGACCGTCAGGCCCGCGATGCCGCTGCCGACGATGACGGCGTGCACCCGCTCCTTCCGCCCCGCCGCATCCGCGCCCGTCACGACAGGCTCTCGGCCACGAGCGCGGGTGCCTCGGGCGGCTTGGCCGCCAGCATCCGCTCCAGGGCCAGGCGGGCCGGCTCGGCCACGTCGGCCGGAACGGCGACGCGATTGA
>DASUQB010000173.1:0-4157 GCA_036280835.1 Microbacterium sp. | reverse complement strand
GCCATGAGCACGGGACCGGCGCCCTGCTCCTCGGTGAAGTGCAGCTGCTCCTTGTAGGCGCCGATGATCGCATCGATGTCGATGAGCTCCTCATCGACGTGGTCGGTGTTGACGCCGACGACGACCGAGCCGCCCTCCTCGCGGGCGACCTGGGCGCTGCGGGCGATCAGCTCGCGCGTCGCGCTCGCGTCGAGGCCCATGTTGCGCTGAGCGGTGTCCATGGCGTCGGCGACGCCGAGGCCCCACGAATACACGGCACGGCGGAAGGCCAGGGTCGAGTCCCAGTCGATGTCGGCCGGGCGCCCGGGGGTGTTGTCCCCCCAGACCACCGGCACCACGTGCGCGGCGGCGTAGGCCACGCGGCTGCGCAGCGGCGCCGTCGGCTTCGAGAACGCGGGCGTCGGCGCGAGCTCGACCTGGGAGGTCGTGCCCGCGGCGTCGAGGAGCGTGAGCTGCGTCATCCCGATCAGCCCAGCGCGAGCGTGCGGAGCTCGACCTTGCGTCCCTCGCGGCTGGACTGCAGGCCGGCCTCGGCCAGCAGCACGCCGCGCGCGCCGGAGAGCAGGTCGAACTCGTAGTCGGTGCCCTCGACGACCGAGACGAGGAACTCCTCCCACTGCTGCTTGAAGCCGTTCTGGAAGATCTCGTTCGTGGGAACGTCGATCCAGTCGGCGTCGTAGTCGTGCTCGTCGGCCAGGTCGGGGTTCCAGACCGGCTTCGGGGTCGCGTTGCGGGGCTGGATCTTGGCGCCGAACAGCCCGACGACCGCGGAGCCGTGCGTGCCGTCGACGTGGAACTCGACGAGCTCGTCGCGGTTGACGCGCACGGTCCACGACGAGTTGATCTGGGCGATGACGCCGTCCTCGAGCTCGAAGATGCCGTAAGCCGCGTCCTCGGCGGTGGCGGTGTAGTGCTCGCCCTTCTCGTCCCAGCGGTCCGCGATGTGCACGGAGGCCTGGGCGTACACGGACTTGATCTCGCCGAACAGGTTCTCGAGCACGTAGTTCCAGTGCGGGAACATGTCGACGATGATGCCGCCGCCGTCCTCGGCGCGGTAGTTCCAGCTCGGGCGCTGGGCCGGCTGCCAGTCGCCCTCGAAGACCCAGTAGCCGAACTCGCCGCGCACGCTCAGGATGCGGCCGAAGAATCCGGAGTCGATGAGGCGCTTGAGCTTCTGCAGGCCGGGCAGGTAGAGCTTGTCGTGCACGACGCCCGTCTTGACGCCGGCCGCGGCGGCCAGGTTCGCCAGCTCGAGTGCCTCGTCGACCGTCTCAGCGGTGGGCTTCTCGGTGTAGATCGTCTTGCCGGCGGCGATCGCCTTTCGCAGGGCCGAGGACCGCGCCTTCGTGACGAGGAAGTCGGCGTAGATCTCCCAGCGCGGGTCGGCGAGCGCCGCGTCGAGGTCGCTCGTGTAGTCCTCGATGCCGTGCTGGGCGGCGAGCTCGGCGAGCTTCGCCTCGCTGCGGCCGACGAGCAGGGGTCGCACGGTGACGCGCGAGCCGTCGGGCAGCAGGACGCCGCCCTGGTCGCGGATGGCGAGGATGCTGCGCACGAGGTGCTGGCGGTATCCCATGCGGCCCGAGACGCCGTTCATGATGATGCCGATCTCGCGGACGCTCGGTGCGGGGGGAGTGGATGCCGCGGCCGGGGCCGGGGCGAGGGTGGTCGTCTCTGACACGGTCGTTCCGTTTCGCTCGGGGCGTTCGATGATCTCCGCGGTGCGGGTAAACGCTTTCCGACAGTCTGACACGCGGTGGCGGCATTGCGCAAGCGCCGATTTCCCGCGGGCCTACAACGTCGCTCCGTCCTCTGCAACCCCGGCCGGCGGGGACGCCGACCGGGTTAGCCTCGCGGCATGAACGCTGAAGAGATCCGATGGAACGAACCGGCACGCGCGAAGATCCTCGACGACGCCGATGGCGTGCTCCGTGAGGCGGTGCTCGACATCGCCCGTACGCAGAGCGGCATCACCTCCGACGACGCGTTCGTCGAGCTGAACAGGCGCATGAAGGATCGGTTCATCGATTACGAGCCGGGGCCGGACATCCGCAAGTATGCCGATGCCATCGCCGCGGGTGAGATCGAGGACGCTGAGGCGGGCGCCGACTCATAGTCTCCCCGGCCGGGACTACTCGATTCGCAGGGCCACCCACGACACGGCAGGCAGCGTCACCCTGAGCACCCCGTCCGCGACGGCGGCGTCCGCCGCGCGCGGGGTCACCCGCTCGGGCTCTTCTAGGGTGTTCCCGGCGTAGATGTCGTCGTCGGCGAGGAGGTGCGATTCGACGACGGCGACCCGGCCCCCGAGGGCGGTCACGTCGATCTCGACGACCTGCTCGTCGGCGAGCCCGCGGTTGACGAGGAAGACGCTCGTGCCGTCGCCGTCGACCGTCGCGACGCCGTTCACGGTGCCGACCTCGCCGAACCGCCGGCTGGTGAAGGTCGGCGAATCGAATGCGAGCCTCACGGCGTGCTGTCCGGCGAGGCGGGAGGTGATGGAGAACGGGAAGAAGGTCGTGTGCCGCCAGGCCGCGCCACCCGGCTCCGTCATGATCGGCGCGATCACGTTGACGAGCTGCGCGAGCGACGCCGACCGAACCCGGTCGGCGTGCTGCAGCAGCGTGATGAGCAGATCGCCGAAGACGACCGCGTCGAGCAGGTGGTACTCCTGCTCGAGCTGACGGGGTGCCACCGGCCAGTCGTCGCCCAGGGGCTTGGGCACCTCCTCGCCGTTCGGCAGCTGCATGTACCAGACGTTCCACTCGTCGAACGAGAGCATCATGCGCTTGGTGCTGTCGCGCAGCGCGGCGACGTGGTCGGCGGTTGCCACGACGCTGTCGACGAACCGCGACATGTCCACGGCCGAGGCCAGGAACTCCTGGGCGTCGCCGCCGTGCTCCTGGTAGTACGCGTGGCAGGAGATGAAGTCGACATCGTCGAAGGTGTGCTCCAGCACGGTCCGCTCCCAGGCGCCGAAGGTGGGCATCGTCCGTGAGGACGAGCCGCAGGCCACGAGCTCGAGATCGGGGTCGACCATCCGCATGCCCTTCGCGGTGCGCGAGGCGAGCTTGCCGTAGTCGTCGGCGTTGCGGTGTCCGAGCTGCCATGGCCCGTCCATCTCGTTGCCCAGGCACCACATCCGCACGCCGAACGGCTCGGCCCGGCCGTTCGCGACCCGCTGGTCGGTCAGCGCGGTCGGAACGCGCACGTTGGCGTACTCGAGCAGGTCCAGGGCCTCCTGCGTGCCGCGGGTGCCGAGGTTGACCGCGAGCATCAGGTCGCTGCCGATCTTCTCCAGCCAGGTCGAGAACTCGTGCAGGCCGACCTCGTTGGTCTCCGTCGCGTGCCACGCCAGGTCGAGCCGTCGCGGACGCTGCTCCACCGGCCCGACCCCGTCCTCCCACCGGTACCCCGAGACGAAGTTGCCGCCCGGGTAGCGGATCGTCGTGACACCGAGCTCCTTGACCAGGTCGATGACGTCGGTGCGGAACCCGTCGGCGTCGGCCGACGGATGCCCGGGCTCGAAGATCCCGTCGTAGATGTGCCGGCCGAGGTGCTCGACGAACCCGCCGAAGATGCGGCGGTCGATATCGGCGATCGCGAAGCGGGGGTCGAGGTGCGCGCGGGCGGTGCCGGTCATCGGGGTCCTTCCGGGTGAGGGGTCGGGGCGGTCGCGAGGATCGCCACGCCCACGGATTGCATCACAAGCTTGCCCGAGCGGAGACCGCCCGAGAGCATCGACGTCACAGCGCTCGGGTGCGATGGCGTGCGGCTCGTCGCAGGGGACGAGCAGCAACAGCCGCCACCCCGGCGCTCACCGCGACGCGAGCGCCTCGGCCGGTGCCGCCGGCGCCTCTCGCGCCGTCTCGTCGACCGGAGACGGCGACAGCGCGAACAGCACGCCCTGGGGGTCGAGCAGGCGACGGCCCACGCGGGCGCCGGTCTCGACATCCGTCCCGTCGACGTCGATCCACGCGGCCTCATCCCCGTGGTTGATCACGGTGGTCAGAGACCCGCGGCGCGCCGCCTCGACTCCCGACGGGAGGCCGGTGACGACCGGGACGACTCCGGATGCCGCCACGACGGCGGCCACGACGGCGTCGATGCCCGCGGCATCCGGCATCGTCGCGACGTACCAGCCGTGCCCGCGGCCGAAC
>DASUQB010000172.1:0-4650 GCA_036280835.1 Microbacterium sp. | reverse complement strand
TCGCACGGTTCCAGGCGCCGTCGAAGAGGTGGTTGGTGCCCACCAGAAGCACGACCCCCGCCTCCCGGCACGCGTCGACCACCCGGGCGGCGTCCTCCTCGGTCGTCGCCAGGGGCTTCTCGCAGAGGATCGCCCGCTTGCCCGTGGCGACCGCGGCGAGCACCTGCTCCGCGTGCTCGGAGGGCGGGCTGCAGATCACGACGATGTCGACCGCTGCATCGGAGAGCAGCTCGTCGATGCCCGACGACCAGCGGGCTCCCGTACGGCGGGCCACCGGCTCGGCGCTGCCGCTGCCGGCATCGGCCACATGCACTACGCGCAGGTCTGCGGCCACGCGCGCGAGGGTCGGAGAGTGCAGGGCCGCCACGCCGGGGCCCGCGCCGATGATGCCGACGCCGTGGGACATCTTCGTCTCCGCTCGATCGCTTATGCCTGAATGTTACCTAAGTCTGGACCAGTTCGACAATACACGGACGTATATGGCCGGGGAGCGGGCCACCTTGTGCGAAAATCAACCATGGCAAGAGAGTCCACACTGCGTTTCGGCGCCCAAACCGATGAAGTGACGAGCTTGCTGCGGATCGTCAACATGGTGCGCTCCGGCGAAGCCGCAACGCGGCCGGAGATCGGTCGGGTCACGGGTCTCGGACGCGGCGTCGTCACGCAGCGTGTCGATCAGGCGATCGAGATGGGCTACCTCGAGGACGGCGAGTTCGGCGCTTCATCCGGCGGCCGTGCGCCGAGGACACTGCGATTCCGCGGCGACCAAGGCCGCATCATCGTCTGCGCGCTCGGCGCCCTGCACATACACGTGGGCGTGACGATGCTCGAGGGCGACGTGCTCGACCAGGCGCATCAGGCGTGGGACATCGCCCGCGGACCGGCGGAGACCCTCGACACGGCCATGGCGATGATCGACGAGGTGCTCTCGCGTACGCCGGACGTGCCGGTGTGGGGCGTGGCCGTCGGCGTTCCCGGCCCCGTCGACTTCGCGACCGGCAGGCCCGTCGCGCCCCCGATCATGCCCGGCTGGAACGGCTTCGACGTGCGCGGACGCTTCGAGGAGCGGTACGACGCGCCCGTGTGGGTCGACAACGACGTGAACCTCTTGGCCTTCGGCGAGCGAGCGCGACGCGGGGACGATCACCTCGACCTCATCTACTGCAAGATCGGCTCCGGGATCGGTGCCGGACTGCTCTCCCAGGGTCGCATCCACCGCGGGGCGAACGGCGCCGCCGGGGACATCGGCCACGTGCGGGTCCCCGATTCCGACGCGCTCTGCCGCTGCGGGAAGATCGGCTGCCTCGAGGCGGTCGCCGGAGGATGGGCGCTCGTTCGCGAGGCCGACGCGGCGATCGCCGCCGGGTCGGGCGGCAAGCTGGCCCAGCGCGCGGCGGAGGGCGGCACGACGACGCCCGAGACGATCACACTCGCCGCCGAAGACGGCGACCCGGTGGCGATCTCGCTGCTCCAGCGCTCGGCCCGGGTCGTGGGCGAGTCGATCGCTGCGCTGGTCAACATGTTCAATCCGGGGGTCATCGTCATCGGCGGGGCGATGGCGGGTGCCGGAGAGATCTACCTCGCCGAGGTGCGTCAGCGGGTGTACGAGCTTTCCCTGCCCCTCGCCACGCGCGACCTGACGATCGCCCCGTCGGTCAACGACGTCCGCGAACCGCTGCGCGGCGGGGCCGAGATGGTGCGCGAGCAGCTCTTCGACACGACGTTCCCACGGTGGTTCGCGGTCGGGCGGCCCACCGTCGACGCCGTCATGGTCCCCTCCTGACCCTTCTTTCGTTTTTCGACATAAGCGTGTATCTTTGTGGCATAAGCCGCCTTCTCCGCGGCGCCCCGACACGAGGACGTGCACGTGACGCTGACAGCCCTGCGCGATGACGCGCTGACATCCACCGACGACGGATTCCGATTGCGCCTGGGGCTGCCCTGGATCCGCTCGCTGCCCGTGGCGAGTCTTCTCGATCCGGTGGTGCGCATCGACGGCGCAGACGTCCCGTCGACGATCGTCGAGCTCGGGAACCGAGCGGTCGCACCCGCCGACCTTTCGCAGGAAGACGGCTGGTGGTTCCTTCAGGACCGCATCGTGCTGCGCGGCGACCGAGCGCTGGATGCCGGTGGCCACGACGTCGCGGTCTCGTTCCGGCTCGCCGTGCCCTACCTGCAGACGGGCCCTGAGGGACCGCTGACCCTGCCGTTCCGCATCGAGCGCCCGCTCGTGCTGAACGCCGCGGCATCCACCCCCACCGTTTCGCGCGATGTCGCCTGAAGCATCGGAGACCACCATGACCCTCTCCTCCGACTGGACGCTCGCCGCGAGCGCCTTCAACTGGACCCCCGAGGTCGTCGCGGCCGCCCGTCCCGCGCCCGAGATCGCGGTCGGCATCGTGGGCGACGGCGTCGCCTCGACGATCGAGATCGAACCCGGGCAGCTGTGGCGCTCGTTCCCCGAGCCCCTCGACGCCGAGGTCGACGAGCTGCGCCGCAGCCTCGACGGCGCCGGGGGCTCGGTGAGCATCGTCGGAGCGAGCCTCGATGACTGGCTGCCCGGCGGCCGAAGGCGATCGGATGACGAGCGTCTCGCGTTCCTTCTCCCCCAGCTGCGGGTCGCCCAGCGCGTCGGCGCGACCGGGGTGCGGCTGCCGATCGGCCAGGCCGGCGAGGCGCTGCTGCGCCGCCTTCTGCCGACCCTGCACGACCTCGACCTCGTGCTCTACGAGGAGATCCAGGGCCAGCAGACGCCGGACTCCCCCGCCGCGGCGGCAGCCATCGACGCGATCGCCGGGCTGGATGACCGCCGGGTGCGGCTGCTCGTGGACATCTCGATGCTCATGCCCGCGCTGCCGGTGACCTACCTCGCCCGCCTGCGTGCCGCCGGCGTGCCGATGGGGCTCGTGCAGCGCCTGACCGACGGCTGGCGCGATCCCGCGACCGCCGCGGCCGTGATCGATCTGCTGCGCTCCGGCGCCGTGCCCCCCGGCATCCACACCCTCTACATGAACATGCTCATCCGGTTCGGGCGATCCGATGCCGCGGACCTGCGCGGCGTCCTCCCCCTGGTGGGAGCGTTCCACCTCAAGTTCTGGGACCTCCACGACGTCGACGGCCGGGTCTCGAACCCGATCCGCGACCTCGGCGCGGAGCTCACCGGCACGGGCTTCGCCGGATCCCTGTGCAGCGAGTGGGGCGGCCACGAGTGGCTCGACGACGACCCGGCCGACATGACGCGCCGCCACCTCGCGCTCGCGCGCACCGCACTGGCCGAGGGCGCGCGGGCGACCGCACGAGTCTGACCGGCTGTCGCCGGCACCGCGGCGCACGGCTTCCCGTCGGGCGCACGGGGCGGCGACGCTGCCACACCGTGCACTCGGCGCGAAGCCGTGCATTCGGTGAACGAGGACCTCAGCCCTCGCGGTTGTAGTACGGCCACGGCAGGAAGCGGCGCTCCCCGCGACGGTCCGGGCCGTTCAGGGTCACCTCGCCCGTGGCCGCCCACTCGACGCCGCGCGGGAACAACCGGATGAACTCGATGCGGCGGAAGGTGTCGATGTCATGGCCGATGGTGATCGTGAACGACCGGCCGTCGCCGTACTCGTTGATCCACGCGAGCGGCTGGTCGGTGTTCATGCCGGGCAGGCCCGAGATGCCCTCCGGCGGGATCGCGACCGGGTAGTGGGACATGGGCCACACCGGCGCCCTCTCGTACGACTCCAGGTCGTCGAACGTCGTGAGCAGCACCCGCGCGCCGTCGTACAGCTGCACGCCGGTGAGGATGTCGTCGCCTGTCACCGTCCAGGTCGGGCTGATGCCCTCGGTGATCGGATGCCGCGGCTCGGCGGTGCGCAGCTGCGCCTCGCCCCACGGGCGCGGGCGCAGGCCGGTCGGCACGCTGAGCTTCGCGCCCCGCAGCACGTTGTACTCCTCGGGGTAGCCCCAGTCGTCCTCCTGCACGGCAGAGCCGTGGAACCACACGATGCCCTTGCCGCGCTCGCGCACGAACCTCAGCAGGGTCTCATCCGTGACCGGACCGAATCCGACGGCCCTCTCGTGGTACCCGTCTCGGCCCTCGAACACCACGATCACGACGTCGTACCTGTCGATGATCTCGGACCCGAGGCCGCGCGGGTCTTCGACGACCCGGACGCGGAAGCGGCCGGTGTCCTCGAGCAGCGTGATGAGCCACTGGTTGTGCGACCGGAAGCTGCGGAACTCGTTGTCGTGCTCCCGGGTCATGTGCCCCGAGAGGATGAGGGCGTTGAGGACGTCCGTCACGTGCTGCTCCTTCGGTTCGTCGCGCCGGTGTCAGCGGGCGTAGGCCGGCGCCTCCGCGCCTACCCGGACCCACGCGGACTCGTTTTCGGCGCTCCGCTCGACGGCGTCGAGCACGCGCTGCACCGCGAGGCCCTCGGCGAAGCTCGGGTGCGGGTCGCTGCCCTCGCTGATGGCCGTGACGAGGTCGACGACCTGGTGGCTGAACCCGTGCTCGTAGCCGAGCACGTGGCCGGCGGGCCACCATGCCCCGACATAGGGATGCTGCGCCTCGGTGACGAGGATCTTCGTGAAGCCCTGGCGGTCCTCGGGCGCTGTTCGGTCGTAGAACTGCAGGCTGTTGAGGTCCTCGAGGTCGAAGGCGAGGGC
>DASUQB010000171.1:0-13954 GCA_036280835.1 Microbacterium sp. | reverse complement strand
TCAGCTGCGCGAGAGCCGCTCCCAGATCCTCGACGTGCACGATCACTCCGCCGTCCGCGATCACCTCGTGGTGAACGCCGGACTCCGCCGCGGCGACGGGCGTCCCCAGGGCGAGCGCCTCGACGACCCGCCAGGGCCACGAATGGGCCACCCCCGGTGCCACGAATACCGACGCCGAGGCCAGGACGGCCGCCCTGTCGTACGGATCCAGCACTCCACGCGCATGCACCCTGCGCTCCGGAAGCCCCGCCGCGGACGCGACATCGGCCACGGCGGGCTCCTCGCCCTCACCGACGTCCAGCACCACCGCGTCCAGCCCCGTGGCGGCCACCGCCCGCAGCCCGTCGATCAAGCCGTGCGACGCGCCGGTGCCGCCCGTCAGCACGACGAACCTATGCGGCAGCTCCAGATCCCGCAGCCGCGCGACCGCGTCGTTCGGCGCGCGGAAGCCGGACGGGGCCGCACCGGCTATGACCCGCACGCGATCGCCGAGCCGCGCGAGCTCCGCGAGTCGCCGCGCCATCGCGTGCGTGGGCACGACGACGGCATCCGCGTGCCTCACCGCCCGCTTGAGCATCGCCTTCTCGAAGAGCACCCTCGGGCGCGGCAGCTCGTCCGGCGACTCCCAGGCACGCAGGTCCCACAGCGTCACCACGGTCTGGTCGTGATCGTGCACGCGGTCGTGCTTGACGAGCGGGGCCATCAGGGTCGGCGAGTGGATCATCCCGCCGGCTGCCCCGGTCGGGGCGCCGATCTGCCACGCCGCCGCGAGCTCCCGGCGGGGGAGCTTCAGCGAGCGCACGCCCACTCCGGGGACCGGCTCCACGGCCCCGGCGGGCATCAGCCCGACCACCTCGCAGCCCGCGGGAGCGGCGTCGGCGAGCGCCACCGCCAGCTCCCGCGAGGCCATCGCGAGCTCGGGCTGGGTCGGAGACACCAGCTGGTCGAGCACCACATTCAGGCGAACGGTCATCGTTCAGCTCCCTCGCGCGTCACGGCTCCGGGGTGGCGGTCGGCGGATGCAGCGCCTGGCGGACGAGCTCCTGCACGTATGCGAAGTCCGGCTCGAACTCGTCGACACCGCCGTCCGGCGTGAGCTCGATCGTCGTGACGGGCTGCTCCTTGGCCTTCAGCGCCAGCTCGGCCAGCGCCGGCAGGAGCGACTGCGGCAGATCCGTCTGGATCAGGTTCTGACCGGCGGTCGCGACATCCTGGAACCGGGTCAGCACGACCTGCGGCGTGAACTGCGCGAGGATCGCCTGCTGCAGGACGCGCTGGCGCTTCATGCGGTCGAAGTCGTCCGTCGTGTAGCGCGAGCGGGCGTACCACTGCGCCGTGTCGCCGTCCATGTGCTGCGGACCCGCCTCGATCCAGCCGATGGCCCAGTCCTCCGCCGGCTCGCCGGGGTAGGACGGGCCGCCGCCCTTGGGCAGCCGCTGCTCCACCGTGATGTCGACGCCGCCGAGCGAGTCGACGAGGGCGGCGAAGCCGTGCATGTCGAGGAAGACGTAGTAGGGGATCTCGATGCCGAGCGCGCCCTCGGCGGCGTCCTTCGTCGCCTCGATGGCCGGCTCGGATCCGTTCGCCTCGGCGTCGGGATAGAGCTCGCTGCCGTCCTGACACACCTCGACCTCTGTGCGCAGCTGGTTGATCCCGCTCCCCCATCCGCAGTCCGGGTCGGCGTGGCCGGCGTGCCCGTCGGGATAGCGGTCCTGCATGGGCCCCTCGGAGAACGGCACGTTGGGCATGTCGCGCGGGATGCCGGTGATCGTCGTCGCGCCGGTGGTGGCGTTGACCGAGACCACGGAGATGCTGTCGAACCGCATCGAGTCGCGGCCCTCGCCGCTGTCGGCGCCGAGCAGAAGGATGTTGTAGTAGCCGTCGCTCGGCGGAACGACCGGGCCGGTCGCCTGGAAGATCGAGCCCAGGGTCTCCCGCGCGGTGCCGACGGCGGATGCCGCGTAGGCGGCGGTGCCGCTGGCCACCACGGTGAGGGCCACGGCGGCCAGGGCGATCCCGAAACGCGCGCCCCGGCCGGTCTTGACCAGGCGCACGAGGCGCAGCGTGTCGATCGCCAGCACGATCCAGAGCACGGCATACGCCAGCAGCAGTCCCTGCGCGAGCAGCAGCGGGACGGGCCGGAGCAGGCTGAGCCAGTCCGGGAGCCAGGCGCCCGTCAGCATGCTGAAGCCGGCCGTCGGCCAGAGCAGCACGAACAGCAGTGTCACCACGCCCAGCCCCCAGAGCAGGAGCGTCGAGCCGAGGCCGATGCGGCCGAGCCGGCGGTTGCCCGCGAGGACCTGCGCCGATCCGGGGATCAGGAAGCCGAGCAGCACGAGCCACCAGCCGCGACGTGACATGACGGCCCGCGACGATGCGTCGGGGTTGAGCATCGGCCGCGCCTCGATCGCGGACGGAACTCCCGGCACCGACCGCGGACGCGGAGGACTGGCCACGCTCACAGCGATTCCTTCAGCCGGACGTTCTTCTCCTCGACCATCGCCTCGAGGTCGCGCGCGTAGGCCTCCACGGCGTCGGCGATCGCGTCGTCGGACGTCGCGAGGATGCGCGCGGCCAGCAGGCCGGCGTTCTTCGCGCCGCCGATAGACACGGTGGCGACCGGGATGCCGGCGGGCATCTGAACGATCGAGAGCAGCGAGTCCATGCCGTCGAGCGTCGCGAGCGGCACCGGCACGCCGATCACGGGGAGGGGCGTGACGGATGCCAGCATGCCCGGCAGGTGCGCCGCGCCGCCGGCGCCGGCGATGATGACCTTGACGCCCCGCGATCGGGCGTCCCGCCCGTACCGCAGCAGCTTGTCCGGCGTGCGGTGGGCCGAGACGACCTCCACTTCGTGAGGGATGCCGAAGTCCGTGAGCGCCTGCGATGCGTCGCACATCACGCGCCAGTCCGAGTCCGACCCCATGACGACACCGACGATGGGCGCGTCAGAAGAATGCAGTGGCCGAGTCACCCGTCCAGGCTAGGGGTTCTCACTGAAAGAACGCCGTTGCGGCGCGCGCCTCGTAGGCCACGTCGTCCAGGTCGTCACCGGCGGCGTTCACATGCCCGACCTTGCGGCCGGGGCGGGGCGCCTTGCCGTAGGTGTGGATCTTGACGGACGGATGCGCCGCCATGGCGGCCGCGAAGCGATCTTCGAGGGAGCCGTCTGCGGGGCCGCCCAGGATGTTCACCATGACCGACCACTCCTCGCGCGGACTCGGGTCCCCGAGGGGGAGGTCGAGCACCGCGCGCAGGTGCTGCTCGAACTGGCTCGTCGTGGCTCCGTCCTGCGTCCAGTGGCCGCTGTTGTGAGGGCGCATCGCCAGTTCGTTGACCAGGATGCGCTCGTCCGGCGTCTCGAACAGCTCGACGGCGAGCATCCCCGTGACCCCCAGGCCCGTCGCGATGTCGACGCCGATGCGGGCCGCGACCTCCAGCAGCTTCTCGCTGGCGTGGGGGGCCGGCGCGATGACCTCCGCGCACACTCCGTCTCGCTGCACGGTCTCCACGATGGGCCAGCTGACGACCTCGCCGCTCGGGCGCCGGGCCACCTGCTGCGCGAGCTCCCGGGTGAAGGGCACGAGCTCCTCCGCCAGGAGCGCGCCGCCGTGGCCGTCCTCCGCGAGGGCGGCGAACCAGTCGTCGGCCTCGGCGCCCGCGCGCACCACGCGGACGCCCTTGCCGTCATAGCCTCCGCGCGGGGTCTTCACCACAGCACGACCGCCGTGCTCGTCGAGGAAGCCCTGCAACTCCGTCGCGTCGCGCACGGGCGCCCAGTCGGGCTGCGGCATCCCGAGCTCCGCGAGCTTGGCGCGCATCAGCAGCTTGTCCTGCGCGTACTGGAGCGCATCCGGCCCCGGGTGCACCGGAATGCCGGCATCCAGCACCGCCCGCAGCACCTCGTTCGGCACGTGCTCGTGATCGAACGTGATCACATCGACATCGCGCGCGAACGCGAGGACGGTCTCGGCGTCGCGGTAGTCGCCGACATCCGTCGCCGCAAGGGCGGCTGCCATGCCGGTCTCCTCGGCCAGCACGCGGATCTCGACCCCGAGTTCCACGGCCGGCGCGATCATCATCCGGGCCAGCTGCCCTCCGCCGATGACACCCACGACACGTCCCATGCCTCTATCTTCGCGCACGGGATGCGGCCGGTCATGTCGCGACGTCGCCCTGGGGGTTGGTCAGCGACTGGGCGTCGCGGTGCGCGAGGATCTGGCTGACCTCTACCTGGTCGACGAGCGCCTCGTGCACGAGGTTGACGCTCGGCACGTTGACGATGCGCAGGGGGTCCTCCACCCCATTGGACAGCGTGAGCGTGCCGGTGCCCCACATGCGCTGGAGAAGCCCGCTGCGGACGTCGATCGAGTAGCCGCGGGCGTGCGCCAGCTCGCGGCGGCGGCGGGCGAGGACCCCGCTGCGCGAGATGACGCGGCGCGTCGTGATCGTGTAGGTGCGGGACCACCACGCGAGGTAGGGCAGAACGACGGCGAACAGGATGATCGCGGCGCCGGCGGACAGCAGCATCCAGCTCTCGAGCGGAGCGGGCAGGTTGTCGTAGAAGTAGCCGCACGCTCCCGCGACGGCCACGAGGACGAGGGCCGACCACGCGAGGCGGCGCGCGTGGCCGCGGAACCTGGCGACGAGCAGCTCGGGCACCGGCGCGCCCGGGGGCGGCATCTGGGGGCGCCCTCCCGCTGTCGTCGGCAGTGTCACCCCACCATTGTCGCGCGGGGCGCCGACGTCGCGGGCATCCCACGCGGTGCTGCGTCAGCGCACGTGCACGACATCCCCGGCGGAGACGGCCCGGCCCGCCACGACGAGGCGACCCTCGTTGTCGATCCGCTCCGCGGTTCCCGCGAGCTGGGTGCCGTCCGGAAGGGCGACGACCACCTCCCGGCCGACGGTGGCGCAGAGAGCCTCGACCTCGCCGTGGACGCCCGCCGCGGCGGCGTCGCCGTGCGCGAAGGCGAGCGCGGTCAACTGCTCGTCGAGGGCGGAGAGGTACTCGGCGAGCACCGCGTCGTCGTCCGGCTCGATGCCGAGCGTGGCGAACGACGTGGCGGTGGTGACCGGCAGGTCCGAGCGCGTCATGGTCGTGTTGATGCCGGCGCCGATGACGATGGCGTCGGGGTCGCTCGTCACCTCCGCCAGGATTCCGCAGATCTTCAGCCCGTCGACGAGCACGTCGTTCGGCCATTTGAGCCGGGCGGTGTGCCTGCTCGCACGCAGCCGCGTGTCGACGGCGCGGGTCATCGCGGCACCGGCGACGAGCGGGATCCACCCGCGCGCCGTGGGCGGGATGTCAGCGACGCGCACGAGCACCGAGATGGCGAGCGCGGTGCCAGGGGCGGCGGTCCACGTGCGATCGAGGCGTCCCCTGCCCGCGGTCTGGTCGGTGGTGAGCAGCACCGACAGGTGCGGCCACTCGAGGTCGGGCCCTTCGGAGACGGCGGCCACGAGGTCCGCGTTCGTCGAGCCGGTGCGCGTCACGACCTGCAGGCGGGGGCTGATCGCCGCGGCGAGCGGGTAGCCGTCTTCGGGGATGGGCATGGCGACAATCTACGCGAGGGGCACGGGCCGGCATCCGTTCCCGCTCCGCCGGGTCGCCGCGGACCGCACGGCTCCTGCATCATGCGCACAGCGGATGCCCGGTCGGCTTGTGCCGACCCTCCAACGCCGGTGCGGGCACCGCCGATAGGGTGGAAAGCGTGACCGATCAGCCCGACCTCCGCACCACCGCCGGCAAGATCGCCGACCTGCGCAACCGTTACTCGGAGGCCGTGGTCGAGGCGGAGAAGACGGCGCAGACGAAGCAGCACGCGAAGAACAAGCTGACGGCGCGGCAGCGCATCGAGCTGCTCGTCGACAAGGGCAGCTTCGTCGAGTTCGACGAGTACGTGCGGCACCGCACGACCGCCTTCGGCATGGAGAAGTCCCGCCCCTACGGCGACTCCGTCGTCACGGGCGTGGGCACGATCCACGGCCGCACGGTCGCCGTCTACGCGCAGGACTTCTCGACCTTCGGCGGCTCACTCGGCGAGGTCGCCGGCGAGAAGATCATCAAGGTGATGCAGTTCGCGCTCCGAGGCGGGATGCCGTGCGTCGGCATCCTCGACTCGGGCGGCGCCCGCATCCAGGAGGGCGTCGTCGCCCTCGGCAAGTACGGCGAGATCTTCCGCCTCAACACCCAGGCGTCCGGTGTCATCCCGCAGATCTCGCTCATCATGGGCCCGGCCGCCGGGGGCGCCGTGTACTCCCCCGCCCTGACGGACTTCGTCATCATGGTCGACAAGACGAGCCAGATGTTCGTCACCGGCCCGGACGTCATCAAGACCGTGACCGGCGAGGACGTCGGCATGGAGGAGCTGGGCGGCGCCTACACGCACAACACCCGCTCGGGCGTCGCGCACTACCTCGCCGAGGACGAGGACGACGCGATCGACTACGCGCGCACCCTGCTCGGGTATCTGCCCGACAACAACCTGGCCGACATCCCGGTGTACGAATCGGACTTCGAGTTCGAGACGACGGATGCGGACCGCACGCTCAACACGATCATCCCCGACTCGCCGAACCAGCCGTACGACATCCACCAGGTGATCGCACGCATCGTCGACCACGAGGACTTCCTCGAGGTGCAGCCGCTCTTCGCGCCCAACATCGTGATCGGCTTCGGCCGCGTCGAGGGCCGCACGGTCGGCATCATCGCGAACCAGCCTTCGCAGATGGCCGGCACCCTCAACATCGAGGCCGGCGAGAAGGCCAGCCGCTTCGTGCGGTTCTGCGACGCCTTCAGCGTGCCCATCGTGACGCTCGTCGACGTGCCCGGCTACCTGCCGGGCACCGATCAGGAGTGGACCGGCGTGATCCGCCGCGGCGCGAAGCTGCTCTACGCCTACGCCGAGGCGACGGTACCGCTCGTCACGGTCATCCTGCGCAAGGCCTACGGGGGTGCGTACATCGTGATGGGCTCGAAGCAGCTCGGCGCCGACGTCAACCTCGCGTGGCCGACGGCCGAGATCGCGGTCATGGGCGGCCAGGGCGCCGTCAACATCCTGTACCGCGGGGAGATCAAGAAGGCCGAGGAGGCAGGCGAGGATGTCGCGGCCGTCCGCGCCCGCCTCGCCAACGAGTACACGTACAACGTCGCGTCCCCCTTCCTCGCGGCCGAGCGCGGCGAGCTCGACGGCATCATCGAACCCGCGGCGACGCGCGTCTCGATCGCCAAGGCGCTGCGCGCGCTGCGCGGCAAGCGCGCCGAGCTGCCGCCCAAGAAGCACGGGAATATCCCGCTGTGAGCGAGACCGATCCTTCCGCGGCCGGCGCGCAGCCGGTCCGGATAGACGTGCGCCGCGGCTCCCCCAGCGACGAGGAGCTCGCGGCTCTCATGGCCGTGGTCAGCGAGGCGTATGAGCGGGAAGCGGCGGGAGCCGTCGCGCCGGACTCCGCGGGGGTGTCCGCCTGGACCCGCACGCAGCGCCGGCTGCGCGGCCCGCTGCCCCGCGGCATCGCCTGGGGACGCTTCATCGGCTGAGCGGGCACCGGGAACCTGTCCCCCAAAATACCTACAGACAGGGTATGGCGCCCCCGCACATACTGAAGGAGCTGAAACGCTTTTGCGTTCGGCCGACCCACCGTCTCACGGTCGGAATCGGCCGTTTGCGGACGGTTTTCGGGTAACCGTCCGCCACAGGCGAGGGGCGGGCGGCTTCGCCGCCCCTCGCCTCCTCCGCTCGCCGATCCGGATACCTCCCCCACCGGCTCGGTGAACGGGGGCCTGCGCGTCCTGCGCGGGCCCCCGCACTTCTCCGGGGAACGGCGGCCGCGGCCGACCGGCCGCTCGGGCCGCGCGACGGGTCAGGCGCCGGGATACCGGATCTCGCGCCAGAGGTCGACGGCATCCTCGTCGCTGAGCCCCTGCCCCGCGACGGAGCGACCCACGACGGTCACCGCGACCTCGGTGTGCGAGGACGTGCGGATGATCAGGCGTTCGGACGTCGCTTCCCGCAGGGCGTCGGCCAGCTCGGCACGGATGATGTCGAGCTGCTCGTCATCCACGTCGTCGAGCGCCCCCTCGTCGAAGACCGTCACCGTCGCGCCCCGGCGCCGCGCCGCATCGATCGCCGCGCGCACGTCGTCATCCAGCAGGCGCGGTCCGCGCAGCTCGTCCCTGAGCCGCCCCTCGGCGATGCGGGCCTCGTGCTTCTCCTCCTCATCCAGCGCGCCGCCCTCCGCGACGACCTGGGTCAGCACGGGCCCGGCCACGGCGAGGGCGAGCTGCACCCGCACGCGGCGCTCGCGCTGGCGAACCGCCTGAGAGGCCTGCCAGCCGGATGCCGCCTGCTGAAGCTCCGCGAGCTTCGCGGTGTCGCGCGCGGCCCGGTCCATCGACAGCACGAGCAGCTGCGCGACGGCCACCCAGACGATCGAGCCGACGAGGCCCAGCGCGAGAGCATTGAGGGGACCGATCCAGGCGGCGCATCCGACTCCCAGCAGGGCCGTTCCGGCCCACGCCACCCACGGGCGCCTCCGCACCATGACGATCGTCATGAGCGCGCCGATGCCGCCGATGTACCACGTGGCGTACGACTCGGTGAGCCACTGCGCCCCGACAGCCAGCGCTACGGCGCTCGGAACGATGAGCGCATTCAGGAACGCGAGTCCGGCGGCCCACGCCGGCAGCACCGCGGGACCGCGCACGTGCGTGGCGCTGTTGTGGACGCGGGTCGAGCGGGGCGGGTCGACCAGCAGGCACAGCCACGTGGTGAGCAGGTAGAGCCCGAGCGCCGCGATCATCACGAGAGGAGCCTGGAGCTCCTCGGTGTATGCCCCCAGCCCGCGCGCCGCGAGGTAGGCGCTGAACGCCAGCGCCAGCCCGACGAGCACGCTGCGGACGCTCACCATCACGCTTCTCCGGCCCAGGAGATCGTCACGACGGTGCCGGCTCCGGTGGACTCGACGTCGGCGATGCCGCCGACCGCCGCCACGCGGGCGAAGATCGACGCGCGGATGCCGAGGCGGTCCTCCGGGATGCTCTCCATGTCGACGCCCGGTCCGTCATCGCGGACCTCGAGACGAACGCCCGTCTCTCCTGTTCCGCAGACGGACACGGCGAGGCCGACGCCGCCCGCGTGCTGCACGGCGTTCGCGATCGCCTGCGTCGCGGCCAGAACGAGCGCTCGGGCCACGCGTCCGGGAACGATGGGCCGGTCGGCGATCCCGGTGCGCGCCACCGCGACCTCCACCCCGAGGTCGTGCGCCGCGCGCTCCACCTCGTCGGCGATGTGCTCCCGGGAGACCGGCTCGTCGCTGCCCTCCTCGCCGCCCCCCTCGGCGTTGGCGAGCCGGGTCAGCGCCTCGCGCGCCATGCCCACGGCCAGGTCCCGCTCACGCGGCGTGGACGCGCGCTCGGCGGCGATGAGGGCGGCCAGCACGCTGTCGTGCATCAGGCCCGCAACGGCGATGCGCTCCTCCTCGAACGCGTCGGCCGCCGCGGCGCGCGCATAGGACGCGACGGCCCGGGCCCGCGTCTCGTCGACGTTCGCGGCGACGGAGCGGAACACCCAGCCGAGGGTGAGGATCACGCCGCCGAGGATCAGCGCGAAGGAGACGTCGAGGGCGACCGGAACCCAGAAGTCGGCCTGGAATCCCCCCTGCACGAGCCGCACGACCCCGAACAGCAGCGGGGTGGCGACCGCCCACGCGAGCTGCAGGGGGATGCGGAAGGCGATGACGGCCGCGAGCGTCGCGATGTTGACGAGGTACCAGATCCAGGGCTGCTCGGTGGGCTGCGGATCCGAGCCGCGGGTGGCCAGCGGCCAGAACGCCAGCGCCACGACGTAGGCAGTGGCGAAGACGCCGGCCATGATGGCGGCGCCGCGGCCGATGAGGCAGGCGGCGATCATCCCCACGAGCGGCACGAAGACCGCGATCATCAGCGCCTCGTGCCACCCCGGGGGTCCCTCGCCGCCCGCGAGCGCGGCGAAGAAGGACTGGGCGCCGACGGCGGTGGAGCCGACTCCGGCCGCGAGCGCGATGATGCGCTCGATGCGCGTGCGGGTGAAGCTTCCGAGGTCTGGTGCGCTCTCGCGGGACTGCGGGATGAGGCCCCAGGCCGCATCCAGCACCTCCCGGTCGGTGTCAGTCGACACCCGCCGCACTCCCCTCCGACCGCTCCAGGATGCCGTCTTCCATCGCCCGCCGCAGCAGGTCGACCTTCGTGGGCGCCGGGCGACCGACCTCGACGTACTTGACGCGGACGCGGGTGATGTTCTCCTTGGCCGTCGAATACGCGACGCCGAGCCTGTCGGCCACGACCTTGAGCGGCAGCCCGGCGGCGTAGAGGCGCAGCACTTCGCGCTCCCGCGTCGACAGCTGGGCGTCGGCGAACGCCCGATCGCCCTCGACGGCGCTCGCCCACTCGATGTTGTTCAGCGGCTCGCCACGGGCGACGGTGCGGATGGCCGCGATCACATCGCCGATCGGCGACGCCTTGCTCACGACCCCCGCGGCGCCGGCCGCGAGGGCTTCGCGCACGGCCGCCGGCCGGTCGGCGACGCTGTGGATGATGACGCTGGAGCCGTCGGCGACGAGGTGGCGCACGTTCTCGGTGACGGTGGTCCCGTCGCCGAGCGTCAGATCGAGCACGACGACGTCGGCCGGGAGCGCGTTGCTGTAGGCGCGCCAGTCGAGATAGGCGATCACGCCCGCCCCGGAGAAGACCACCTCCGCGCCCGCACGGGCGCATGCCGCCTCGAGCCCGAGCCGAACGGACTCGTGGTCATCGATCAGGGCCACCCGCGTCATGGGGTCAGCCTAGCCATGGGCGCCCCGATCAGCGCGTCAGGACGGCGATCGCCTCGACGTGGTGCGAGTTCGGGAAGAGATCGAACGCCTGGATGCCGCGCAGCTCGTAGCCGTCGTCGCGGAAGGTCGCGACATCCCGCGCCAGCGCAACGGGGTCGCACGCGACGTAGACGATGGCCGCCGGACCGAGCCGGGACAGTCCCCGCGCGACATTCGCGCCGGCGCCCGAGCGGGGCGGGTCCAGCACGACGATCCCTCGCTGGAGGCGTTCGCGCTCGCGCGGCGACGCCTCGGCGGCGACCCTCGAGACGAAACGGTCGACCCGGTCGGTCTCGGCGCGGGCGGCGACCCACTCCGCGAGGTTCCCGCCGGCGTGCTCCGTCGCGCGCGCATCGGACTCGACCGAGGTCACCCTCGTCCCGCCGAGCTCGGCCAGCGCAGCGGCGAACAGGCCCACGCCGCCATAGAGGTCCAGGTGCCACGCATCCGGGTCCGGCCCGTCGGGTGCGGCAGAGGACACGGCGGAGCGCACCGCCGCATCCAGGGTCTCGGCGGCCAGTCGGTGCACCTGCCAGAAGCCTCCGGCATCCACCTTGAACTCGCGCTCGCCGACGCGCTCCGCGACGACCTCGCGGCTCTCCGGCGGTGCGGACTTCGCAGAGTCGGGGCGGTGGATGACGCGGACGCGGCCGTCTGCGGGCTGCACGAGGTCGATGCGGCCAGGCCTGCCGCCCGTGCGGCGCAGCGCCGTGCGCTGCACCCCGGGGGTCGCCAGCGGATAGTCCTCGACCGGCACGACCGTGTGGCTGCGCGCCGCGAAGGGGCCCACCCGGCCCTGATCATCGACGTGCAGGCTGACCCGGGTGCGCCAGAGCGTCCCGTCGTCGGTGTCCGGCTGCGACACCCCCGCGGGCTGGATCTCGACGGGCGTCTCGACGCCGCCGAAGCGCCGCAGCGCATCGGTCAGCACCTCGCGCTTCAGCGCGCGCTGATGCGACAGCTCGATGTGCCCGAAGTCCGCACCGCCCGGGCGCGACTCCGGCGGCACGGCGACATCCGCCTGGGCCCAGACGTGGGGGCGCCGATGGGGGGATGCGTCCAGCACCTCGAGCGTCTCACCGCGCCAGAACGACTTCTTGCCGACATCCGTCAGCCGCGCCCGCACCCGCTCCCCCGGGATCGCGTCCGGGACGAAGACGACCCGGCCCTCGTGCCGCGCGACGAAGACGCCGCCGTGGGCCACGTTGGTCACGTCGAGGTCGAGGATGTCGCCGGGGCTCGCCGTCGCGGTGGGGGCAGTCGGATCAGTCACGTGTCCGAGCATTCCACAGCTAGCGTGAGGGGATGCAGGTCTGCCTCGCCTCGACGTCGCCAGCCCGTCTCATGCTGCTCCGGCAGGCGGGGATCGAGCCGGTGACGCTGGCGCCGGACGTCGACGAGGACGCCGTGATCGCGGAGATCCAGGCGGAGACGGGACGCGTCCTCTCCCCCGTCGAGCACGTCCTGGTGCTGGCTCGCCGCAAGGCCGCGGATGTCGCCGTCCGCGTGAGCTCCGCCCACCCGGGCTTCGACGGCGTCGTGATCGGCGGCGACTCGATGTTCGAGCTCGACGGCGTCATCTACGGCAAGCCGCACACCGCGGAGGCCGCCACCTCCCGCTGGCGCGAGATGCGCGGCCGCACCGGCGTGCTGCACTCCGGACACAGCGTCTTCCGCGTGGGACCCGACGCGGAAGCGCTCGAGGCGAACGACGTGGCCGAGGCATCCGTCAGCTTCGCGGCCGACATCAGCGATGAGGAGATCGACGCGTATGTCGCCTCCGGGGAGCCGCTGGGCGTCGCGGGGGCCTTCACGATCGACAGCCTCGGCGGCCCGTTCATCGAATCCGTGCAGGGCGATCCTTCGACCGTCGTGGGCATGTCGCTCTCGACGGTGCGCCGGCTGGCGCGCGAACTGGGCGTCTCGTGGCCGGCCCTGTGGAACCGGACGTGAGCACCCGTTGATCGCCTCCCGCGCGACGGCCGGGCCGGTCGTAGACACCCGCACACGATTCCGCGGTGATCTTGTGGCGACCGGTCAAAAGAGGGACTCCGGCCGTCGGTAGGCTGACGAGCATGCCTGAAATCGCCAAGGTCCTGATCGCGAACCGCGGCGAGATCGCCGTGCGCATCATCCGCGCCGCCCGCGACTCGGGCATCGCCTCCGTCGCCGTCTACGCCGACCAGGACCGGGACGCCCTGCACTCCCGCCTCGCCGACGAGTCGTACGCCCTCGACGGGTCCACGAGCGCCGACACCTACCTGCAGATCGACAAGATCCTGTCCGTCGCGCGCCGCTCGGGGGCAGATGCCGTGCACCCCGGCTACGGCTTCCTCGCGGAGAACGCGACCTTCGCGCGCGCCGTCATCGACGCCGGCCTCGTCTGGATCGGCCCGTCGCCCGAGGCGATCGAGGCGCTGGGCGACAAGGTCACCGCCCGCCACGTCGCCGAGAAGGTGGGCGCCCCCCTGGCTCCCGGCACCTCGGGTCCCGTGGCCGGAGCGGAAGAGGTCGTCGCGTTCGCCGAGGAGTTCGGGCTGCCGATCGCCATCAAGGCCGCGTACGGCGGCGGTGGCCGGGGCCTCAAAGTCGCGCGCGAGCTCGACGAGATCACCGAGATGTTCGAGTCGGCGACGCGCGAGGCGATCAGTGCCTTCGGCCGTGGCGAGTGCTTCGTCGAGAAGTACCTCGACAAGCCGCGGCACGTCGAGACGCAGTGCCTGGCGGATGCCGCGGGCAAAGTCGTCGTGATCTCCACCCGCGACTGCTCCCTGCAGCGCCGGCACCAGAAGCTCGTCGAAGAGGCTCCTGCGCCCTTCCTCACGGAGGAGCAGAACCGCCTCCTCTACGAGTCCTCGAAGGCGATCCTCCGCGAGGTCGGCTACACCGGGGCGGGCACCTGCGAGTTCCTCATCGGCGCGGACGGCACGGTCTCGTTCCTCGAGGTGAACACGCGCCTGCAGGTCGAGCACCCCGTCTCAGAGGAGATCACGGGCATCGACCTCGTCCGCGAGCAGTTCCGCCTCGCCGCGGGCGGCCTTCTCGACTATGACGACCCCGTGCCGGTGGGTCACTCCATCGAGTTCCGCATCAACGGCGAGGA
>DASUQB010000170.1:0-5786 GCA_036280835.1 Microbacterium sp. | reverse complement strand
GACGGGACGCCTACTTCATCTCCGCGCGCCACTCCCGCTGCTCGCGCGCCTCGGGTCAAGGCGCTTCCAGCCGGTGCAGGCCAGGTACGAGCAGGTAGTGAAGTGGTAGCGGTTCTCCCCACCGGTTCCCTGACGACGCCGGTGCGTCGCCCTACGCAACTACCTTTCGCTAGCCACGTAACCCCGTGGGAGCGAGCATGAGCTAGACGACGAGCGAGTCCATGAGCGCGGCGCGGGGTCCAATCCGGGGTCCAAGTTGAGCGCAACTGAGCCTGACTCAGAGCAACTCAGATCGCTCTAGCGTGCTGAATCGCAGCTGGTACGCCTGGATCGCTCCGGCTGGGGGCCGGGCGGTCGCAGGTTCAAATCCTGTCTCCCCGATCACCGCGACAGGCCCGCAAATGCGGGCCTTTCGGCTACTTTGGGGAAGGCCAGGCCGCGGGCGTCTGGGGTGCAATTGGGGTGCAATTGCTGCACGCGGGGTCACGTTTCGGCCGGGGGAGCCCTATCGGGGTCATGCCTCGCACCTACGGATCGGGCCGCCTCTACGTCAAGTCCGGTGCGTACTACGCCCGTTGGCGGGCCCCGGACGGCCGGTATTTCAACCGCCGTCTCGGCAAGGTGCGCGCCAGAGGCGAAAGCGAGGGCCTCACCCGCAGGGAGGCGGAGCGCGCGATCCGGCGGCTGATGGAGCTTGAGAGCGTACGCCCGCGTCCCACGACCGAGGAGCGCTCACGGACGGTCGACGACGTCGCCGACGAGCTGCGCGAGCGCCTGGCGATCGAGGGCGCGCGGCTCTCTTATCGAGCAAGACGATGAGTGGTTGGTCGGCCGCGGCTACCTCAGCGGAGTCCATCTCTCTCGTCCTCGCAGATCCAGGCGACCACACAGACAAGGGGAACAAGGAGGAGGTGGCGCAGCTTCAAGCGGCCTGAGCCGCCGACGCCTTCACCGTCGAAGCGAGCGCCGAGCTCTTACACCACGTCCCGGGACTTGACTCGGTGGTTCTTGCGAACATGCAGGCATGCCACCGCTTCGTGCAAAGGAGCGCGCGCAGCTTCCCGACAGCGCCTTTGCCTATATCGATTCGCGTGGTCGACGTCGTCTGCCGATCCACGATGCGTCGCACGTTCGCAATGCGCTCGCCCGGTTTAGTCAGGTGGCCTTCGAGGACGAGGGCGCGCGCGACCGGGCGCGCAGTCGGCTGCTAAGAGCGGCGATGAAGCACGGGATCATGCCCATCGGCTTCATCAGCGCGCAACTGCAACCACAGCTGAAGCTGCCGAAGGGCCACATCACGTTCCTGCTGAGCGATATCGAGGGCTCAACCGAGTTGCTCGGGCGCCTCGGCGATCAATACGGCGGCCTGCTCGCCGACGTCCGCCGTCTGGTGCGCTCCGCGGTTCGCGACGCAGGCGGTCGGGTGGCGTCTGCCCGCGGCGACGATGTTTTCGCGGTGTTCGAGCGCGCCCCTGCGGCAGTCGAGGCCGCGCTGGCGATCCAGCGGGCGATGCAGGCCGCCGCTTGGCCGGGTGAATCGACGGTGCGGCTACGGATCGGCCTGCATCGCGGGCGTCCCGCGCTGACCGATACCGGCTACGTCGGCCTCTCAGTCCACGCCGCCGCACGCGTCTGCTTCGCGGCACACGGCGGCCAGATCGTGATGTCGGCCGCCGTTCGCGCGGCGGTCCTCGAATCGCTCCCAGACGACGTCAGCCTCAGGCCCCTCGGCGCCTGGCGATTCCGCGGACTGCCCGAGCCGGTAGATCTCTTCCAACTCCAGGCGACCAACCTGCCGGCCGACTTCCCCGCTCTACGATCGGCCATCCCCGCCACATAGCAGACCTGGACGCCCAGACGCTCAGCGCGTGAGAAGTACAGGCATTCGAGAATCTAGGGTCGTGCGGCCGGACCGCTGCTCATCGCGCAAAGCAATAGCGGCTGGGGGCTGCGTGCGCATCTCGCCTGCAGGCGAGACGCACGCTCATGAGCTCCGTGGCTCTGGTCGCGTCTAGCGCTTCAACGGCTCCCGGTTCACGCCGTCGGCGGCCGTCCACCAGCAGGCGGGGTAGACGTGCTCGACGAAGCGCTTGCCAGGGACTCCGCGGACGGCGTAGCGGACGAACCGCTCGGCGTAGCCGCGATGTGCGGTCGTCTCCAGAACCGAGCAGACGCCGAGGATGTCGACGAGCACGGCCCGCTCGTTCTTGTTGCCCTTCATAGCGCGGAGCAGGGTGGCCGCCGCCTGTGCCGCGGTGGCGGAGTGCGGTGCGGTCTCGAGGTCGTCGAGCAGCGCCTTGAGCACCGCACGGTCCTCGCTGGTTGCCTCAGGGTGGCCGGCAGTGGCGAACTGCTCGAGGTCAAATGCGACATAGACGAGATGTCGCGCCGGACGCCGCCCCACTTGAAGCGCTCGAAACTCATGACGTTGCGGTCGATGTCGCGCTCGTCGGCGCGAAGCCCGCACGTCCTGCAGAGTCCCGAGGAGTCGGGGTCGTGGGCGTGCCGCTCGAGATGGCGAGCGACTGCGAGGCTGCCCAGAGCGGAGCGCAAACCGAGCCGGCGGCTGGTGAGCGAACTCAGGAACGCGGCCGACCAGTAGGCGTCCACCAGCGTCTTCACCGCGCGACGGTCCACGCCGGATTTCTTCCCGATATCCCGGAGTCGGCACCTCCGGGCGGGGCCAGCGCTTCGCCGAATCGTGGGACCGCGCGAAGCGACACTCCATCCGGCGGCGATCGGAGAATCGCCGAGAACCGCCACTAGGCTTAGGGTCCGCATGCGGGCCACTGGAAGGTTTCAAGTCGAGTCATTCGAGCCGGCGTCGCTGGACCCCGCCGCACCAGCGATCGAGACCGCGTTGCCCGTGGCCGTGGCCCTCATGCTCAAGCAGTACGACGGCGAGGTGAGTGGCCGCTCTGCGACCGTGTTCACCGCGGCGTTCGAGCAAGCGCGGGGCGTTGGCACGTACGTTGCGATGGAGTCCTTCGAAGGTTCGCTCAACGGTACGCGTGGCGCCTTCAACTTCGTGCACTCTGCGAGCACCTCGGGCACCGACCGCTCCGACGAGCACTTCGCGATCGTGGCCGCGAGCGGCACTGGGGACCTGGCGTCTATCCGCGGCGCCGGAGGCCTCGCAGTGGACGAGGACGGGACGCACACGATCTGGTTCGATTACGAGCTACCGACCTGACGGCACGGGTTCGACGGCGAAGTCGGCCGGATGGGGCGCGAAGGGTGCTGGCGCTCTGCCGCGCCGGCGCCGTCGCGAAACTAGACCGCGGCTATGTCGGCGACCCGCCCACCCGTCAGTCGAACCAGATCCTCCGGCGCGATCGGGAAAACGGTCTGCGGGGTGCCGGCGGCCGCCCACAGCTCCCCGACCGACAGCAGATCGCGGTCGACGAGCGCGTCGATCGGCTCCGTGTGCCCTGCGGGCGGGACACCGCCGATCGCGAAGCCGGTGACGTTGCGGACGAACACCGCATCGGCCTTGCTGATCGGCTCGGCCACAAGCGCCCCGACCTTCGTTTCGTCGACGCGGTTGCGGCCCGACGCCAGGACGAGGAGCGCGCCGCCCGAGCGCTTGCGGAACACGAGCGACTTGACGATCTGGGCGACGTCGCAGCCGATCGCCGCGGCCGCGTCGGCAGCCGTGCGCGTGCCGGCCGGGTATGTGCTGACCGGGTAGCCGAGGAAGCTGCTCACTGCGCAAGTTCTACCGCGTCGCTATCGCAAGCAAGCGCGAACGGCGCTCTCGCGCCTTGCGAGCGGCGGGCTCACCGTGATCGGGCGTGGACGACGTTGATCACGGCGATCGCGATCCAGCCGACGACCGTCGCGAAGGTCCCGCCGACGGCGCCGAGGTTCGCGGCGGCCAGAGCGACGAGGATGCCGAGGCCGATCGAGCCGAGCGCAATCACGACGGTGACCGTGTCGCCCCACAGGTCCGATCGCCGCCGGCGCGCGAGCCGGTCGGCCATCGAGAGCAGGATCGCCTCGTCGTAGTCGCGGCCCAGCTCACGGCGGGTCTCCGCCGCTGCCCTCAGCTCCTCAGTGGTCATTCGGGTGACGAAAGCACCGTCGCCCGGGGGTTGCAAGCAGGTGTGTGGTTGCCCTCAGCGCATTCGCCGGATAGCCACAGCCCGGCTATCAGTCGACGTCCGCGTCTCCACTTCGAGCACCGCTCATCCGGGCCCGACAGCGTCCGGCGTCAGCGCCCATGCACCGACAAGATCAGCGCGCACGTCAGGGTCGGCGATGAGCTGCGCGCGGCTCCATGCTCCTGCCTCGGGGTAGGCGCGGGTCGTCACGAACCGCTCGTCGTCGGCGACGGCCTCGATGAGTGACCCGTCGATGAACACCCGCACCGCATGCGAGCCGCGTGGCTGCAGCGGTGCCATGAGCGGGTGCGCAGTGGCGTTGCCGTCCGTGACGGCCACGCGTAAGCAATGGCGGCGAAGATCAATCTCGATCAGCACCCTGGCGATGCCGTCGCGGTCGATCAGTCTCCATCCTCCACGACCGCTACCCGCGAACGTCGCCGCGAGCTCAGACTGCGCTGACAGCGCGATCGACCCGTCGCGAGCGTCCTGGTCGAGAACGCCACGGCGAAGCATCTGCAACTCGGGGATCGGGTGCGTGCGCAGCCGGCCATCCTCGAGGTGGACGTCGCGCGGAAGCGAGAGCGCTCCAGCGTGCGACAGCGTTGCCTGCCGATCGGGGTGCAGTCGTTCCTGCGCCCACCCCCAGAGCAGCGTGCGCCCCGAGTCCTCGCGGAAGAGCGCGGCGGCGTAGAACACGTCGCCGTAGTCGAGCTTGCCGTCGAGCTCCCCGTCGAATCGCCCGTCGCGAAGGGCACCCGTGAACGCCACGGAATACAAGAGCGGTCGGTGTTCACCCGGCGCCTGGCAGCTCACGATCAACGCCGCCGCATCGCCCTCCAACACGAGTTGCGGGCACTCCCAGTGCTCGCCGGCATCGAGCGCACCGATCCAGCGCGGCGCGCTGTAGAAGACGCCCCTGTAGGTCCACGCGGTCGCGTCCGGAGAGTCATAGCGCAGCACTTGTCCGTGCCGCCCCTTGCCGGCCGTCCCGCCGCCGAGCAGCATGTGCCACCCGCCGTCGTCGTGCCAGAGGAAAGGGTCGCGGTGGTAGCCGTTGCTCAGCTGTGCAGGAGGGCCGGGCACGAGCGGGTTGGCGGCATCGCGCTCCCAGGCCAGCAGATCTGCCGAGCCCCAGGCACGGCACACCGACTCCACGCGCCCGTCGTCCTCGCCGACCACCCCCGTGTAATAGATCGTCGGGCGTCCCTGCACGATCCGCGTACAACCCGACCAGCACCCGTCCGCGTCCGGCGCCCCGGGCTCCGGTGACAGCGCCAACGGTTGTCGGGTCCAGGTCACCAAATCCGTCGAGGTGACGTGGCCCCACACGGGGCGCCCCCACGACGGAGCATCCGGATTGGCCTGAAAGAACAGGTGAAAGATGCCCTTGTGCCGGATCGGGCCGTTGGGATCATTGATCCAGTTGCGCTCCGCGGTCACATGAAAGCGCGGGCGCCAAGCCTCCGGCACACGATCCGGTAGGACCCCGCGGCAGGCGCTCACCGGCACCACGGCGCGCAGCTCCACGGGATCCACGCGCTGTGCGTGTCGTGCCGGCACACCTCGAGCAGGTCGCCCATCCTCAGCATCCTCTCGAATCGACCTGTAGCCGCGGCCGCTACTTCTGCTGTCGGTGCCCGGTGCCGCTTGTCGCGCATTGCAGCAGTCGGGGCCCCAGAG
>DASUQB010000169.1:0-10616 GCA_036280835.1 Microbacterium sp. | reverse complement strand
GGGCGTCTCGAGCAGCACGCGGTAGACCGCTGTGTGCTCGTCGTCCAGTCCGATGGCCTCGAGCACGGGGCGCCTTCCCATCCGGCGGGCCGTGGCGAATCGCGGCCAATGGCACTTCCTCGCCACCACATTAGCCAACCTGGTGTGGCAACGTCGGATGCAGGTGCGCCGTCCATCCGGCGCACCGACGGATGGGCGCATGCCCGGCGGTCGCGGCGAAAGCCGCGCCGACCTCCCCCCGGATCCGCACGAGGCCGGTCGATCGACGGATCGGCCGGCCTCTCGCGTGGCCCTGGGCGCGGGGGGATCCCACTCCGGAGGCGGGTCGCCCACCCGCGGCTAGACTGGGAACATCCCCCGTTCCGACCCAGGATCCGTCATGCCCACCGCTTCCGCAGCCCCCGCGCGCTTCGCCGCACACCATGTGCAGCTGCTCCGCGCCGCGTTCGCGGCCATCGCGGCGGTCATGATCACGTTCTCGCCCGATCACTCGGCGGCGGTCGGACTCTCGGTGTTCAGCGGGTTCGCCATCGCGACAGGACTTGTCTGGGCGCTCGCCGCGTGGCTCGTCCACCCCGCCGGCTCCCGCTGGCTGCCGATCACGATGGCCGCCCTGAACATCGTCGCCGGAATGGCGGGCGGCATCGTCACGCTCCGCTCGACGGCGCTCTTCTTCGTCGTCGTGATCGCGTGGGCGCTCGCCACCGGGCTCGTCGAGGCGATCGCCGGCTGGCGATCGCT
This sequence comes from Microbacterium sp., assembly GCA_036280835.1. GTDB lineage: Bacteria > Actinomycetota > Actinomycetes > Actinomycetales > Microbacteriaceae > Microbacterium. The sequence continues at coordinate 9,875 of DASUQB010000169.1, read as the reverse complement.
GCGACGCATACGCGCGCTCGGCGCGGCTGCGACGGAGGATGACGCGGCCGCTCCGGCGGATGCCCGGCCGGATGCCGCCCGCGCCGCGCGCGACGGCCTGACGGTCGGCGTCTTCGGTGTGCTGCTCGGCATCGGGCTGCTGCTCGTGCCGGGGGGCTACGTGCTCGACTACTACATCCCGGACGCCGGTCAGACGTTCACCCTCACCGGGATCGCCATCGCGGTCGGCGTCTTCGGTGCCTACGCCGCGATCGTGGCGGTCTACCTGGCGATCGCCGGCTTCTCGCCCCGGCGCGACGCGTCGCTCGCGGCGGACCCCTCCGCCGCGACATCCGCTCCTCGCCCCGGGGAGGGTGCATGACCGACAAGCCGAGTCGACGCGAACTGCTGCGTCCGCTGCATCTGCTGGCGATCGCCTTCGGCTGCGCCGCCTTCGCGGGGATCGTGACGGCCATCACGACGGGCGTCGCGCAGGGCAAGGATGTCGGTGCGCTCTCGCTCATCGTCGCCGGCATCACGTTCATCGTGGTGCTGCTCGGACTGGCGATGCTCATGCTCGCCGTCGACCCGGCGCAGGTGCAGAAGCCCATCGATCGGCCGGTGCTGATGCCCGACGAGGACGATCCGGACGAGAAGCGCCCGAAGGCCTGACCGCGCGGCGCCCCGGCCCCGGATTCAGCCCCGCGCGGCGAGCTCCGCCGCGAGGCCCGTGTACGTGGGCGGGGTGAGCGCCAGCAGGCGCTGCTTCGCGGCATCCCCGATCTCGAGCCCGTCGACGAACTCCGCCAGCTCCGCCGCGCCGACACGGCGACCGCGGGTGAGCTCCTTCAGCAGCGCGTACGGGTCGGTGATGCGCGAGCGACCGGCGACGACTTCGGCGCGCACGACGGTCTGGATCGCCTCGCCGAGCACCTCCCAGTTCACGTCCAGATCGGCGAGCAGCACATCCTCGGCGAGCGAGATCTCCCCGAGCCCGCGCTGCAGGTTGTCGAGCGCGAGCAGCGAGTGCCCGAACGCGACGCCGATGTTGCGCTGCGTCGTCGAATCCGTGAGGTCCCGCTGCAGGCGGCTGGTCACGAGCGTCGATCCGAGAGAGGCGAACAGCGCCCCCGACAGCTCGAGGTTGGCCTCCGCGTTCTCGAAGCGGATCGGGTTGATCTTGTGCGGCATCGTCGAGGAGCCGGTCGCGCCGGCCACGGGGATCTGCGCGAAGTACCCGAGGGAGATGTACGTCCAGACATCCGTCGCGAGGTTGTGGAGGATGCCGCCGGCGTGCCGGACGCGATCGTAGAGCTCGACCTGCCAGTCGTGCGACTCGATCTGGGTGGTGAGGGGGTTGAAGGTGAGGCCCAGCGACTCGACGAAGGCGCGGGACAGCTCCGGCCAGTCGACATCCGGTGCGGCCACGATGTGGGCCGACCAGGTGCCGGTCGCGCCGGAGAACTTGCCGAGGTACTCGGATGCCTCGATCTGCGCTGCGACGCGTTCGAGGCGCCACGCGAAGACGGCGATCTCCTTGCCCATCGTCGTGGGCGTCGCCGGCTGGCCGTGCGTGCGCGAGAGCATCGCGGCATCCGCGTGGCGCACCGCGAGGTCGCGGAGCGTGCCGGTGACCGAGACGAGGCGGGGCAGCCACACGAGCTCCACGGCGCGCTTGACGGTGAGCGCGTACGCCAGGGAGTTGATGTCCTCACTCGTGCAGGCGAAGTGGGTCAGCTCGGCGACCGCCTCGAGCCCGAGGCTCGAGAGGCGGTCGCGCACGAGGTACTCGACGGCCTTCACGTCGTGGCGGGTGATGGCCTCGCGCTCGGCGAGCCAGTCGATCTCGGCCTGACCGAAGTCGCGGTACAGCGCCCGGAGGCGATCCTTGTCGTCCTCGGCGATCGGTTCGGTGCCGAAGAGCCCGCGATCGGTGAGGGTGATGAGCCACTCGACCTCCACCTCGACGCGGGCGCGATTGAGGCCCGCCTCCGAGAGGTAGTCGGCGAGAGCGGCGACGGCGTGCCGGTACCGCCCGTCGAGGGGGCTGAGCGGCTGGGGGGGCAGAGAAGTCACGGGGGTCCTCCGGGTCGGGCGGCGGACGGCCGGATCGCGGGTTCGAGCTGCCGGAAGAGCGCTCGGCTGGCGCTCTCGATCATACCGAGCACGGTGTCGAACATCCCCGCGTCGGCGTAGTAGGGGTCGGGCACATCGAGGACGCCGTCCGCGGAGGCATCGAAATCCAGCAGCAGCGCGATCTTGTCGGCCTCGGCGTCGTCGCGGGCCCAGCTCCGGAGGATGCGCGAATGGCTGCGGTCCAGCGCGATGACGAGATCGTTCACGGCGAACGCCTCGGAGTCGAACTGCTTCGCCCGGTGGCGCGTGCCGTCGTAGCCCCGCCGATCGAGCGCGGCGATGGTGCGCGCGTCGGCCCGCTCGCCGACGTGCCAGTCGCCGGTGCCCGCGCTGCTGGAGATGATGCGGTCGCCGAGGCCCGCGTGATCGGCGAAACGGCGGAACACCACCTCGGCCATGGGCGAGCGGCAGATGTTGCCCGTGCACACGAAGACGACGCGGAAGATGGCGTCGCCGGGTTCGGTCACCTGTCCATTGTGCCGGGGCAGCGCCCGATCGTCTCCTGCACAGTGTGATCGGGGTCACCGACATCGCACACGGCGCGGGATCCCGGCACCCGCGGGCTCGGCTCGGCGGAGACTCGACCGGGTGTACGGATCTCCCTCCACCCTGCTCAGCGTCGACGCCGCCGTCGTGCTGCTCCGGCGCTCTCACGAGGCTCTCCAGGCCGCGGCGTCCGACGCCCGCGTCCTCGTGGCGGACATGAGGTGGGAATCGGATGCCGTGCGCCATGTGCACGAGAGGATCGAGGGCATCGACCGGGAGCTGCAGACGCTCGCCTGGTGCGCCGACGACGCGATCGGCGAGGTGCTCGAAGACCAGCGCCGTCGGCTCGAGCTGCTCGCCATGTGGGACGCATGAGCGAGGACATCGACATCCGCTCCGGGGGCGTCGTCGCCGTGGACACCGAGACCCTCCGCGCCGTCGCGCACCGGCTCGACGCGCTGGCCGCCGAGACCGAGGAGACCGCACGCACCCTGGCCTGGGCGACGCGAAGCGCGGTCGACGCCGGGTCGACGTCGTACCGACTGCAGAACCTCGCGCCCCGCGCCGACGCCGCAGCACGTGACTGCCGTGAGCTGGCGGGTGCCCTCCGCTCCGCCGCGGATGTCTACGAGGTGGTCGAGCTCACCGCCCTCGAGAGCGCGGCCGCGGCGGCGGGCGACGAAGCGGGCGCCGCGCGCTGTGCGGCGGCCGTCGACGCGATCCACGAGCGCAACCCGGATGCCGTGCGGCAGGGCCGCCTCGACATCCTCTGGCGGGGTTTGACCTGGGCGTCGGCCGTGACGGGCCAGGCGCTGGGCGTCACGATCCAGACCGGTCACCCCGCGCTCGCACCGCTCGGACTCCTGGCCGCCCCGCTCCTGGGCGGCTTGGCTGCCGCCGGGGCGGGCACCGTGGGCGCCGGCTCGCGTCTCTCGGGTCCCGTGCCGGACGTCGAGGTGCGGGCGCTGGGCTCGTCGGCCCTCGGCTCGGCGTCGACCGGATCATCGGCGGCCGGGTCTGCGGCGGCCGGGTCAGCGGTGGCCGGCTCGTCGCCGGCAGGACCCTCGGTGGCCGCCTCGTCAGCCGGTGCCTCCCGGATGACAGCGCCCACGGGACTGGCGGGCGCGGCGGCGCGGATTCCGGGGGGCGGACAGTCCCGGGTCCGGGTGGAGAAGTACACGATGCGCGACGGCACGAAGCAGTTCGCCGTCTATGTGGCGGGCACTCAGACCATGGCGCTCGGTGGCGCCGACCCCTTCGACAACCTGTCGAACGTGCAGGCCTACTCCGGGGAGCGCTCGGCGTCCTACGAAGCCGTGCAGCAGGCGCTGCGGGCCTCGGGCGCGTCCGAAGGCGATGTGGTCCACGCCTTCGGCCACTCGCAGGGCGCCATGGTCGCCGGACTCACCGCCGTCGAGGGTCGGTACGACGTGCAGACGCTCGTGTCCTTCGGCTCGCCGATCGAGGCCGAGGTTCCGGCATCCACCCTCGCCGTGTCGCTGCGCCATGTCGACGACCCGGTCTCGGCCCTCGCGGGGGGCGGGGCGCACGCCGGCACGGGCGCACCTGGCAGCTTCACGGTCGAGGCGATGCGGGATCCGGCACTCGGGCTGCGCGACCTGGAGATGCCCGCGCACCGCCTGGACGGGTACATCGACACGGCGCGGCTCGTCGATGCGTCGGACGACCCGCGCGTGGAAGCCGTGCGCGAGGTCTTCGCGAGCCTCGATGCCGCGGCGTCCGTCGAAGTCGCCGAATACGCCGCGGAGCGCCGGTGAGGCGCCGGGCCGACGCCTGCGGGCGTCCTTCAGTCGTCGTCGCGCTGGGGCCTCAGGACGATGCCGAAGATCCAGTTGATGATGGTGATGAGCAGCGCCGCCACGACTCCCCACCAGAAGTCGCCGACCGTGAGGCCCCAGCCCCAGAAGCTCGTGATCCAGGCGGTCAGCCACAGCAGGAAGCCGTTGATGAGCAGCGAGATCAGCCCGAGGGTCAGGATGTAGAGCGGGATCGCGATGATCTTGATGACGGTGCCGATGAAGGTGTTCACGATGGCGAAGATCGCCGCCACGATCAGCAGCGTCAGCACGTACTGCAGGGTCTCGCCCGGCGGGAACGCCGTGACGGTGACGGTCAGCGCAGGGATGAGCGTGCAGACCCAGATGGCGAACGCGTTGATGACGACCCGGAGGAGGAAGCGCATGCGCGCCATTTTGGCATGGCTCGGGGACGGGGGCCTGCGCGAGGGCTCTTAGACTCGGACGGTGAGCACGCCCGAGCCCGTCCTCCCCCGTATCCGCCCCGAGATCGCCGCGCTGCCGCCGTACAAGCAGGGCCGGCAGGCCGGCGGAGACGCCTTCAAGCTGTCGAGCAACGAGAACCCGTTCGACCCGCTGCCGTCGGTGCTCGAGGCGCTCCGCGCCACGACGTCCGTCAACCGCTACCCCGACGCCTCCGCGGGCCGGCTTCGCGCCCGCCTGGCCGCACGCTACGACGTCGAGCTCGACGGGGTGCACGTCGCCGCAGGCAGCGTGTCGATCCTGCAGCAGCTCGCGCTCGCCACCTCCTCGCGCGGCGACGAGATGATCTATGCATGGCGCTCCTTCGAGGCGTACCCCTCCCTCGCCCTGGTCGCCGGCGCGACGCAGGTGCAGGTTCCGCTCACCGCGGAGGCCCGGCACGACCTCCCCGCGATGGCGGCGGCGGTCACCGACCGCACGTCCTGCATCATCGTGTGCACCCCGAACAACCCCACGGGGCCGATCGTCACGCAGGCCGAGTTCGAGACGTTCCTCGCGGCGGTGCCGCCGACGGTCCTCGTCATCCTCGACGAGGCGTACGCGGAGTTCGTGACCGATCCCGCGGCCGTCGACGGCATCGGCACGCGGCTGTTCGAGTCCCACCCCAACGTCGTCGTGCTCCGCACCTTCTCCAAGGCCTTCGGGCTCGCGGGCCTGCGCATCGGCTACGCGATCGGGCATCCCCGCGTGCTCGACGCCGCCCGCAGCACCGGCATCCCGCTCTCGGTCACGGCGCAGGCGGAGGATGCCGCGATCGCGAGCCTCGACGCCGAGGCCGAGCTGCGCGAGCGCGTGGCGGCGATCGCCGTGCGTCGTGACGACCTCGCCGCCGGCCTCCGCGGGGCGGGCTGGCGCGTGCCGGAGGCGCAGGGAAACTTCGTGTGGCTGGCCACGGGCGCGGAGACGATGGAGATCGGGCAGGCCTTCGACGAGGCCGGGCTCATCGTCCGGCCCTTCGCGGGCGACGGCATCCGCATATCCGTCGGGGAGCATGAGTCTGTGGAGAGGGTCCTAGGGATCGCGGCATCCGTTGTCCGCAACCTCCCGGAGGGTCACTCCGGCCGCGCGTTAGCGTAGGAAAATGACGTCCCCGGTGGATACCGAACTCGTCCGCGTGCTCGCGGCCGACGGCACGCTCGCCCCGACCGCCGCCGCAGAGCCCTACCTCCCCCTCATCGAGGCCCTCCCCGAGCGCGAGCTCGAGCAGTTCTACCGCGACATGGTCAACGTGCGCGCGTTCGATCGGGAGGCGACGAACCTGCAGCGGCAGGGGCAGCTCGCCCTCTGGCCACCGAGCTACGGCCAGGAGGCCGCGCAGGTCGGGTCGGCCCGCGCCGCACGCACCCAGGACCACCTCTTCCCGTCGTACCGCGAGCACGTCGTCTGCATGATCCGCGGCGTCGACCCCGTCGACATCATCCGGTTGATGCGCGGGCTCACGCACGGGGGCTGGGATCCGACAGATCCGAAGAACGGCAACACGCACATCTACACGCTCGTGCTGGGGTCCCAGACCCTGCATGCGACGGGCCTCGCGATGGGCTTCGCCTTCGACGCGAAGGCCGGCACGGGCGACGCCGAGAAGGATGCCGCCGTGATCGTCTACTACGGCGACGGGGCGTCGAGCCAGGGTGACGTGCACGAGGCGATGGTCTTCGCCGCGAGCTACCAGACGCCCCAGGTGTTCTTCCTCCAGAACAACCATTGGGCGATCTCCGTGCCCGTCGCGACGCAGTCGCGCACCCCGCTGTTCGAGCGCTCGCAGGGCTACGGCATCCCGACCCTGCGCGTGGACGGGAACGACGTGCTCGCGAGCTACGCGGTATCGCGGGTCGCCCTCGACGAGGCGCGGGCCGGCGGCGGACCCCGCGCGATCGAGGCGCTGACCTACCGGATGGGGGCGCACACCACGAGCGATGACCCCACGAAGTACCGCACCGGCGACGAGGAGCGCTCGTGGGCCGAGCGCGACCCGATCCTCCGGATGCGGGCGTACCTCGAGGGCCGCGGCGCCTCCGCGGAGTTCTTCGCAGACGCGGAGGCCGAGGCGCGATCGATCGCGGACGACGCCCGCGCCCGCACCATGAAGCTCGAGACGATCGACCGGTCGCTCATCTTCGACCACGTCTACAGCGAGCCGCATCCGCGCATCGACGAACAGCGGGCCTGGCTCGACGACTACGAATCCTCGTTCGAGGGAGACGCCTCGTGACGACCTCCATGCCGATCAGCCGCGCGCTCAACGCCGGCCTCCGACGCGCGCTCGAAGACAACGACCGCGTGCTGCTCATGGGCGAGGACATCGGGCCGCTCGGCGGCGTGTTCCGCGTCACCGAGGGCCTGCAGGCCGACTTCGGCGACCGCCGGGTGCTCGACACGCCCCTCGCGGAGTCGGGCATCGTCGGCACCGCCATCGGGCTCGCGATGGCGGGCTTCCGACCGGTGTGCGAGATCCAGTTCGACGGATTCGTCTTCCCGGCCTTCGACCAGATCACCTCGCAGCTCGCCAAGATCACGAACCGGCACGAGGGCGCGATCCGCATGCCCATCGTCATCCGCATCCCCTACGGCGGCCACATCGGCGCCGTCGAGCACCACCAGGAGAGTCCGGAGGCGTACTTCGCGCACACCCCGGGCCTGCGGGTCGTCAGCCCCTCGACGGCGAACGACGCGTACTGGATGATCCAGGACGCGATCGCGAGCGACGATCCGGTGATCTTCCTCGAGCCCAAGAGCCGCTATTGGCAGAAGGGCGACGTCGACGAATCGGCGCGCGCCGTGCCGCTGCACGCCAGCCGCGTCGTCCGCCGGGGCACGGACGTCACGCTCGTCGGCCACGGAGCCATGGTGACGACCCTGCTGCAGGCGGCGGCGCTCGCGGAGTCGGAGGGCACGAGCTGCGAGGTCATCGACCTGCGGTCGCTGTCGCCGGTCGACTTCGGCCCGATCCTGGACTCCGTGCGCCAGACTGGCCGCATGGTCTACGCGCAGGAGGCGCCGCAGTTCGCGAGCGTCGGGAGCGAGGTCGCCGCGACCGTCATGGAGAAGGCGTTCTTCTCGCTCGAGTCTCCCGTGCTGCGCGTCTCGGGATTCGACGCCCCGTTCCCGCCCGCGAAGCTCGAGGGCGCCTTCCTGCCCGACGCCGACCGCGTGCTCGAGGCCGTCGACCGCGCGCTCGCGTACTGAGCCTCACTTCACCGCAGGCGCCCCGCGTCGCACCACCGGAAAGGACCCGGATGAGCACCCAGACCTTCCATCTGCCCGACGTCGGCGAGGGACTCACCGAGGCCGAGATCGTCTCGTGGCGCGTCGCCCCCGGCGACACCGTCGCCGTCAACGACGTGCTGGTCGAGATCGAGACGGCGAAGTCGCTGGTCGAGCTGCCGTCGCCCTTCCAGGGAGTCGTCGGCGACCTGCTCGCCGGTGAGGGCGACACGGTGGACGTCGGCGCGGCCATCATCACGATCGAGGATGCCGCGAAGGCGGCCCCCGCCGACATCCCGGTGCACGGCGGCTCCGACGTCGAGGGCGGCGGCGCCGTGCTCGTCGGGTACGGCACGGGCGGCCAGGTGCAGTCCCGGCGGCGCAAGCCCGCCGAGCGCCCGGTCGCGGCATCCGTCGGCGTGGTGGCGAAGCCTCCGATCCGCAAGCTCGCGCGCGACCTCGGCGTCGACCTCGCGGCCGTGCAGCCCACGGGCGAGGCGGGCGAGGTGACCCGCGAGGACGTCGTCAAGCACGCGTCACAGGCCAGCGTGTTCCGCAACATCGAGACGCCGGAGTGGGGGCAGGTGCGCGAGGAGAAGATCCCCGTGGCGCCCGCGTCCCCCGCTGCCGCCCCCGAGCCGGCGCCTCCGGCGGTCACCGAGCCGCGCTCGGACGCGCGCGAAGAGGCGATCCCGGTGCGCGGCGTGCGCAAGGCCGTGGCATCCGGCATGGTGCAGAGCGCCTACTCCGCGCCCCACGTCACCGTCTGGGTCGACGTCGACGCCACGAGGACCATGGAGCTCGTCAAGCGGCTCAAGGCCTCCCCCGACTTCGCCGACGTGCGCATCTCGCCGCTGCTCATCATGGCGCGCGCCGTGATCTGGGCGGTGCGGCGCACCCCGCACGTCAACGCCGCCTGGGTCGACACCGACAACGGGGCCGAGATCGTGCTGCGTCACTACGTCAACCTCGGCATCGCCGCGGCGACGCCCCGCGGCCTGCTCGTGCCGAACATCAAAGACGCCCAGGACCTCAACCTCCGCGGCCTCGCCAAGGCGCTCGAGAAGCTCACCCTCACGGCCCGCGAGGGCAAGGCGACGCCCGCGGATCAGACCGGCGGCACGATCACGATCACGAACATCGGCGTCTTCGGGATGGATGCCGGAACGCCGATCATCAACCCCGGCGAGGCGGGGATCGTGGCCCTCGGCACGATCCGCCAGAAGCCCTGGGTGGTCGACGGCGAGGTGCGCCCCCGCTTCGTCACGACGGTCGCCGGCTCGTTCGATCACCGCGTGGTCGACGGCGACGGGATGTCGCGGTTCATCGCCGACGTCGCATCGGTGCTCGAGGAGCCCGCCCTCCTCCTCGACTGAGCGCCGGGGGCACTCTCCGCTCCATCGTGTGCCAGTTTGAGAATGATTATCAATAGACATAGGCTGGGGGCATGCGCTTCCGACCGACACTCGCCGTGACCGCCACCTTCGCGACCGTGCTCGCCCTCGCGGGCTGCGCCTCCGGCGACGCCCAGGCGGGCGACGCGGGGGCCGGGGATCGGGTGAGCGTCGTCGCATCCACCAACGTCTACGGGCAGATCGCCGAGGAGATCGGCGGCGACCTCGTCGAGGTCACCTCGATCATCGACTCGGCCTCCCAGGACCCCCACTCCTTCGAGCCGAGCGCCCAGGACCAGCTCACGGTGACGAATGCCGACCTCACCATCGAGAACGGCGGCGGCTACGACGCATTCGTCGATGCGCTGATCGGATC
>DASUQB010000168.1:0-19791 GCA_036280835.1 Microbacterium sp. | reverse complement strand
CGAAGGATGCCGCGGCCGACCGATACGGCGCCCTCCCGGCGCGACCGGGCAAGGTGATCGCGGTCCACATCAACTACCCGTCCCGGGCCGCGCAGCGCGGCCGGACCCCGGAGCAGCCCTCGTACTTCCTCAAGCCCGCGACGTCGCTCTCCCCGAGCGGCTCGCCGATCGAGCGTCCGGCCGGTACCGAGCTGCTGGCCTTCGAGGGCGAGATCGCGCTCATCATCGGCACCGAGGCGAGGCGGGTCGAGCCGGAGCACGCCTGGGGCCACGTGTCGCACGTCACCGCCTCGAACGACTTCGGCGTGTACGACCTGCGGTGGGCCGACAAGGGGTCGAACCTCCGGTCCAAGGGCGGCGACGGCTTCACGCCGATCGGTCCCGAGCTGATCGACGCCCGCTCGATCGACCCCGCATCGCTGCGGCTGCGCACCTGGGTGAACGGCGAGCTCGCGCAGGACGACTCGACCGCGACGCTGCTCTTCCCCCTCCCCCTGCTCATCGCCGACCTCTCGCAGCTGCTCACGCTCGAGCCCGGCGACGTCATCCTCACCGGCACCCCGGCCGGGGCATCCGTCGTCCGCCCGGGGGACGTCGTCGAGGTCGAAGTCGACGTGCCGGGCGGCGAATCGTCCGGACGCCTGTCGACGCCGGTCGTCGAGGGCACGGAGCCGCTTCCGGCCTACAGCGCGCAGCCGAAGCCCGACGACGACCAGCGCGCCGAGGCGTGGGGCTCGCGCGAGGCGGCCGGGCTTCCGGCGGAGGCGGAAACCCCGAAGGGCTCGGCGACCGGTGAAGGGTCGGGCTCGGCGACCGTGGAAGGGTCGGTCCCTGAGCCTGTCGAAGGGTCGGCCACCGAGCCTGCCGAAGGGTCGCCCGGCCTGAGCGAGGAGCTCCGCGCGAAGCTCCTCTCCGTCCCCGTCGCCGGCCTCAGCGCGCAGCTGCGCAAGCGCGGGCTGAACAACGTCACGATCGACGGCGTCGCCCCCAACCGCTCCGGCACGCGGATGGTCGGCGTGGCGAAGACGCTCCGCTTCGTTCCCGGCCGCGAGGACCTCTTCGCGAGCCACGGCGGCGGCTACAACGCCCAGAAGCGCGCCTTCGACGCCGTCGCCCCGGGCGAGGTGCTCGTCATCGAAGCCCGCGGGGAGCGTGGCTCCGGCACCCTCGGCGACGTGCTGGCGCTGCGCGCCTACACGCGCGGGGCCGCCGGCATCGTCACGGACGGCGGCGTGCGGGACTACGACACCGTCGCCGGCATCGACCTCCCCGTCTTCTCGGCGGGACCGCACCCCGCGGTGCTCGGACGCAAGCACGTGCCGTGGGACGTCGACGTCACGATCGGCTGCGGCGGCACGACCGTGCAGCCGGGCGACGTCATCGTCGGCGACGGCGACGGCGTGCTCGTCATCCCCCCGGCTCTCGTCGAGGAGGTCGTCGACGCGGCCCTCGAGCAGGAGGAGGAAGACGCCTACATCGCCGAGCAGGTCGAGGCGGGGCATCCGGTCGACGGCCTCTTCCCCATGAACGACAAGTGGAAGGCCCGGTACCGCGCATGGCGGAAGACGCAGTGAGGGCCGACCTCAGCAAGTCGCAGCAGGCGTACCACTTCATCAAGGAGCGCATCGCCCGCCAGGACTTCACCCCCGGATACCGGCTCGTGCTCGGCAACCTCGCCAAGGACCTCGACATGTCGGTGGTGCCGGTGCGCGAGGCCATCCGCCAGCTCGAGGCAGAAGGGCTGGTCACCTTCGAGCGGAATGTCGGCGCGCACGTGTCGATGGTGGATGACTCGGCCTATCGGAACAGCATGCAGGCGCTCAGCGTCCTCGAGGGGGCGGCGACCGCGCTGTCGGCCCGGCAGCTCAGCGTCGACGACATCCGCCGCGCCCGCGAGATCAACGCGCTGATGATCGAGACCCTCGATCACTTCGACCCGCACTCCTTCACGGCGCTCAACCAGGAGTTCCACGCGACGCTGTTCGATCGCTGCGCGAATCCGCGCCTGCTGGAGATCGTGCGCGGGGAGTGGGGACGCCTCGGCAACCTGCGGGACTCGACTTTCAGCTTCGTTCCCGGCCGCGCCGCGGAGTCGGTGCGCGAGCACGAGAACATCCTGCGGCTGATCGAGACGAACGCCCCGTTGAGCGAGATCGAGAACGCCGCCCGCCGCCACCGCTCGGCCACCCTCGACGCCTACCTGATCCACGAGCACCCCGACGAGGCCCTCGGCCTCCCCCGACTCCCAGAACTGGAGACGCGATGACCGACACCGCCGTGGTCCGCGGGCATGTGCCCGCCGACCTGCCCACCCGCATCCAGCACTACATCGACGGCCAGTTCGTCGACTCCGCCGACGGCGCGACGTTCGACGTGCTGGATCCCGTCTCGAACGAGACCTACCTGCAGGCGGCTGCCGGCAAGAAGGCCGATATCGACAGCGCCGTCGCGGCGGCGCGGCGCGCGTTCACCGAGGGACCGTGGCCGCGGATGCTTCCCCGCGAGCGCTCGCGCGTGCTGCACCGGATCGCCGACATCGTCGAGTCGCGCGACGCCCGGCTCGCCGAGCTGGAGTCGTTCGACTCCGGCCTTCCGATCACACAGGCGCTCGGTCAGGCGCGACGCGCAGCCGAGAACTTCCGGTTCTTCGCCGACCTGATCGTCGCCCAGACCGACGACGCCTTCAAGGTGCCCGGGCGGCAGATGAACTACGTCAACCGCAAGCCGATCGGCGTGGCAGGGCTCATCACCCCGTGGAACACGCCGTTCATGCTCGAGTCGTGGAAGCTCGGCCCGGCGCTTGCCACCGGCAACACGGTCGTGCTGAAGCCGGCCGAGTTCACCCCGCTCTCCGCCTCGCTGTGGGCGGGGATCTTCGAGGAGGCGGGGCTGCCGCAGGGCGTCTTCAACCTCGTCAACGGGCTCGGGGAGGACGCGGGCGATGCCCTGGTGAAGCATCCGGACGTTCCGCTCATCTCCTTCACGGGCGAAAGCAGCACGGGCCAGCTGATCTTCGGCAACGCGGCGCCGTTCCTCAAGGGGCTCTCGATGGAGCTCGGCGGCAAGTCGCCCGCGGTGGTGTTCGCGGATGCCGACCTCGAGGCGGCGATCGACGCGACCATCTTCGGGGTCTTCTCCCTGAACGGCGAGCGCTGCACCGCGGGCTCCCGCATCCTGGTGGAGCGCGCGGTGTACGACGAGTTCGTGGAGCGCTACGCGGCCCAGGCCTCCCGCGTGGTGGTCGGCTACCCGCACGAGAAGGCCACCGAGGTCGGGGCGCTGGTGCACCCCGATCACTACGACAAGGTCATGAGCTACGTCGAGCTCGGCAAGACCGAGGGCCGGCTCGTCGCCGGCGGCGGGCGCCCGGACGGCTTCCCGACCGGCAACTTCGTCGCCCCGACGGTGTTCGCGGATGTCGCCCCCGACGCGCGGATCTTCCAGGAGGAGATCTTCGGACCCGTCGTCGCGATCACCCCGTTCGACACCGACGAGGAGGCCCTCGCCCTCGCGAACGGCGTGAAGTACGGCCTCGCGGCCTACGTCTGGACGAGCGACCTGAAGCGGGCGCACAACTTCTCGCAGGCGATCGAGGCCGGCATGGTGTGGCTCAACTCGAACAACGTACGCGACCTCCGCACGCCGTTCGGCGGCGTGAAGGCGTCCGGACTCGGCCACGAGGGCGGCTACCGCTCGATCGACTTCTACACCGACCAGCAGGCCGTGCACATCACGCTCGGCGAGGCCCACAACCCCACCTTCGGCAAGCAAGGACGCTGACATGACCGACCGCATCCCCACCCCGGCCGCCCCGGCCCCCGACATCCTGCGCTGCGCGTACATGGAGATCGTGGTGACCGACCTGACGGCATCCCGGAACTTCTACGTCGACGTGCTCGACCTCATCGTCACCGACGAGGACGAGGAGAGCGTCTACCTGCGCGCGTTCGAGGAGGTCATCCACCACAACCTGGTGCTGCGGAAGGGCCCGGTGGCCGCGGTGGCCGCCTTCTCGTACCGCGTGCGCAGCCCGCAGGACCTCGATAAGGCCGTGACCTTCTACGACGAGCTCGGATGCCGCGTCGAGCGCCGCGCGGAGGGCTTCACGAAGGGCATCGGCGACTCGGTGCGCGTCGAGGACCCGCTCGGGTTCCCCTACGAGTTCTTCTACGACGTCGAGCACGTCGAGCGCCTCGCGTGGCGCTACGACCTCTACACGCCGGGCGCGCTCGTGCGCCTCGACCACTTCAACCAGGTGACCCCCGACGTGCCGCGGGCCGTGGCGTACATGGAGGACCTCGGGTTCCGGGTGACCGAGGACATCCAGGACGAGGAGGGCACCGTCTACGCGGCCTGGATGCGGCGCAAGCCCACCGTGCACGACACCGCGATGACCGGGGGCGACGGGCCCCGCATGCACCACATCGCGTTCGCGACGCACGAGAAGCACAACATCATCGCGATCTGCGACAAGCTCGGCGCGCTCCGCCGCTCCGACGCGATCGAGCGCGGGCCCGGCCGGCACGGCGTATCGAATGCCTTCTACCTCTACCTGCGCGATCCCGACGGGCACCGCGTCGAGATCTACACGCAGGACTACTACACCGGCGACCCCGACAACCCCGTGGTGACCTGGGACGTGCACGACAACCAGCGCCGCGACTGGTGGGGCAACCCGGTCGTGCCGTCGTGGTACACCGAGGCATCCACCGTTCTCGACCTCGACGGCAACCCGCAGCCCGTCGTGGCCCGCACCGACACGAGCGAGATGGCGGTCACGATCGGCGCCGACGGCTTCTCCTACACGCGCCCCGAAGACCCGGCGGAGCTCCCGTCCTGGAAGCAGGGCGAGTACAAGCTGGGCCACCAGCTCTGACCCACCCTGCGCGAGACTTCACATAGGCACCTTCCGGGGGCTTCGGAAGGTGCTGATGTGAAGTTTCGCGCAGGGGAAGAGGACCGATGGAGGGGAGAGCGGATGCTGAGTGACGAGGTCGTGAGGGCGATCGCCGGGGAACTGGCCGAGGCGGACCGGACGCATGGGGTGATCCCCCGCATCACCGCGCGGTACCCGGATGCCACGATCGAGGACTCGTATGCGATCCAGGGGGTGTGGCGCGACCGGAACATCGCCGCCGGGCGCCGGCTCGTCGGGCGGAAGATCGGGCTCACGTCGAAGGCGATGCAGCAGGCGACGGGCATCAGCGAGCCCGACTACGGGGTGATGTTCGATGACACCGTCTATCAGAGCGGCGCCGAGATCCCCGTGGACCTCTTCTCCAACGTCCGGGTCGAGGTCGAGCTCGCCTTCGTGCTGAAGGAGCCGCTCGAGGGGCCCGGCTGCACCCTCGACGACGCGCTGCGCGCGATCGACTACGCCGTGCCGGCCCTGGAGGTGCTCAACTCGCACATCGAGCTCGAGGGCCGCACCATCGTCGACACGATCTCCGACAACGCCGCCTACGGCGCCATGGTGCTCGGCGCGACGCGCAAGCGCCCGGACGAGATCGACCTGCGCTGGGTGCCGGGCGTGCTCTCCCGCAACGGCGAGATCGAGGAGACCGGCGTCGCCGCCGGGGTGCTCGGCCACCCGGCCACCGGCGTCGCCTGGCTGGCGAACAAGCTCCACCAGCATGGGGCCCGGCTCGAGGCGGGCGAGATCATCCTCGCCGGCTCGTTCACGCGGCCGATGTGGGTGTCGCGCGGAGACCGGGTGCACTGCGACTATGGTCCGATGGGGGTCATCGAATGCCGCTTCTTCTAGCGCCCACGTTCCGCGAGCGCATCGCTCAGTCCGCCCGCCCGCTCGCCGGGATGTGGGTCTGCTCGGGCTCGCCGCTCGTCGCCGAGATCTGCGCCGGAGCGGGCCTGGACTGGCTGCTGATCGACACGGAGCACTCCCCCAACGGGCTCGAGTCCACGCTCGCCCAGCTGCAGGCCGTGGCCGCCTACCCGGTCACGCCGGTGGTGCGGGCGCCGGTGGGCGACGTCGTGGCGGTCAAGCAGCTGCTCGACCTGGGTGCGCAGAACCTGCTGATCCCCATGGTGTCCTCCGCAGAGCAGGCCGAGGAGATGGTGTCCGCCGTGCGGTACCCACCCCGCGGCGTGCGCGGGGTGGGCAGCGCGCTCGCCCGCGCCGCGCGCTGGAACCGGGTCGAGGACTACCTCGGCGCCGCCGACGCGCACGTCTCCCTGTACGTGCAGATCGAGACCGTCGCGGGCGTCGAGGCCGCCGACGAGATCGCCGCCGTGGACGGGATCGACGGGGTCTTCGTCGGACCGTCGGACCTCGCGGCATCCATGGGTCTGCTCGGTCAGCAGACGCACCCGGATGTCGAGGCCGCCGTCATGCGCACGTTCAAGGCGGTTCAGGCGGCGGGCACGCCCGTCGGCGTGAACGCCTTCGACCCGGAGCTCGCCGACCGCTACCTCGGCGCGGGGGCGTCGTTCATCCTCGTCGGGGCGGACGTCTCGCTCCTCGCCCGCGGATCGGAGGGTCTTGCCGCTCGATTCGGGACAGCCGACGGCGACGAGCCCGAGTACCACATCGACGAGCGCAGAAGCTACTGACCGAGGCGACCGCCGGAGCATGGCACGCTGGAGGCATGGCATCCACCGAGCTTCCCCAGCGCAGCGTCGCCAGCACCATCACCGTCACGGTCACCGAGCCCGCCGAGCTGATCTTCTCCGTCGCGGTCGGGCAGATCTACCAGCCGTCGCAGGAGTGGGTGAACGCCGGCGTCGATGGCCGGCGGATCGAGGCCGAGGAGCTCGTGGACGCCCATGGAACCCGTCTGCACCGCGTGCAGGCGCCGGTGGGCGAGCTGCGCTTCGACTACTCGGCGACGGTGCCCGACGCCGCGGCCCTCGAAGAGCCTGACCCGACCGACCTCGTGCGGTACCTGCGCCCGAGCCGGTACGCCGAGTCGGACTCGCTCGGCCCCACCGCCGGCGCCGAGTTCTCCGGCATAAAGGACGCGGCCGAGCTGCTGCACTCGGTGTCGTCGTGGGTCGGCACCCGGCTGGCGTATGTCAGCGGCTCGAGCCTGCCGACGGACGGCGCGGTGCGCACGCTGCTGTCGCGCCAGGGCGTCTGCCGCGACTTCGCGCACCTGACGGTCGGGCTGCTGCGCGCCCTGAACGTGCCCGCGCGGATGGCGTCGGTGTATGCCCCGGGCCTGTACCCGATGGACTTCCACGCGGTCGCCGAGGCCTACGTCGACGGCGGCTGGTACGTCGTCGACGCCACCACGCTCGCGCCCCGGCAGACGCTGGTGCGCATAGCGACGGGCCGGGATGCCGCGGACACGGCGTTCCTCACGGTGACCTCGGGCCGCATCGAGCTCGGCCAGATCACCGTCACCGCGGTCTCGGACACGCTGCCGTACGACGACGTGACCCACCTGGTCGCCCTGCGCTGACCGGCGAGCACACACCCGGCCGCAATCGCAAGGCCCGAGCCACGGGCGCGTCGTCTGTGGCAATCTGGTGCGCATGAAGACGTGGGTCGTGCGGTTCCTCTCGCTGCTGGTGTTCAACATCGTCGTGCTGCTGGTCATCGGATGGCTGACCCCGGCACGCGTCGGCTTCTCCGCGTTCTGGGGCGGCGTCATCCTGACCGCCGCGACGATCTGGGTGAAGCCGGCCGTGCACGGGTGGTTCACTCGGATGTCGGCGAAGTCGTCCTCGCAGCGCACCAAGGCCGGCGAATGGCTCGTCGAGTTCGTGATCGTCTACGTGGTCGCGCTGCTGATCTGGATGCTCGTCGTTCTGCTCTCGGGCGTGAACGTCGGCGGCTTCTGGGGCTACGCCCTCCCGCCGTTCATCCTGCTCATCGGCTGGGTCGTCTACGCGGCGATCGATGACCGTGTCGAGGGCCACGCGGGCGCGCTGTACGACAAGGCGACCGGCGGACGGCAGACCCAATCGGGCGCTGCGACGCCGGTGACAGATGCCGCACCGCGGCGCTCCGCGGCTGCCGCACCGCCGCTCTCCGCGGCTGCCGCACCCCCGCGCTCCGCGGCGGCCGAGGCCCGGCGCGAGCTCAACGACGGGCTGACCGCCGAGCAGCGCAAGATGCTCGACGACCTCGGCTGAGGCGGGCCCGCTCGGCTGCCCTCGTCAGCCGGCCGCGCGCTCCGCGGACTTGTTTCGTCAGCCGGCCGCGCGCTCCGCGGACTCGACCACGTTCGACACGAGCAGCGCACGGGTCATCGGGCCCACTCCCCCGGGGTTCGGTGAGAGCCAGCCCGCGACCTCGGCGACCGCGGGATCGACGTCGCCCGCGAGCTTGGCCCTGCCCGACTCGGTGGTGCCCACACGGGTCACGCCCACATCGAGCACGGCCGCGCCCGGCTTGATCCAGTCGGCCTGCACGAGGTGCGGCTGGCCGACCGCCGCCACGACGATGTCGGCACGGCGCACCTCGGCGGCCAGATCCACCGTGCGCGAGTGGGTGAGGGTGACGGTGGCGTCGGTCCCCTTGCGCGTCAGGAGGAGCCCGAGAGGGCGACCGACGGTGATGCCGCGGCCGATCACCGTGACATGCCTGCCGGCGATCTCGACGCCGTGACGCGTCAGCAGCTCGATGATGCCGGCGGGCGTGCAGGGCAGCGGCGCGGCCACGGCGGAAGCGGGATCCACGCCCAGCACGAGGCGGCCGAGGTTCGTCGGGTGCAGGCCGTCGGCATCCTTCGCCGGATCGACCAGCTCGAGGATCGCGTTCTCGTCGATGCCCTTCGGCAGCGGCAGCTGGACGATGAAACCCGTGACGGCCGGGTCCTCGTTCAGCGCGCGCACCGCATCGGCGATCTCGTCGAAGGTGGCGGAGGCCGGCAGCTCGACCTGGATCGACGCGACACCGACCTCGGCGCAGTCGCGGTGCTTGCCGGTGACATAGGAGCGCGACCCGGGGTCATCGCCGACGAGCAGCGTCCCGAGTCCGGGCACGATGCCCCGGGCGGCGAGCGCCGCCACCCGCTCCGTCAATTCGGTCTTGATCGCCGTGGCGGTGGCGACGCCGTCGAGCTTCTGCGCTGTCATCCTTGTGTTCCTCTCGTGCGATCTCACCGCGAGACTGCTTCTCCGCGCCGAGACCGCGGGCACGCGCCGCTGTCTCGGCGCGCAGGCGCTGTCTCGCGGGTCGTCACTGGTGCAGGTCGGGGTACAGCGGGAAGCGGGACGTGAGGGCCGCGACGCGGGCGCGGAGCCCCTCCACATCCACGTTCGGCAGAAGCGCCAGCGCGATGATGTCGGCGACCTCGGTGAACTCGTCGTCGCCGAATCCTCGGGTCGCGAGCGCCGGGGTGCCGATCCGCAGGCCGGACGTCACCATCGGCGGCCGGGGGTCGTTGGGCACCGCGTTGCGGTTCACGGTGATGTGGATGTCGTGCAGGAGGTCCTCGGCCTGCTTGCCGTCGATCTGGGCGTCGCGCAGGTCGACGAGCACGAGGTGCACGTCGGTGCCGCCCGAGCGCACCGTGATGCCCGCGTCGGCGACATCCTGCTGCGTCAGCCGCTCCGCGACGATGTGCGCGCCGCGGAGGGTGCGCTCCTGACGGTCCTTGAACTCCGGCGTGGCCGCGAGCTTGAACGCGGTGGCCTTGGCGGCGATGACGTGCATGAGCGGCCCGCCCTGCTGGCCCGGGAAGACCGCGGTGTTGAGCTTCTTGGCGAGGTCGGCGTCATTGGTGAGGATGAAGCCCGAGCGGGGGCCGCCGATGGTCTTGTGCACCGTCGACGACACGACGTGCGCGTGCGGCACGGGGCTCGGGTGCACGCCCGCGGCGACGAGCCCGGCGAAGTGCGCCATGTCGACCCAGAGCAGAGCTCCGACCTCGTCGGCGATCTCGCGGAAGCGGGCGAAATCGAGCTGGCGGGGGTAGGCGGACCAGCCGGCGATGATGACCTTCGGCTCGTGCTCGATGGCGAGGCGACGCACCTCCTCCATGTCGATGACGGAGGTCTCGGGGTCCACGCCGTAGGCCACGATGTTGTAGAGCCGACCGGAGAAGTTGATCTTCATGCCGTGCGTGAGGTGACCGCCCTGGTCGAGCGAGAGTCCGAGCAGGGTGTCTCCGGGGCGGGCGATCGCGTGGAGCACGGCGGCGTTCGCTGTGGCTCCGGAGTGCGGCTGCACGTTCGCGAACTCGGCACCGAAGAGGGACTTGGCCCGCTCGATCGCCAGCTGCTCCGCGACATCCACCTCTTCGCAGCCGCCGTAGTAGCGGCGACCGGGGTAGCCCTCGGCGTACTTGTTGGTCAGCACCGAGCCCTGCGACTGCAGCACCGAGACGGGCACGAAATTCTCGGAGGCGATCATCTCGAGGAAGCCGCGCTGGCGGTCGAGCTCTCGCTCGAGGACCTGGGCGATCTCGGGATCGACTTCGGACAGGGGGGCGTGGAAGGACGGATCGGTCACAGCGTGCTCCTTGACGACGGCTCGGAAAAAGAAGGTCCGCATCGGCCCAGGCGTGCGGTCGAATGCCGTGTCGGTCGCTTCCCGGTGGTTACCCACCTCAACGCCAGTCGCGACACCCCGAGCATACCGGATGGGGGTGCCGCCGGCCGGGCGCTTTTGTTAGGGTTCCTTACATGCACATCGTGCCCGCCCCCGCGGTCTTCCAGGACGTCTCCCACGCCGCCCCCTACCCCCTCGACGCGGTGGACCGCGACAGCGCGATCGAGATCGCGCTCGACGCGCTCGACGAGGAGCTCGTGCCGGCCGAGGCGCTGGGCGCCGAGGGCTACCGGCTGTACGTCGACGAGCTCGCGATGCGGTCCGAGGCCGCCACGGAGGCCGGACTCTTCTACGCGCGCCAGAGCCTCTCGCAGCTCGTGACCGAACGCGGCGGACGGTGGGTCGTGCCGGCGGCCGCGATCCGGGACGCCCCGCGCTTCGCCTACCGCGGTGTGATGCTGGATGTCGCGCGGCACTTCTTCCCGGTCGACGTCGTCAAGGGGGTCATCGACCGCGCCGCCGCTCTCAAGCTCAACGCGCTGCACCTGCACCTGACCGATGACCAGGGCTGGCGCATCGAGATCGAGTCGTGGCCGAAGCTGACCGAGAGGGCGTCGGGCAGCTCGGCGAACGGCGACCCCGGCGGCTTCTACACGAAGGCCGACTACCGGGAGATCGTCGCCTACGCGGCGTCCCGGCACATGATCGTGGTGCCCGAGGTCGACGTGCCCGGTCACACCCACGCCGTGAGCATCGCCTACCCCGAGCTGACCGAGGCGCCCGTGCTGACCGACGCGCACGCCGCCCTCGCGCGCGACCTCGGTCAGGAGCTGCCGGTGGCCGGCGAGCCCTACACGGGGTGGGCGGTCGGCTTCTCCTCCCTCAGGATCCACGACGAGGCGACCTACGCCTTCCTCGCCGACGTGTTCGGCGAACTCGCGGAGATGACGCCGGGGCCCTACCTCCACCTGGGCGGCGACGAGGCGCTCGGCACCCCTCCCGAGGACTTCGACGCGTTCGTCGCCCGCACCTCGCAGATCATCGCGGGCACCCGCAAGACGCCGATCGCGTGGCACGAGGCCGGCGCCGCCCCCGGCCTCGCGCTCGGAACGATCGGGCAGTGCTGGAGCCTCACTGTGCCGGCGGATGAGCACGCCGAGGCCGCGCGGGGGTTCGTGGCGCACGGCGGCAAGGTCATCTTCTCCCCCGCCGACGCCGCCTACCTCGACCACAAGTACGACGAGTCCACGCCGATCGGGCTGGCGTGGGCGAACGGGCCGACGAGCGTCGAGCGCTCGTACGCCTGGGACCCGGCGCGCATCGTGCCCGGCATCGACGAGCACGACATCCTCGGCGTCGAGGCACCGCTGTGGACCGAGACCATCGCGAGCCTGGCCGACATAGACCTCATGGCCTTCCCGCGCATCGCCTCGGCGGCCGAGATCGCCTGGTCGCCCGAGGACTCGGCGCTGCGCACATGGGATTCGTTCCGCGCGAGGGTCGGCGCGCTCGGACCCCTCTGGGCGAGCCAGGGCACCGGCTTCCACCGGTCGCCCGAGATCGACTGGGCTCCCGGCTCCGGCGCGGACACCCCGTGACGACGGTCATACACTCGGCCCGGCTCGTCACCGGCGACCGCATCGTCGAGGACGCGTGGGTGCGCTTCGAGGGCGGGACGGTGGCAGCCGTGGGCACGGGTTCGGACTGGGTGGGTGCCGCGGCCGACGAGATCGCCGACGCCACGGCGATCGCGGGCCCGGGTGCGCTGCTGACCGCGGGCTTCATCGACGTCCACGGGCACGGCGGCGGGGGCGTGTCGTATGACGACGGGCCCGCGGCGATCCGAACGGCCCGCGCGCTGCACCGTGCTCATGGCACGACGAGCGCCGTGATCTCCCTTGTCACGGCGCCGCTGGACGCGCTCGAGCGCCGCGTGCGGATGGTGGCCGACGTCGCCGAGGCGGATCACGATGTGCTCGGATCCCACCTCGAGGGCCCCTTCCTGGACCCCGGCCATCGAGGGGCGCACCAGGCGGACCTCCTGCGCGATCCGGATGCCGCGGCGCTGACCGCTCGGCTCGCGGCCGGTCGGGGAACCGTGCGTCAAGTCACTCTGGCGCCCGAGCTCCCGGGTGGGCTCGAGGCCGTCCGTGCGGTCACCCGCGCGGGCGCGGTGGCCGCCGTGGGCCACACGGATGCCGACGCCGAAGCGTCCGAGGCGGCCTTCGACGCCGGTGCGACCGTCGTCACCCACGCGTTCAACGCGATGCCCGGCCTGCATCATCGCGCACCCGGCCCCGTCGGGGCCGCCGTGGCGGATCCGCGGGTCGTGCTCGAGGTGATCGCCGACGGCGTGCACGTGGACCCGCGCGTCATCCGCATGCTGTTCGCGTCGGCCCCCGGCCGCATAGCGCTCGTCACCGACGCCATGGCCGCCGCCGGCGTCGGGGACGGGCGCTACGCCCTGGGCGAGCTGGTGGTCGAGGTCGCCGGCGGGGTGGCCCGGCTGGAGGGCGGCGGCGCGATCGCGGGCTCCACCCTCACGCAGGACGAGGCTCTCCGGCGCGTGGTGGCCGCGGGCGTGCCGCTGGTCGAGGCTGTCGCGGCTCTGACGGCGACCCCTGCGCGGGTGATCGGAGAGGGGCACAGGCTCGGCCGCCTCGCCGTCGGTCTCGCGGCAGACGCCGTGCTGCTTTCGGCGAACCTCGACGTGCGGCGCGTGTGGGCGGCGGGCGTGAACTCGGTGGCGGCGCCGGCATAGGCGGCGGCGTCCCGAACCGGGCGACGGCGACTGCCGCTTCCGCGGCGCCCGTCCCGTCAACAGGAGAAGGCCCGTCAACAGAAGAAGACGGGCCCGGATCTCCCTCCCCCAAGTTCGATCCGGAGCCCGTCTGAACCCGCAGGCGGGTTGCGTCCACCTGCGGGTCACTCTCGCCAACTACCCCCGGAAGGGCGCGGGCATGTTCTCCTGCTGATGAGACCTACGGAAGCCCGATCTATTACGCGGGTTGTGAAAAAGATTTCCGGGAACCCGAATCCGCCCTCGGACTAGGCAGATGAGAGTTGAACCGCGACAATGGGAAACGGCGTAACGACGCGTCCTTCGGCGGGTCTCTTCAGTGACACACACGGTCGACCCGCGCCGAGACCCGGAGCACCATGATCAAACCCGACGGCTCCCCCACCGAGGGGACACCAGCGGCAATCGGCGACGCCGGCGATGCCGAGCTGGTCCTCCGCACGCGCTCCGGCAACAGCGACGCCTTCGCCGAGCTGTGGCGCCGGCATTACCGGTCGGCCGTGACCGTCGCCCGGTCGGTGACATCCTCGCTCGACGCGGACGACCTCGTTCAAGAGGCGTACGCCCGCATCTACCAGTCGATCCTCAAGGGCGGCGGGCCCACCGGTTCGTTCCGCGCCTACCTGTTCACGAGCATCCGCAACACCGCCGCGGCCTGGGGCCGCGCGCGCAAGGAGCTGGCGTCCGAGGATCTCGACACCGTCGAAGACCCGTCGACCAGCGAAGAGGCCACGAACGAGGCACTCGATCGCAGCCTCACGCATCAGGCCTTCCGCAGCCTGCCTTCGCGCTGGCAGGAGGTGCTCTGGTACTCCGAGATCGAGCAGATGAAGCCGGCCGAGATCGCACCGCTGCTCGGGATGAAGGCGACGGCGGTCGCCCAGCTGACGTTCCGCGCCCGGGAAGGGCTGCGGGAGGCCTGGATCCAGGCCCACCTGCGCAGCCTCGAGGCCGGCTCGGACTGCCAGTGGACGGTGGAGCGCCTCGGCGCCTACGCGCGCAACAACCTCGGGACCCGCCACACGACGAAGCTCGAACAGCACCTGGCCGAGTGCACCCGATGCTCGATCGTCGCCGGCGAGGCGAGGGACGTGTCGCACAGGCTGGCGCTCGTGCTCCTGCCCCTCACCGTGGGCGTCGCCGGCACCGCCGGCTACCTCGCGTCGGTTCAGGGCGCGGGCGCTCCGATCGTCGCGCTCGCCGCGATGCCGTCGGCCGTCACGCAGGGCGCCGTCACGATGGGCACCGGGAGCGGCGCCACGGGCGCCGGTGCGGCCGGAGCCGGGGCCACCGGAGCCGGCGTCGGCGCGACGACCGGCGCAGGATCTGCAGGAGCGGGTGCCGCGGGAGCGGGTGCCGCGGGCGCCGGGGCGGGAGCGGGTGCCGGAGCAGGCGCCGCGGGCGCCGGCGTCGCGGGCGCCGGAGTCGCCGGTACCGGTGCGGGAGCGGCAGGCGCGGGGTTGGCGGGCGCCGGCGTCGCGGCCGGAGCCGGCGCGACCGCCGCTGCGACCGCGACCATCGGCGTTGCCGGGATCTTCTCCGGGGTGGCCGGGACCATCGGGATCGCCGCCGCGAGCGTCATGGTCGCCGGGGCCGTGGTCGCCGGCGCCGTCGTTCCCTCGATCATCGCGCCCGCCTCGTCGTCGAGCATCGCGTCCGAGCAGCCCGAGGCGGGGAGCGACGACAGCTCGGTGACCCTGCCCTCGGGGGCTGCCCCCGAGGCGGACGGTCCGAAGCCCGGCGACCTGCCCGTGACCGCTCCGGGATCGGGCGACGCGATCGTCGCCGACCCGCCGGCCGGCTCGGCCGACGCCACCGTTCCGAGCGAGCCGACGCAGGCGCAGCAGGGCAACGGCCAGCAGGGGACGGGCCAGCAGAGCACCGGCCAGCCGGGGACGGTCCCCCAGGGCACCGGCCAGGGCAACGGGCAGCAGGGCACCGTGCCTCCGGGCAACGCCCAGCAGGGAAACGGACAGCAGGGCACCGGGCAGCAGGGCACCGGGCAGGGCCAGAACAACGGACAGGGCAACGGTCAGGGCCAGAACAACGGACAGGGCAACGGACAGGGTCAGGGGAACACCGGCAGCACGCCGGTCGTGCCCGTGGGCCCCGCGCCCATCGTGTACCCCGTCGGACAGCCCGCCATCAGCGGCGTGACCGCGACGCAGCCCAGGGGCCAGGATCCGCGAACCGTGACGATCGCGTTGACCGGAGCGCCGGGTGCGACCGTCGAGATCGTCGTCGACGGCGCCCAGCGCGGAAGCGTCGTGCTCGGCGGCGACGGTCGGGGGACGGCGACGCTGCAGTTCACCGCACCCGAATTCGGCTCTTCGGCCCTGCGATTCAACTACGCGCTCGGCGACTGGGACGGCGAGCGCACGGCCGAGTACGCCCCCGCCGTGTGGGACGCGCGGCACTGACCCTCGCCCGCACCGCACGGTTCCCTCCCCGAGAGCGGACGCCCCGCGGCGCCTAGAATGGAGGCATGGCCGAGCCCTCCCCCGTTGCCCCGCAGCGCCCCGAAGAGCCGTCAGCACGGACTGCTGTCACCGGTGTCGATGTGGTGCGGCTGCTGGCGGAGATCTTCGCCTTCCTCACGTTCGCCCTGTGGGGCTTCCTCGCGTGGCCGTTCCCGTGGAACATCGTGGCGGGCCTCGTCACCCCGGCGGCCGGCATCATGCTCTGGGCGCTGTTCGTGTCGCCCAAGGCCGTCATCCCGACGCATCCCTTCATACGCGCCGTCGTGGAGCTGCTGATCTTCGCCGCCGCGACGATCGCCTGGTGGAGCATGGGTCAGGCGTGGATCGGCCTGGCGTTCGCCGTGGTCGCGATCACCTCGGGAGTGCTCTCCGGCCGGCGACGCCTGTCGTGACGGCCGACGTGCTGGCGCGCCTGCGCGCGGAACTCGGCGTTCGCGTCGACACCAGCCCACCCGCACTGGAAGACGCCCGCGCCGACAAGTCGGGCCACCGCTCCGAAGGGGCGCCGCTGGCCGTCGTGCATGCGGCATCCATCGGCGATGTGCAGGCGACGCTGCGCATCGCGAGCGCCGGCGGCACCCCCGTCGTCACGCGCGGCGCGGGCACCGGGCTCGCCGGCGGGGCGAACGCCGGCCCCGGAGAGATCGCCCTCTCGACCAGGCGGATGACCCGCATCCTCGAGGTGCGGCCCGACGACCTGCTCGCCGTGGTCGAGCCCGGCATCCTGAACGCCGAGCTCAACACCGCGCTCGCCGAGCACGGCCTGTGGTGGGCTCCCGACCCCGCGAGCCGGGCGATCTCGACCGTAGGCGGTAACATCGCCACCGGCGCCGGCGGGCTTCTGTGCGCGAAGTACGGCGTCGTGCGCGATGCGGTGCTCGGCGTCGATCTCGTGCTGGCCGACGGCCGGCTGCTCTCCCTCGGGCACCGCAGCGTCAAGGGCGTCACGGGCCTCGACCTCACGTCGCTCGTGATCGGCTCGGAGGGGACACTCGGGGTGATCGTCGGCGCGACCCTGAAGCTGCGGCGGCTGGTCCCCGGCGTGCCCTGCACCGTGGCCGCGACCTTCTCGGACGTGCGGGCGGCGGCGGCGGCCTCATCGGCGGTGACGGCGGCCGGACTGCAGCCGGCGATCATGGAGCTGATGGATGCCGCTTCGCTCGAGGCCGTCCATCGGCTGCTCGCCCTCCCCGCCCCCACACCGGGGGCCTCTCAGCTCACCATCCAGACCGACGGCCCCGGCGCGGAGGTCGAGGCCGACGCGATCGCGGCGGTGCTCACCGCCGGCGGCGGCACGGTGTCGCTCACGCACGACCCCGTCGAGGGCGAGCGCCTCCTCGCGATCCGCCGTTCGATGCACCCGGCCATGGAGTCGCTCGGCACGACGCTGATCGAGGACGTGTCGGTTCCCCGCAGTCGCCTGCCGGAGATGTTCGACGAGATCGCCCGCGTCGAGCGCGACCACGGCGTCACGATCCCCACGGTGGCCCACGCCGGCGACGGCAACCTGCATCCGAACTTCATCTTCGACGCTCCGCCGGACGGCGAGGTGCCCGTCCACATCTGGGCCGCCGCCGACGACCTGTTCCGCGCGGCCCTGCGCCTGGGCGGCACCCTGACCGGCGAGCACGGCATCGGCCTGCTCAAGCGCCGCTGGCTCGCGGACGAGCTCGGAGAGGACCAGTGGCGCCTGCAGCGCGAGATCACCCGGGTCTTCGACCCGCAGGGCATCCTCAACCCCGGCAAGGTCTTCGCGCCGTGACGACCGCACCGCGGATCTTCGTCAGCGCCGCGGTGATCACCGACGCCGCGGGGCGGGTGCTCGTCGTCCGCAAGCACGGGACGTCGGTGTTCATGCAGCCGGGCGGAAAGCCGGAGATCGGTGAGAGCGCGGCCGAGGCCCTCGCACGGGAGCTGCACGAGGAGATCGGGCTCGTCGTCCCGCCGGAGTCGATGGAGCCGCTCGGCACCTTCGAGGCGGATGCCGCCAACGAACCGGGCCATCGCGTCGTCGCCGCGGCGTTCCGCGTCGCGGCCGAACCGGATGCCGTGGCGGCACGGGCCGAGATCGCCGAGCTGCGCTGGATCACGCCGGCCGAGGTGCCGACGATGGCTCTCGCGCCCCTCAGCCTCGACTTCCTGCTCGCGCTCGCGTGGGATCGGGCCTAGAGACCCTGCCACTGCGGCTTGTTGTCGTACGCGTACCGGTAGTAATCGGAGAAGCGAAGCCGCGAGGCCGCGGGTTCGTCGATCACGACGGTGGCGTGCGGATGCAGCTGGATGGCCGATCCCGGCAGCGACGCGGTCAGGGCGCCCTCCACGGCGCCCGCCACCGCTTCGGCCTTGCCCTCGCCGAAGGCGAGGAGCACGAGGTGCCGGGCGCGCAGGATGGTGCCGAGCCCCTGGGTGATGCAGTGCAGGGGCACATCGTCGATCGAGTCGAAGAAGCGGGCGTTGTCGCGGCGGGTCTGCTCCGTGAGCGTCTTCACCCGGGTCAGCGAGGCGAACGACGATCCCGGCTCGTTGAAGCCGATGTGCCCGTCGGTGCCGATGCCCAGCAGCTGCAGCTCGACTCCCCCGGACGCGGCGAGGGCCGCCTCGTACTCGTCTCCGGCATGCTCGATGCCTTCGAGGCGGCCGTCGGGCACCCGGATGCGTGCCGGATCGAGACCGAGCGGCTCGATGACCTCGCGCGCGAGCACCGACCGGTAGCTCTCCGGGTGGGCGGGATCGAGGCCGACGTACTCGTCGAGCGCGAAGCCCCGGACGCGGGAGACATCGACGCCGTCGAGCAGGCCGGGGAGCGCCTCGTAGACCGGCAGCGGGGTGGAACCCGTCGCGAGTCCGAGCACGACATCCGGGGTCCGACGGATCAGTCGCGCGATCTCGCCGGCGACGAGCGCGCCGCCGGTGGCGGCGTCCGGGACGATGACGACCTCAGCCATGCGCCAGCACTCCTTCCGGGTCGCGGGTGGCGCCGACGAGCGCTGCGCCGAAGGCGGCGGCCGGCGAGCCGGCCGGGAGCAGTTCGACACGCTCCTCGAGCTTCAACGATCGCATGAACGGCGAGGTCGCGGCACCGCTGCGCAGCTCTCGGCGCACATCGGAGGCGAGGCGCTCGCCGAGGGCGGTGAGGCCCCCGCCGAGCACGACGGCATCGACGTCGGCAGTCAGGACGAGCACCCGGACGCCCGCCGCGATGCCGTGGGCGAGGCCCGCCCGCAGCGCGATCGCCGTCGGGTCGCCGGCATCCGCCGCATCGAAGACATCGCGCACCGGGAGGGATCCTGGGCGGCCCCACCGCGCGGCGATCGCCGCGCCGCCGGAGAACGCCTCGATGCAGCCCCGCTGCCCGCAGCGGCAGAGCGGCCCGCTGGGGTCGATCGAGATGTGGCCGACCTCGCCCGCCGTTCCGCGAGCGCCGCGCCACAACTCTCCGCCGGTCACGATGCCGGCCGCGAGTCCGGTGCCCACGTTGAGGAACGCCATCGAGCCCGCGCCGCCCGCGCCGCCCGCGCGCAGCGCGTCGGCCCCGAGGGCCGCCGCCTTGACGTCGTTCTCGACGCGCACCGGAACCCCGAGCTGCGGCTCGACCGCCGCGGCGAGGTCGAGCTCGTCGACCCCGAGGTTCACGGCGTGCATGACGCGCGAGGATCCGGGTTCGACCTGACCGGGGATGCCGACGCCGATGGACGAGATCGAATGGGGGTCGATTCCGGCGTCGCGGCTCAGCGCGTCCACGGCGCCGAGCACTGTGGCTACCACGGCATCCGGTCCCCACCCCGTCGCCAGGCGCACGCGCCCGACGATCTCGCCCGAGGGCGACACCGCGACGGCATCGGTCTTGGTGCCCCCGACATCCAGGCCCACCCTCATGAGCCGACCTCCCTGCGGGAGCCGGCCGTCGCGTGTGCGCCCATCAGCCCTTGACCGCCCCGGAGACCAGGCCGCCCGTCATCCGCCCCTGCACGAAGAGGAAGAAGATGACGACGGGGATCGCGATCATCGTGGAGCCCGCCATGACGGCGCCCCTGTTGGTGGCCTCCGTCGCT
>DASUQB010000167.1:0-4039 GCA_036280835.1 Microbacterium sp. | reverse complement strand
TCGCCCGGCTGGCACTCGAGCACCTCGCAGAGCGCCTCGAGGGTGGTGAACCGCACAGCCTTGGCGCGGCCGTTCTTCAGCACCGCGATGTTGGCGGGGCTGAGGCCGACCCGCTCTGCGAGGGTGCCGACCGCCATCTTGCGGCGCGCGAGCATGACGTCGATGTCGACGACGATGGGCATCAGATCACCTCGTCGAGCTCTGAGCGCAGGCGCTTCGCCTCCGCCTCGCGGGCGACCGCCTGGGCGAGCAGCATCCGCATCACGTAGACGAGCAGCGCGATGCCGGCGATGACCAGCGAGGCCCCGCAGATGAGGCCGACGATGCCCGGTGCGACCTCGCCGGGCGCCAGCAGCACCGCGAGAAGGAAGGCCAGCACGGATGCCGCGGCGACAGCGCCGATGATGACGTCGACGTAGCGGAACGCGGCGGGCGAGAACACCGAGCCGCGGCGCACCATGGTCAGCAGCTGCCAGATGCAGACGGCGCTCACCTGCATCGTCACGATGCCGAGCACGAGGATCGCGACGAAGAGACCGCGAGCCCAGTCCTCCGCCCCCTCGAGATCGGCCCAGATGACCGGCATCATCACGAACTGCACGAGCAGCGACCCGGCCAGCGCCAGCGCGATCACCACGCGCAGGACGAGGATCGTCCATTTACCCATCGAGACTCCTAGCGTCGTTTCGATAGCAATATATCGATATTCGCTAGATATCGCAAGTCAGTCGACGGATGACGCCCAGGGCCCCAACGCGTCCGGGCCGAGGCGGGCCGCCACCGCCGCGCGGATCACGGGCACGGCGTCCACCAGCCGCTCGAGCGGACAGCGGAACGACACGGCGCTCACGCTGACCGCCCCGGCGGGCGCCGCCGAGCCGTCGAGGTGCACGGGAATCGCGACGCAGTTGATCCCGAGCTCGTTCTCCTGGTCATCGACGGCGAAGCCGCGCTCGCGCGCCGCCTCGAGCTCGTGGTGGAGGTCTGCGGGCGTGGCGATGGTCGTGGACGTCTTCTGCACGAGCGCGGCGTTCCCCAGCCAGTCGGCGACATCCGCCTCGGAGCGCAGCCTGCCGCTGAGGAGCGCCTTCCCGACCGCCGTCGAGTACGCGGGGTTGCGGCCGCCGACGACCGACGTGAGCCGCACCGCACCCTGCGGCGGATCCGCCTTCGCCCGGTAGACGATGTCGGTGCCCGAGAGCACGGCGTAGTGCGCGGTCTCGCCGAACTGCTCGGCCAGGTCCTGCAGGAGCGGCTGCATGCGGGCGTGCTCCGGCCGTCCGTCGAGGTTGCGGAAGGCGAGCCGCAGGTATTCGTCGCCGAGCACGTAGACCCCCCTCGTCATGAGGTCCGCGAGCCCGGCACGGCGGAGCGTGGCGAGGGCCCGGTGCACGGTGGGCTTCGAGCTGCGCAGGATGCCGGCCAGCTCGTCGAGCGTGATGCCGAGGGGATGCTCGGCGAGCTCGGTCAGCACCGCGACGACCCGGTCGGCCCCGACGAGGCGCTCCTCGGGCGGGCTCTCCCCGCCGGCGCCATCGACGCTCATCGTCCGCTCCCCTCGGCGCCGACGAGCCGTGGGTCGACGTGCACCTTCGGGCCCGGCGCGGCGCGCGGGCCGCGGTGACCCTCCAGCCGCGACGGGACCTCCTCGAGGGCGATCACCTCGCTGACGATCCGCTCCGGCGTGACCGACCCGTCCGCGAAGCTCTCGATGGCGCCGGCGAGACCGGGGGAAGCGGAGAGGATGCCGACCGCGGTGACGTCCTTCAGCACCAGATCTCGCGTGTCGACAAGGCTCGGGGCCGTCGAGACGCCGATCAGCACGACGCGCCCGCCGGGTCTCACCAGCCGTGCGGCCAGGGCGGGGCTCGCTTCCGAGCTCGTGGCCTCGATGACCGCGTCGAACCGGCTCCCGGGCGAAGCGGCCAGCTCGTCGAGCTGCCACGTGCGGGCGACACCGAGGGATGCCGCGAGCTCCAGCGAGCTCCGGCGCACTCCCCCGACGTGCACCTCGGCGCCCGCCGCCAGGGCGAACTGGGCGGCCAGCAGCCCGATGGTCCCCGACCCGAGGATCAGCAGCGATCCGCCCGGCGGGACCGCGGCCGCGCGAACCGCGCGCAGCGAGTTGCCTCCCGGCTCCACGAGAGCCGCGGCGGCGAGGCTCACGTTCTCCGGGATGGCATGGGCGAACCGGGTGGGCACGAGCATCTTCTCGGCGAGGGCGCCGGGCCATCCGTCGCGGATGCCGATCTCGAACCGGTCCGGGCACACGTGGTGAGCCCCCGACCGGCAGTACTCGCAGCGGCCGCAGCCGAGCATGGTGTCGCCGGTGACACGGCGACCGAGCCACTCCTCGTCCTCGGAGGACCCCACCCCGCTCACCCGGCCGGTCCACTCGTGTCCCAGCCGGATCGGGAAATGCGTGAAGCCCTGGTCGATGTACGCCATCTCGCCGCGGTACAGCTCGACATCGGTGCCGCAGATGCCGACCCGATCCACCTCGATGAGAAGCTCCCCCGGACCGGCGACCGGTTCGGGCACGTCCTGCACCGCCGCCTCGCGCGGTGCGGTGACGACGAGCGCACGCATCAGGCCGGTGCGGCGGGGGCGCCCAGCACGCGCTGCGTCTGGGTGCCGAGCCGGCTGATGCCGAGGGTCATGGTCTCGCCGCCGGACAGGAAGACCTGGGGAGACTGCCCCATCCCGACGCCGGGCGGCGTGCCGGTGTTGATCAGATCTCCGGGCTCGAGGGTGAGGAACTGGCTCAGGTAGTGCACGATGAACGCCGGGCTGAAGATCATCGTCGACGTCGAGCCGGTCTGGCGGCGCACCCCGTCGATGTCGAGCCACATGTCGAGCGCCAGCACGTCGCCCACCTCGTCGGGCGTCACGAGGTAGGGGCCGGCGGGATTGAAGGTCGGAGCCGACTTGCCCTTGGACCACTGTCCGTTGCGCTCCAGCTGCCACTCCCGCTCGCTGACGTCGTTGACCAGAACGTACCCGGCGATCGCCGCGGCCGCCTCGGTCTCGTCGGCCAGGTACGAGGCGCGCGACCCGATCACGATCCCGAGTTCGACCTCCCAGTCGGTCTTGTGCGAGCCGCGCGGGATCTGCACGTCGTCGTCGGGGCCGATCAGCGTGTTCGGGGCCTTCGTGAACAGGATCGGCTCGTCGGGCACGGCCTGCCCGGTCTCCGCGGCGTGGTCGCGGTAATTCAGGCCGATGCAGAGGATCTGGTGCGGCCGCGCGATCGGCGCGCCGAGCCGTCGTGCACCGCGGGGTTCGGTCCTGCCGCCGGCGACCCGCTCGGCCACGAGGCCGGGAAGCATCGCGAGCGCGCCCGAGCCGAAGAACGCCTCGTCGAAGTCGCCGACGGCGTCGGAGAGGTCGACGAGGGTATCGTCGTCCACCAGGACCCCGGGCTTCTCGCTTCCGGCGTCGCCCACCCGTACGAGCCTCATGCGCCCTCCTCCCGACCGTCGCGCCGCCACCATGGAGCGCTGGTGCTGCCGGCCCACCGCAGCGGAGGCTGACCCGCGACCCCGACGTCGGCGAGGAAGATCGCCCCGGCCCGGTCGGTGACCTCGTCGAGCCCCTCCTGGGCGGTCGTGATCGCCAGCACATCGAGGTCGGGACCGACGAAACCGGGGCACGACACCTGCGCGGCATCCACCTCGACGATCTGCAGCAGCTCCCCCGTCGGCGCGTGCCGCCGCACCGATGAGCCGCCCCACTGGGCCACCCACAGCGCGCCCTCGGCATCAACCGCGAGGCCGTCGGGCGGCGCGGGCAGGTCGGCGAGCACCGTCGCCCACGGCTCCGACCGGTCGAACGCGCCCGGGCCGTACGAGTGGGACGAGACCGTTCCCGCCTGAGTGTCGACGTGATAGATCGTGCCGCCGTCGGGCGAGAAGCCGAGGCCGTTGGAGAGCCCGAGCCCGTCCCGCAGCGTCTCGACGCCGCCGTCGGGGTGCACCCGCAGCAGCACCTCCTCGCCCGCGCCGTCCCCGAGCGCCATCGTCCCGACGACGAACCGGCC
>DASUQB010000166.1:0-2017 GCA_036280835.1 Microbacterium sp. | reverse complement strand
CGTCGGTGAGGGCGACGTTGGTGAAGACGGAGTTGCCCTGGTCGATCGTGGCGATGGCCTGCGGGTTGGTGGACGCGCCGGTGCCGGGGGCGACGCCGAAGAGCCCGAACTCCGGGTTCACGGCATACAGCCGGCCGTCCTCGCCGAAGCGCATCCAGGCGATGTCGTCGCCGACCATCTCGGCCTTCCAGCCGGGGATGGTGGGCGTGATCATCGCGAGGTTCGTCTTGCCGCACGCGGACGGGAACGCCGCCGCGATGTAGTGGACCTTCCCCTTGGGCGAGGTGAGCTTGAGGATGAGCATGTGCTCGGCCATCCAGCCCTCGTCGCGGGCGATCGCCGAGGCGATGCGCAGCGCGTAGCACTTCTTGCCGAGCAGGGCGTTGCCGCCGTAGCCGGAGCCGTAGCTCCAGATCGTGCGCTCCTCGGGGAAGTGGACGATGTACTTCGTCTCCGAGCAGGGCCACGCGACGTCGGCCTGGCCCTCGGCGAGCGGGGCGCCGACCGAGTGCAGCGCGGGCACGAAGCTCGCGTTCTTGTCCTCGATCGCGTGGAGCACGGCGTCGCCGCAGCGAGCCATGACGAGCATCGAGACGGCGACGTAGGCCGAGTCGGTGATCTCGACACCGAACATCGGCTGCGTGGCGTCGACGTGGCCCATGACGAACGGGATGACGTACATCGTCCGTCCGCGCATGGAGCCGCGGTAGAGCTCGGTCATGAGGCGCTTCATCTGCTCCGGCGCCATCCAGTTGTTGGTGGGGCCGGAGTCCTTCTCGTCCACCGAGCAGATGTAGGTGCGGTCCTCGACGCGGGCGACGTCGCTGGGGTCGCTCGCGCAGTAGAAGGAGTTCGGCTTCTTGCTCTCGTCGAGGCGCACGAACGTGCCGGCGTCGACGAGGGCGTCGGTCAGCTCGGTCCACTCCTCGGGAGAGCCGGTGATCCAGTGGATGTCGCGCGGCTGTGTCAGCTCGGCGACCTCGGCGACCCAGGCGGCCAAGCCGGCGTGGGTCGTGCGGGTGATCGGTTTCTCGTCAATGGTGGTCAACTCGGGGCCCATCCCTTTCGCGCGGTGCCGCCCGGCACCACGTCGTGCCGGTGTGACTGCCCCGCGTGCGGACGGCTCGTCCCGGTGGGGCGCGAAAGTGTCCACATGCTGAGCAGATGACGTGATGTCTTCAAGGTACGCCCGGCCCGGAACCCGTCAGACCGCCTGAGCGTTCCCGCCCGGTGAGACGCCTCACACCGGTCTGCGGCCGCAAGAATTTCGACCGTTCCTTGTCGGTTTCTTGCAGAACTTGCGCTACCGGACCGTAGGTTGCCGGGGGGTGTCGTCGCGTCGGACGCGGGGTGGCCGGCCGGGTCGCGGCGGGTGTCTGCGGGAGGTGTCGGGCGCCGGTCGCGCAGAGGCTCCGGGGGAGCGCCGGTATGCCGTCCGGCCCGATTTCGTGGATCGGCGAGGGTGGCGCTAAGGTAACTCTTCGTCCCACCGAGTGCCGATCGGCACCGCAGGACGCGCACCCGTAGCTCAACGGATAGAGCATCTGACTACGGATCAGAAGGTTAGGGGTTCGAATCCCTTCGGGTGCACTCTGTGTTGAGACAGAAGAACGGCCCCGCAGCGCCTCGGCGCAGCGGGGTCGTTGTCGTGTGCCCGCGTGTGCCCGCGGAGTGCCCGCGGGTGGGCGTGATCGTCGCAAGTCACCCGTCGGGGGTGACGCTGGGGGCGGGGCTCGGGGCGAGGATCGGAGGACCCGAGCAGAAGGGAGTCCCGAGGTGTCCGACGAGAGCACGACTCCGCGCCCGACCGCTCCCCGGCGTCGACTGACGCTGAGGCGTCGGCCGGCTCCCCCCTCTGCCCTCGCCTCGCGATGGACCTCGGTCGACGGGATCAAGGTGCACTACCGCGAGTCCCCGGGCCCGCCCGACGGCGCGACGATGACGCACCTGCACGGCTTCGGGCTCTCCGGCGCCTACCTGGTGCCGACGGCCGAACTGCTCGCGGACGACTTCCACA
>DASUQB010000165.1:0-3784 GCA_036280835.1 Microbacterium sp. | reverse complement strand
CGTTGTACGGGAAGAGCTGGATCGTCTTTCCGCCTCCTCACCGTCGTGCCCGTGGCGTGCGGAGCGCAGCCGAGGACGACCACGTACGCCTGGATCACGCCGCCGGAGACCGTGAACTGGCGGCACTCGTGCCCGGCGTGCCGTGGTTCCCTCTCCCCGAGATGTCGGTGATGCGCTGGCCGGAGCCCTCGAACAGCGGCCAATAGCCCTGCAGCGGCCACTCTGCGGCCGACGCCGAGGACGGGGCCACCAGGGCGGCTGCCAAGCATGCCGCGGTCAGGAGGCGGTGAGGCCTCATGTCATGAACGTGACCGCACGACCGGGATCCGGCCACCCTCGGAGGTCCAGGACGCGATCAGGCCCCGATCGAGCCGAATATGCTGCGCCGATGGCGGGCGCGCCCTCGAACGATGCGCCGTACCGGCTCATCTCGGACGTCGACTTCGGCGTGGATGTCGTCGTCTTCTCCTTCACGAACGTCTACGGCTGCCGGATCGGTGATCAGACCCGGATCGGGACATTCGTGGAGATCCAGCGAGGCGCCTCGATCGGGGCGCGGTGCAAGATCCAGAGCCACACGTTCATCTGCGACGGCGTGACCATCGGTGACGAGGTCTTCGTCGGTCACGGCGTCCTGTTCATCAACGACAAGCATCCCGCGGCGACCGCCCCGGGTGGCGAGCTCCAGACCGAGGCGGATTGGACGCTCCAGCCGACGGTCGTCGAGGATGGCGCGAGCCTCGGCTCCGGCTCCGTGATCCTCGGCGGCGTTAGGGTCGGGGCCGGCGCGCTCGTGGGCGCGGGGGCGGTGGTCACCCGCGACGTGGAGCCGGGGGCCACGGTCGCGGGTGTGCCTGCGCGCGCCCGGATGACGCGGCCGGCGAGTTGACCTCGCCGTCCGCCGCTTGGTAGCCGGGCAGACGGTCGCCCATCCGGCCAGGATCGTGCGCCCGCATCAAGAACCGCGGGCGCGGGGTCGACACGTCCGCCATGTGTTCCGCGTCGGACGTTAGGATTCGGACAACTCGGGGCACACGTGCTGTCGTGCCGGGTCAGGTCCGGCGCGGTGCCCACGGGGAGTGGGCAGAGGCGAGCCGTAGGACGGCGTGTCGGCGGAGCGGTCTCGCGTCGGCCGCGCGATGGCGTGCAGTCGGTCGCGCGGCATACCTGCACACGATCACCAGCCAGGGGGACTAGCCTTGAGGACGTTCGCAGGGGTATTGCTGTGCATGCTGCTGCTTCCGGCCGCTGCGGCCGGAGCGAGCAAGAGCCCACGCGCCAAGTTCGCCGTCAATCCGACGTCTCCTCGCCTGCAGGAACGCGTCACATTCGACGCGTCCGCTTCGCGGTGCCGGGGGCCGCAGGGCTGGCGCGCGAAGTACTGCGTTCGTTATCGGTGGGTTGACGACGGCGTCGACGTGACGCGAAACCGCCTCGATTCGGCCGTGTGGCAGCTCGGGTCGGGACGGGTGCTCAGCCGCGCGTTCTCCGGCGCGGGCCTGAAGAACGTGTGGCTGGTGGTCAGGGACGCGGCCGGGCGGACGACCCGCGTCCGGAAGTCCGTCGTCGTCGCCGCCTCGATCCCGGTCGTGATCGCGCCCGACGCGCCGGTCGCCGGCCCGCTGCCGCGGCCCGCTCCGGACCCGTCGCCGCAGCCCGTCCCGGAGCCACCGAAGATTCCGGCGCCGCCGGCCCCGGCCCCGTCTTCGAGCCCGTCGCCGTCGCCGTCGCCGAGCCCGACTCCGTCGCCGTCGCCGTCGCCGACGCCGGCAGGTTGCACGGCGTCTGCGACGACGAGCTCGTTCCGGAGCGCGATGACCGCGGCGATGCAGTCAACCAGCACGTATGTGCTGTGCCTGGCTGCGGGGGATTATGGCCAGTTCGACATCGATGCGACCAAGCCGGGTGGTCGGTTGGTGGTGCGTGCTCAGGAGGGTGCGAAGGCGACGGTGCGCTTCTTCGCGATGCGTGGGGGCAATATGACCTTCGAGGGTCTTTCGGTGCCGTCGTTCGGGTCGATGGATACCGGTACGTGGCGGGATGTGACGTTCCGTGGCAATGAGTTCACGGGGACGGTGAGCATCCGGGCGCAGGCGATGAATCAAAACAACATCTTGTTCGATTCCAATGCGCATGTGGGGTTCCGTGAGGGCACGATGATCCAGTTGCCGGTGCGGGGTGCGAATCCGGCGGGGTTGACGATTCAGAACTCGGTGTTCCGTGGTGGGACGGCGGATGCGATCCAGACCGGGATGAACGGGTTGGACATCGTGGGCAATACGTTCTTGGACATCGTGCAGAACGATTCGGTGTGCTCGGCGTGTCATACGGATGTGATCCAGCTCATCGGGGCCAAGAACACGGTCATCAAGGGCAATTTCTTCCGTAATGTCAGTGTGCCGGTGGGTGGTTTCGATGGGCCCAACGACACGATCACGATCGAGGACAACGTGGGGGTCACGATCGGCAGCGTCAACACGTTGGTGGTGGGCTCTGCCTACAACACCGTGATCCGGCATAACACGATGCTGGGTGATCACTGCAACTGGAGCGGCAATTGCGGTTGGGTGCGCCTGGGGTCCAAGGACTCGGCGCGGCCGGGCGGCAATGTCGTGGTCAAAGACAACATCGGTGCCAAGCTGGTGCCGGAGATCACGCCGGTGCAGGAGCACAGCAACAACCTCTGGTACGCGACC
Source organism: Microbacterium sp. (assembly GCA_036280835.1). Taxonomy (GTDB): domain Bacteria; phylum Actinomycetota; class Actinomycetes; order Actinomycetales; family Microbacteriaceae; genus Microbacterium. The sequence goes on along the minus strand of DASUQB010000165.1, from coordinate 1,088 downwards.
GGCTCCCCGGCGGGGGTCAACAACCAGACGGGCCGGCCGATGTTCGCGTGCGGCTGCCTGCCCAGCAGTTACCTCGAGGCCAAGCTGGCCGCGGGCTCGCCCGGCAAGGCCAGCGCCTCCGACGGTCTCGACCGCGGCGCCCGCATCCCATGAACCCCCGCGGCGGCCGGTCCGACGCGGCGTGGAGCGGCCGCCGCTGTCGGTTGGGGACCATCCGGCTAGGACGACCCGGGAACGTCAAGGTCCGGAGAGAGCAGGTCGAGTAGAAGATCAGACGTACCCGAGCGGTTGGGGATTCTTGCCCTGGACACTTCGGGATCGCTGCGCCGGGTTCAGGAGCCGGCGCGCAGCTGACGACAAGCGGGGCAGGGGGGAACCGGCGGACGCGGGGATCTACCGGGTTCGGTTCCGATCCGGCCGCGGCATCGCATCACGCGACGCCGTGCGACGGCCTGCGCGCACGACCACAGGACAGGGGGAAGTTCCTTGAAGACGTTTGCAGGGGTAGTGCTGTGCATGTTGCTGTTCCCGGCCCTCGCGGCCGGTGCGGGCAAGAGCCCGCGTGCCGCGTTCACGGTCAATCCGTCAAGCCCGCGCGTGGACGAGCAGGTCACGTTCGATGGGTCGGCATCGCGCTGCTGGGGCTCCGGGGGGTGGCGCACCGACTACTGCGCCCGCTACCGGTGGGTCGACGACGGCGTGGACTCGACCCCCGACCGCCTCGACTCCACGATGTGGGAGCTCGGATCGGGACAGGAGCTGAAGCGCACGTTCGACGGGCAGGGCATTAAGAACGTGTGGCTGGTGCTGAGCGACGCGGCCGGACGGACGAGCCAGGTGCTGAAGGCCGTCGACGTCGCCGCGCCGGCTCCGACTCCGACGCCGAGCCCGACTCCGACGCCGTCGCCATCGCCGTCGCCGTCGCCGACTCCGTCGCCGAGCCCGACGCCGAGCCCGACTCCGTCGCCGTCGCCGTCGCCGTCGCCGAGCCCGTCGCCGTCGCCGAGCCCGTCGCCGTCGCCGTCGCCGTCGCCGTCGCCGAGCCCGAGCCCGTCTCCGAGCCCGAGCCCGAGCCCGAGCCCGTCGCC
>DASUQB010000164.1:0-3217 GCA_036280835.1 Microbacterium sp. | reverse complement strand
GTCGTCGGTCACGACGCGGCGGACGAAGCGCTGGCCCTCGCGGATGATGCGCTGCATCTCCTTGTCGATGGCCTTCACGTCCTCGGGGGTGAAGGGCTCATCGACGCCGAAGTCGTAGTAGAAGCCGTCGGTGATCGGCGGTCCGATGCCGAGGTTCGCCTGCGGGTTGATGCGCTGTACGGCCTGCGCCAGCACGTGCGCGGCCGAGTGCCGCAGGATGCTGAGGCCGTCGGGGCTGTCGATGGTGACCGGCTCGACGGCATCCGAATCGGCGACCGTGGTCGCCAGATCCTTCAGCTCGCCGTTGACGCGCATCGCGACGACGGATCGGTCGGGGAACAGGGCGAAGCCGTCCTGCGACGGCTGGGCGTTGTCAGACAAAGGGAACTCTCCAGGGTGGTCGGATCAAGGCTACTCAGCTTCGGGCGCGCGCCGCGCCCTGCCCGCTCAGGCCCGAGGCGTTCGCGTGCCGGTGACCGCGACGAGGGTCGCGAGGGTCAGCCGGTGGAGTTCCATGCCCGAAGTCTATCGGGCCGGGTCAAGGTGCTTGAGGGCTTCCCGTCGGCTCAGGGGGGCCAGTGCGTGGGCGTCGGCGAACGCACGCACCCACTCCGGGGCGACGCGGGCGTACTCCCGGAGGGCCCAGCCGATCGCCTTGCGGACGAAGAACGCGCGATCCTCGACGTTCGGCTCGATCACGGCGGCGAGCAGCTCCGGGTCCACGCGATCGCGGCGGCCGAGCTGCGAGATGATCGCGATGCGCCGCATCCACATGTCGTCGTCGACGCTCCACGTGCGCACGAGCGCCGCCGCGGCTTCCGGATGCCGGTCGTGCAGGTCCGCGAGCCGGTGTGAGAGCTCGTCGGTGTAGTCCCACCACTGTCCGGTTCGCACCATGTGCTCGATGAGCGGCGCGACGGACAGATCATCGGATGCCGGGCGCACCGCGAGCAGCGACATGGCCGCGTAGCGCTCCTCGCGGTGCGCGGCCTCGTCCCACAGCCTCCGCGCGGCTCCGCGGAGGACCGCCGCACCCCTGACGCCCTTGGCCGCGGCGCGGGCGATGCGCCGTGTCTGCGGTACGCCGACGCCCAGGAACGGCATCGCCGACTTCATGTACGCCTGCTGCCCGGCCGCGCGCCGCGGATCGGCGGCGTCCTGCAGGGAGACGCGGATGCCGCGCACGAGGTCGTCCATGCGCCCAGCCTATGAGCGGCGGATCGCCGCCGGAACGCAGAAAACCCCCGGAGATCCGGGGGTTTTCGTCTGTGCGCGATACTGGGATCGAACCAGTGACCTCTTCCGTGTCAGGGAAGCGCGCTACCGCTGCGCCAATCGCGCCCGTTCGGGCTATTGAGTTGGAGTGGGATGACAGTGTTCTTGAGGTGGCGACGGGATTCGAACCCGTGTAAACGGCTTTGCAGGCCGGTGCCTAGCCGCTCGGCCACGCCACCGCGTGTGGTTTGACCCCACGTGCCGTGATCTCCTGGGAAAGAGACCTCTGCACTCGAGCGGATGACGAGACTCGAACTCGCGACCCCAACCTTGGCAAGGTTGTGCGCTACCAACTGCGCTACATCCGCGTTTCCGGATCGCTCCGGGCACTCGTGCAACTTTAGCCGACAAAATGGCGAGTGCAAAACCACGGGGCTTCGCGCGTGTCATGTGGATGCCGGTTCGATCGGGCACGCGGCATCCGGTAGTATCGTGAACCGGTCCCACGGGGCCGATGGGCGATTGGCGCAGTTGGTAGCGCGCTTCCTTCACACGGAAGAGGTCATCAGTTCGAGTCTGGTATCGCCCACCATTCAGTTGTCGACGGGCCAGCCGTATCGCCGGTGCAGCGCGTCCGCGACCCGGGAGAAGCGCCCGGGATCGAGGGCTGACGCCTCGCGCCGCATGCCGTCGGCGTGCACGCTGTAGAGCTGCTCGACATCCACCCACGACGGTCGTCCCTGCGCGTCCCACTCCCCCGACCCCAGCGCCAGGAAATCGCGATCGCCCTCGTGGGACTTGCTCGTGAGGCGCACGACGTACACCCGATCGGCGGACTGCCGGCCGATCACGAGCACGGGGCGGTCCTTGCCGCGGCCGTCGTTCTCGGCGTAGGGGATCCACGTCCAGACGATCTCCCCGGCATCCGGGTCGCCGTCGGGGTGCGGCGCGTAGGTGATCCGCAGCTCGTCCTTCCCCGGCGGCTCGATGGCGGCCGTCGCGGTCACGCCCGTGCGGCCGAGCTCGGCGCTGGAGGAGCTGACGAGGCCGACCGCCGCGGGAGGGCGGGCATCGGTCCTCCCGAAGAGCCGGGCGATCGAACCGAGGATCCCGCGTCGTGCCATCATCACGCGCCCACCCTACTCACGGCCGGGCACCGGGCGCACCGAAGGGGCGCCGCGCCATGCGCGACGCCCCTTCGGGCAGTGAGTGGGCGGGGCTCAGGGACGGGTGTCCGCGAGCACGTAGCCTTCCTCGCCGTGGACGATGGTGTCGATGCCGGCGACCTCGTCCTCGTTCTTGATGCGGAAGCCCATCGTCTTCTGGATGATCGTGCCGATGATCCAGGCGAGGACGAACGAGTAGATCAGCACCGAGAAGGCGGCGATCGCCTGGACCATCAGCTGCGTTCCGTCGCCGCCCATGAACAGGCCGGTGCCGTTGGCGAAGAAGCCGAGGTAGAGCGTTCCGATGAGGCCGCCGACGAGGTGGATGCCCACCACGTCGAGCGAGTCGTCGAAGCCCCACTTGAACTTCAGCTCGATGGCGAGGGCGCACACCGCGCCGGCGATGAGGCCGAGCAGGATCGCCCACACGGGGTTGAGCGAGGCGCAGGCCGGCGTGATGGCGACGAGACCGGCGACGGCACCCGACGCGGCACCCACGGAGGTGGGCTTGCCGTCCTTGACCTTCTCGACGATCAGCCACGCGAGCAGGGCGGCTGCGGGAGCGGCGATCGTGTTGACGAAGGCGAGCGCGGCCGTGTTGTCGGCGGCGAGCTCGGAACCGGCGTTGAAGCCGAACCAGCCGAACCACAGCAGGCCGGCGCCGAGGAGCACGAACGGCGGGTTGTGCGGGACGGTGATGCCCTTGGAGAACCCGACACGGCGGCCGAGCACCAGGGCGAGTGCGAGGGCTGCGGCACCGGCGTTGATGTGCACCGCGGTACCGCCGGCGAAGTCGATGGCGCCGACGCCGAACCAGGTCTGCATGCCGTACGTGA
>DASUQB010000163.1:0-4057 GCA_036280835.1 Microbacterium sp. | reverse complement strand
TTCCTCACGACCGAGGCCGTCGTCGCCGACAAGCCCGAGAAGGTCTCGGCTCCGGCCGGCGACCCCACGGGTGGCATGGACTTCTAAGTCCGACGCACTCGCCGCCCCGGCGGCACGTGAATCACAGGAAGGGCCCCTCCTCGGAGGGGCCCTTCCCGTTTCCGCTCCGGGATCCGCGGCCGGGTGCTACCGGAACAGGCTCACCGTGAGCTGCTCGGCCTCGGCGTACTGGGTGCCGGCGGCCCCCAGCGCGGCGCTGATGGACGCCAACGTGTCGTCCACGGTGCGCTGCGTGGCGCGCCACTGCTCGACGACGCCCTGGAACGCGACGGACGCGCCGCCGGTCCACGAGGCCTGCAGCTGCGTGAGCTGGGCGAGCATCGTGGATGTCTCGGCCTGCAGTCGCTCGATCGTTCCGCGCATGGCGGCGGTGCTGGTGAGGACGGCGTCGCTGTCGACGGAGAACACGGCCATGAAGGCTCCTTTGCGTTGCTGATGATGCGAGCCAGGCTAGGGCCGGTCTCCCCCCACCGCGGGGGTACGGGCGCGGCGGTGCGCCGGGGCGCGCGACAGTCGCCCTGGGGAGGAGCGGACGTCAGCCCTGCGTGCCGCCCGCGTTGCGCACGCGCGGCATCGGCTGCGTCTCGATGCCGATGTGCTCGTCGGCGTCCCGTTCCGTGGCCAGAGGGAAGGACACGCGGAAGGTCGCTCCGCCGCCGGGGGTCTCCTCGACGACGACCGAGCCGTGCAGGGCATCGACGATCGACGCGACGATGGCGAGCCCCAGTCCGCTGCCGCCGGTCTCGCGGGTCCGGGAGGTGTCCGCTCGCCAGAACCGCTGGAAGATCTGCTCGCGGATCTGCTCCGGAATCCCCTCGCCGTGATCGATGACGGCGATCGATCCCATGCCGGCGCGCGGGTCGACCCCCACCTCGAGCTCGATGGGGGAGTCCTCCGCGGTGAAGCGGCGGGCGTTGCCGAGCAGGTTGGCGACCACCTGCCGGATGCGGTTCTCGTCTCCCAGCACGATCGGGGCGGTGGCGACGGGGCCTTCGGCGACGGCCTCGGTGGTCGCGACATCGGGCACGGGCGTCAGGGACGGCTGCTGCGCGCCGGCATCCGCCGCCGTCGTCGCCTGCGACGCGGGCACGGGGCGGGGCTTGCGGCGAAGCAGCCCGCGCGTGGCGCCGGCCAGCGACACCGCCGACGTCGTCGGCCCGCCACGGCGGCGCGCCTGGGACTCGACCGCGGGTTCCGACGCGACATCGGCCTCGGGCGATGCCGACGGAGGCTCGGACGGAATCGTCGTGTCGATGACCGTCACCTCGCGGTAGGGCGATGCGGCCCGCACGTCGAGCGCGGCATCCCGGGCCACCGGCCGCAGGTCGACCGCGGTGATGTTCACCTCTCGGCGCTCGTCGAGGCGTGCCAGCGAGAGCAGATCCTCGACGAGCACACCCATCCGGATCGCCTCCTTCTCGATGCGATCCATCGCCTGCGCCGTATCCTCATCGCCCTGGATGGCGCCCATCCGGTACAGCTCGGCGTAGCCGCGCACCGTGACCAGGGGCGTGCGCAGCTCGTGGCTCGCATCGCCGACGAAGCGCCGCATCTGCCGCACGGTCGCATCCCGCTGTGCGATCGAGGCATCCACCCGCCCGAGCATCGTGTTGATCGCCATCTTGAGGCGGCCCACCTCGGTGCCGGGCTCGATGTCGGTCATGCGCTGGCTCAGGTCGCCCGCGGCGATCGCCATCGCGGTCGATTCCACCTGGCCGAGGCCCCGGAACGTCAGCGTGACGAGCCAGCGCGTGAGCATCGCGCCCGCGATGACGGTGAGCAGGGCCAGGATGCTGAAGATGCCGAGGTACGCCGCGATGCTCTGGTCGATCGAGGCGAGCGGCAGCGCGACCATCTGCGTGAAGACATCGCTCGTGCCGGTCACGCCGACGATCGCCACGCTGGCGTGGAACCCGGCGCCCTTGCCGGTCGATTCGAGGGGGAAGGGCGCCTGCCCCTGGATCTGGGTCTTCTCGAGCTTCTGCACCTCCGGATACACCGGTTGCGGCTCGTCGTCCTCGCCGCTGCCCCCGCCGCTGATCAGGAACTCGCCGTCGGGGCCGTAGATCGCCACGAAGTACTGCGTGTCGGGCGCGTTCTCCTTCACCTCGAACTCGACGCCGCCCGCGCCATCGCTGGACACGTCGAACAGCCGCTCGGCCACGTTGCTCGTGGCGAGCGAGACGAGGGTCTCGTCGAGGCTGGCGATCAGCGACGTCCGCAGGAACGGGACCGTGCCGATGCCGGCGGCCAGCAGGCCGCCCGCCAGGACCGCGACGGTCACGCCGGTCACCTTGGCGCGCAGGCTGGTGCCACGCCACCACCGGGTGACCGCGTCATCCTTCTCCGCCAGGGCGGCCCCCTTGATACTAGAAACCGTCAGGCGGTCTTGCCCGCCTTCAGCATGTAGCCGAAGCCGCGCTTCGTCTGGATGAGCGACTCGGACGAGTGCGGGTCGATCTTACGTCGCAGGTATGAGATGTAGCTCTCGACGATGCCGGCGTCGCCGTTGAAGTCGTACTCCCACACGTGGTCGAGGATCTGCGCCTTCGAGAGCACCCTGTTGGGGTTGAGCATCAGGTAGCGGAGCAGCTTGAACTCCGTGGGGCTGAGGTCGATCGAGGCGTCGCCCACGAGCACGTCGTGCGTGTCCTGGTCCATCGTCAGCTCGCCGGCGCGGATGACGGACTCTTCGTCGGCCTGCATCGTGCGCCGGAGGATCGCCTGGATGCGCGCCACGATCTCGTCGAGCGAGAAGGGCTTCGTCACGTAGTCGTCGCCGCCCGCGTTGAGGCCCGTGATCTTGTCCTCGGTCTCGTCCTTCGCGGTGAGGAAGAGAATGGGCGCGGTGTAGCCGGCGCCGCGCAGGCGCTTCGTCACGCTGAAGCCGTTCATGTCCGGGAGCATGACGTCGAGGACGATCAGGTCGGGCTCCTCCTCGAGCACGGCGGAGATCGTCTGGGCGCCGTTGGATACGGCCCTCACCTGGAACCCTGCGAAGCGCAGGCTCGTGATGAGCAGGTCTCGGATGTTCGGCTCGTCGTCGACGACCAGGATGCGAGGTGCGGTCATGCCCTCATTATGTCCGTGGATGCCATGACCTGTCTGGATATCCCGCCACAAGTCCGCGATCCGCGGCCCGGCCGATCCGCTCACGCGGCCAGGCAGCCGCGCACCGCGATGGCCACGCTGGGGCGCACGGGCGCCGTCGGCTCGACGCTCAGGCGGTGCAGGATGATGCCGTCGCCGAACGCCATGAAGGCGTGCAGCGCTGCGTCCGGATGCGGCGCGCCGAGCGTGACGAGGAGGTTCCGCGTCCACGCCGCGATGCCCTCTCGCTGCGCGCGCAGCGGGGCGAACAGCTCGGGATCGGACGCGGCTTCGAGGAACAGGGCGTAACGGGCGCGGGTGCGCATCGCGTAGGGGCCCGTCAGCATTTCGATCACGGAGCTGAAGACGTCGATGAACCCGTCGAGGTCGTCGAAGGGCTGAGCGAGGACGGCCCCGAGGTCGTGCGTCTCCTGTTCGGCGATCCACTGCGTGACGCCGGACACGAGAGCGGTGCGGGTGCGGAAGTAGTTCGACGTCGACCCGCGGGGGAGACCGGCCTGGGCGTCGACCCGGGTGTGCGTGAGAGCGCGGATGCCCTGGGAGCCGACGAGTTCGACGGCGGCGTCGAGGGCGCGTTCACGGATCGGCGTCACCTGCCGAGCGTAACAGCGTCACTACCTTTGTAGTGACAGCGCACTACGATCGTAGTATTCTCGGCGCATGACCGAGACGACCGGCATCCGTTCACGCACGGTCACGGCGAACGGACTGCGGATGCACGTGACCGAGGCGGGCGCCGGCACGCCGGTGCTGCTGCTGCACGGGTTCCCGGAGAGCGCGCGAGAATGGGCGCCGGTCATGGCGGCCCTGGCCGACCGCGCGCACCTCATCGCGCCCGACCTGCGCGGGGCGGGGCGGACCGACGCACCGAAGGCGGGATACGACG
>DASUQB010000162.1:0-2730 GCA_036280835.1 Microbacterium sp. | reverse complement strand
GACGGTGTGACGGCCTCGACCACCGCGGTCGGAGGCGCGGACAGCGCAACCACGATGGCGGTCGTCGCCGCGCCGGCCGCGACGAGCCCGCCGATGCCGCCGATGCCGACCCAGAGCCGCGCCCGCTTCCGGGACGGGGCGTCGGGAAGGAGGCCGCGCCGCACTTCCTGCATGGCGCGCGAAAGCTGGTCGTCGCTCAGTTCGATGTCGGCGCCGAATTCACGCACGCGATCCAAGACGTCCATCCGCTTCCTCCTTCTTCATCCAGGTGCTTGTCGGGCCGGTGCCCGCGTCCGAGAGCTTGCGGCGCACGCGGTTGAGGCGCGAGCGAACGGTCCCCACCGGAATCCCCTGCGCCGCGGCGATCTGCTCGTAGGTGAGATCTCCCCAGGCGTAGAGCAGGAGCGTGTCGCGATCCCGTGCGCTCAGGGCGGCGATGCGGGGCGCGAGCCGCTGCAGCGCGGCGGCGGCATCCGTTCTCATCGCCGCCTCGTCGATCGCGCCGTCCGACGACGTCACGGCGCCCCCGGCGGAGGCCTCGAAAGCCCTCCACTGGGCGGCCTCCCTCCCCCGGTGCTTGCCGATGAGCCGGGAGGCGATGCCGAGCAGCCACGGCCGCGCCGACTCCCACGACGTGTCGTAGTCCCGCCTGCGGCGGAACGCCACCAGGAACGTCTCGCTCACGATGTCCTGGGCCGCCTCCCGGCCGATCCGCCGCGCGGCGAACGCTCCGATCACCTTCGCGTGTCTCTCGAAGAGTTCGGCGAAGGCAGACGGGATCTCGATCGACCGCCTGATGATGTCGCTGTCTGCGCTCACGATAAGGATTGCCGGATCCGGCCGATTCGGTTCACGTGCATCGTGCCACGCGGCGTCGTCGTGCGCGAGGGCACACCGGCTGCGGCATCCCTCGTAGGCTGGCGGCATGGCCACCCCCGACTTCGTCCTCGAGCTGCGCCGCCACATCGGCAGCGCCCCGCTTCCCCTCGTCGGCGTCACCGCCGTGGTGTTCAAGGACGAGAAGGTGCTGCTCGGGCGCCGCGCGGACAACGGGCACCTCGAGTGCATCTCGGGCATCGTCGATCCGGGAGAGCAGCCCGCCGATGCGGCCGTGCGCGAGTGCCTGGAGGAGGCCGGGGTGAACGTCCGGGTGACCCGCCTCGCGCTCGTGCACGCACTGCAGCGCATGACCTATCCGAACGGCGACCAGGTCGACTACCTCGACCTCGTTTTCCGGTGCGAATGGGTCTCAGGCGACCCCCATCCCGCCGACGGGGAGCTCACCGAGGTGGCGTGGCGAGGGCTCGAGGAGCTCGGCGACACCACGAAGGACCACGTGCGGAGCATCGCGCTCGCTCTCGCCGAGGAAGATCCGGCGCGGTTCGACGGCGGTCGTCCGCGCCCTGCGTGAGCGCTCAGCGCAGGGCGAGGCGCATCACCACGCGCGGGATGCGGCCGGAGACCGAGTCCGTGTCGGCCGCCTTGGTGAACCCGGCCCTCTCGAACATCGATCGCGTGCCCACGTACGCCATCGTCTGGTCGACCTTGGCGCCCTTGTTGTCGACGGGATAGCCCTCGACCGCAGGGGCCCCGTTCCGCCGTGCGAAATCGACCGCGCCCTCGATGAGCGCGTGCGAGATGCCCTGGCCGCGGTGACCCGGGCGGGTCCGGATGCACCACAGCGACCACACGTCGAGGTCGTCGATGCGCGGGATCTTCCGATTGCGCGCGAAGTTGGTGTGATCGCGCGGGGCGATGGCCGCCCAGCCGACCACCTCGTCGCCGTCGTAGGCGAGCACGCCGGGCGCCGGCGTCGCGCTGCAGAGCTTCTTCACGTACTCGCCGCGGTCGGGTCCACGAAGCTCGCCGTTGAGCTTGGAGGGGATGCGGTAGCTCAGGCACCAGCACACGTTGGCGTCCGGGTTCTTCGGTCCCACCATCGCGCGGACGTCCTCGAAGACCGTGGCCGGTCGCACCGTGATCGTCATGCGATCCAGGATGCCGAGTGCCACCGACACGCGGCAACCGCTCGACGCGGCTCTCAGTCGCCGCGGAGGATATCGAGCGCGTGGGCGAGGTCCGGGGCGTACGGCGAGGTGAACGTCACCCGGTCGCCGTTGGTGGGGTGCGTGAACGACAGCTCCCGCGCGTGCAGCCACTGCCGCGTGAGGCCGAGCCGCGCCGACAGCGTCGGGTCGCCGCCGTAGAGAGGGTCCCCGACGCAGGGATGCCGGTGGGCCGCCATATGCACGCGGATCTGATGCGTGCGGCCGGTCTCGAGGTGGATCTCGAGCAGCGACGCCCCCGGGAAGGCCTCGAGGGTTTCGTAATGCGTGACCGAGTCCTTGCCGGTCGGCGTCACCGCGAACTTCCACGAGTGCGACGGATGCCGGCCGATGGGAGCGTCGATCGTTCCGGCAAGGGGGTCGGGATGCCCCTGAACGACGGCGTGGTAGATCTTCTCGACCTCGCGCTCCTTGAACGCGCGCTTCAGCATCGTGTAGGCGCGCTCCGTCTTGGCCACGACCATGAGGCCGCTCGTGCCGACGTCGAGGCGGTGCACGACGCCCTGCCGCTCCGCCGCGCCCGTCGTGGCGACGCGGAAGCCGGCGCCCGCCAGGGCGCCGAGCACGGTCGGTCCCTCCCAGCCGACGGACGGGTGCGCCGCCACCCCGGTCGGCTTGTCGACCACCACGATGTCGTCGTCGTCGTAGACGATGCCGAGGTCGT
>DASUQB010000161.1:0-8574 GCA_036280835.1 Microbacterium sp. | reverse complement strand
ACCCGCCCTGCGCGAGACTTCACGAAGGCACCTTCGTGGGCTCCTTGACGGTGCGTTCGTGAAGTCTCGCGCAGGGGTGGACGCCGGTCAGCCGGTGTTCTGGAGGCCGGCGGCGACGCCGCTGACCGAGAGGAGCAGCAGGCGCTGCTGCTCGGGGTCGGGCGTCCGGGCACCGGCCGGCGCGTCGCGGAGGGCGCGCAGCGCCCGCAGCTGCAGCAGCGAGAGCGCGTCGACGTAGGGGCTGCGCATCTTGACCGCGCGCTGCAGGATCGGGCGGTTCGACAGCACGCCCTCGCCCTCGGTCACCCGCACGACCCACGAGTGGGTGAGGGCCATCTCGTCCATCACGAGGTCCGCGAGATCGTCGCGATCGCCGAGCTCCAGATACTTGCGGGCGATGCGGGCGTCGGCCTTCGCGAGGCTCATGGCGACGTTGTCGACCATCGCGTGCAGCAGCGGCCATTCACGGTAGGCCTCGCGCAGCAGCTCCTCGTCGCCCACGGCCTCGAGCGCGCTGCCGAGCCCGAACCAGCCCGCGAGGTTGATGCGCGCCTGCGTCCACGCGAAGACCCACGGGATGGCCCGGAGGTCCTCGAGCGACTCGACGGAGAGGCCGCGGCGCGCGGGGCGCGAGCCCAGGGCGAGCAGGCCGACCTCCTCCATCGGCGTCACCGTGGCGAACCACGGCGCGAAGCCCGGCGCCTTCACGAGCGAGAAGAAGCGATCGCGGGATGCGGCATCCATCGTCGCGGCGATACCGGCGTACCGCTCAGCGGCGGCGCTGTTGCGGCGCTCGATCGTCGGCGACGAGGCCAGCAGCGTCGCGGCGGCGACCTGGTCGATGTGCCGCATCGCGATGGCGGGGTCGCCGTAGCGGGCGAAGATGACCTCGCCCTGCTCGGTGAGCTTGAAGCGGCCGTCGACCGAGTGCGGCGGCTGGGCGAGGATCGCCGAGTTGGCCGGACCGCCGCCGCGGCCGAGGGCCCCGCCGCGTCCGTGGAAGAGCGTGAGCTCGATGCCCTCCTCGCGCGCCCAGGCCGAGATCGCCGCCTGCGCCTCGTAGAGGGCGAGGTTGGCGGCGACCGGGCCGACGTCCTTCGACGAGTCGGAGTAGCCCAGCATGACCTCCATCCGCCGTCCGGTCTGGGCGAGCCGTGCCGCGACGGCCGGGTGCTTCACGACCTCCGCCAGGACGGCCGGCGCGGCCTGGAGGTCGGCGAAGGTCTCGAACAGCGGGATGACATCGAGCACGGGTGCTCGCCCGCCGGATGCCGCGGCGTACTCCGCGAGGCGGTAGACGGCGGCCAGGTCCTCCGCCGACCGGGTGAACGAGACGATGTAGCGCCCCGCCGCGCGGGGGCCGAACCGCTTCTGCACGAATGCGACGGCGCGGAACACGTCGAGCACCTCGGTCGAGAGCTCGCTGGTCCCGCCGGCATCCAGCTCCTCGAGCACCCGCGCGTGCACGCCGGAGTGCTGGCGCACCTCGAGCTCGGTGAGGTGGAACCCGAACGACTCGACCTGCCAGATCAGCTGCTGCAGGGCCCCGTAGGCCTGGCGGGGCGCCGAGGCCGCGACGAGCGAGTCCTGCACGATGCGCAGCTCGGCGAGCAGCTCCTCGGGATCCCCGTACGCGTGGTCGGCGTCGCGGGTGCGCGTCGCGGCGATGCGCCGGGCGACCAGCAGCATGATGCGGCGATGGGGCTCGGCGGGGGAGCGCTTCGCGATCTCGGTCGCCGCGTCCTCGTCCCCGGCGGCGAGCCGCTCCCAGAGGGCGAGCAGCCCGGTGCTCGGCGGGGTCGTGGCCGCATCGAGGGTCAGCGTCCGGCCGATGCGCTCCGCGGTGCGCTCCAGCCCGATCAGCACGTGCTCCGATGCGATCGCGGCCGCCTTGCGCGTCACGGATGCCGTGACGAAGGGGTTGCCGTCGCGGTCGCCGCCGACCCACGAGCCGACGCGCACGAAGGGCTTGACCACGGGCGCGCGCTGACCGGCGGCGATGCCCTGCAGCGCGTCATCCACCCGCCGGTAGACGTGCGGCACCGCCGTGTAGAGCGTCTCGTCGAACACCGCCATGACCGCGCGCACCTCGTCGGTCGGCGCCGGCTTCTCGGCCCGCAGGGGCGCGGTGCGCCAGAGCGTGTCGATCTCCTCGAGCATCCGCCGGCGGGCGCGGCGCTCGTCGGCACCGCCGCGGAGCGACGTGCTGTGCTCCACCAGCAGGGCCGCGAGGCGGCGGATCGTGGTCGAGATCGCGCGGCGACGGGCCTCGGTCGGGTGGGCGGTGAACACGGGGTGGAACCGCAGGCCCTGCAGCCGCTGCAGCGCCGTGTCGTCGCCGACCTCCGCGGCGAGGCGCACGAAGGCGGCGGCGACCGAGTCGGTCGCGTCCTCCTTCTCCGGCCGCCCGTCGCGTTCGCGCAGGATGCGCACGCGCTGGTGCTCCTCGGCCAGGTTCACGAGGTGGAAGTAGCAGGTGAACGCCCGCGCGACCTCGTCGGCGCGCTGCACCGTGAAGGAGTCGGCGATCTGCGCCGCGCGCTCGAAGGCCTCCGGCGACTCGTCGGTGTACGCGTCGATCGTCGCCGTGCGCAGGCGCTCGACATCCTCGAACAGCCCCGGCGATCCGCTCTCGCGGAGCACCTGCCCGAGGAGGGAGCCGAGCATCCGCACATCGGAGCGCATGGACTCCGGGAGTTCCTGTCCGGCCTCGAAGCGTCCGACGAGGTCGATGGCTTCGGTCTGAGTCATCTCTCGCATCCTTCAACGCTAGTGGCGCGGTGTTTCGGGTACGTCACGTGTTTCGCGATGCTTCGGGGCGGCGTCGGTACGATGGACAGCGGTGTGCCGGGAAGTCTGGTCGGCGTCATTTCAGCGACCCGCCCGCCCGACGAAAGGACAACCATGTCCCTCCTTCGATCCGCCCGCTTCCCGGCGATCGTCCTGCTCGCCGCCGCCGTGCTCGGGCTGGTGCTCGCCAACAGCCCGCTCGGACCTCAGCTTCAGGACGCGAAACATGCCTACATCGGCATACCGGGCGTCTTCGAGCTCTCGGTCGGGCACTGGATCGCCGACGGGCTGCTGGCCGTCTTCTTCTTCGTCGTCGCCGTCGAGCTGCAGTTCGAGCTGACGAGGGGCGAGCTCAACAGCCCGCGCAAGGCGCTGCAGCCCGCGATCGCGGCCGCCGGCGGTGTGATCGTCCCGATCGCCGTCTACCTGCTGTTCGCGGGCGGCACGGATGTCGCCGAGGGCTGGCCCGTTCCGACGGCGACGGACATCGCGTTCGCCCTCGGTGTGCTGGCGGTCTTCGGCAGGGGCCTGCCCGCCGGCCTGCGCGTCTTCCTGCTGGCGCTGGCGATCCTCGACGACATCGTCGGGATCGTCTTCATCGCCGTGCTCTTCGCGACCGACGTCGACTTCGCGCTGCTGGCCGCGGCGCTGCTGACCGTCGTCGTCTTCGGCGCCCTCAGCCGGCTGCTCGACACGCGGGCACGCGTCCCCATCGCGATCGTGCTGGTGCTGCTGGCCGTGCTGACGTGGGCGCTCGTCTACGAATCCGGCGTGCACGCGACGATCGCCGGGGTGCTGCTCGGGCTGGCGATGGCGCAGACACCGGCCCTGCGCACCCGGCACGCGATGGAGCCGTGGATCAACGGCGTCGTCCTCCCGATCTTCGCCTTCTCGGCGGCGCTCGTGGTGATTCCGCAGGTGTCGCCGAGTCAGCTCTCGCCGGCGCTGTGGGGCATCCTGGTCGCCCTCCCCGTCGGGAAGGTGATCGGCATCGCCGGCGCCGGCTGGCTCTCGCTGCGCATCGGCGGCCGGGGGGCGGCGCCGCACCTGGCCTTCGGAGACCTGCTGGCCGCCGGCGCCCTCGGCGGCATCGGCTTCACCGTGTCGCTGCTGCTCGGCGAGCTCGCCTTCGCCGATGCGCCGGCGATCCGCGACCAGGCGACGCTGGGCGTGCTCGGCGGGTCGCTCATCTCGCTCGTGGCCGCCGGGATCCTCGTCACCTGGCGCTCCCGGGTCTATGCGCGGGCCGCGCAGAAGCAGGAGGTGCCCGCATGAGCGAGCCGACCCCGGTGCAGCAGGCGATCGACACGATGCACGCGGTGCGCGACCGGTGCGTCTGGACGCAGCGGATGACGCACGCCGAGCTGGTCCCGTACCTCATCGAGGAGAGCGCCGAGCTCATCGACGCCGTAGAGGGCGGCAGCCGGTCGGAGCTGCGCGAGGAACTGGGAGATCTGCTCTGGCAGGTGCTGTTCCACGCCGAGATCGCATCGCGCGACGAGGCCGACCCCTTCGACATCCAGGATGTCGCGGCCGGACTCACCGAGAAGATGGTCCGCCGTCATCCGCACGTCTTCGGCGACGCGGTGGCGCGCACGCCCGAGGAGGTGCTCGTGCATTGGAACGCGGCCAAGGCGGAGGAGAAGCGGCACCGGGAGAGCGTGCTCGACGGCGTCTCGCACGCGATGCCGGCGCTCGCGCTGGCGCAGAAGCTCGTCGGCAAGGCTGCCTCGGTGGGCGTCGAGGTCGAGCAGTCGCCCGCGCCGGCGTCCGAGGAGGAGCTGGGGGAGGCCATCCTCGCCCTCGTCGCGGCGGGGCGCCGCCGGGGACTGGATGCCGAGCGGGCGCTGCGCGGACGCCTGCGCGGGCTCGAGCGGGAGGTGCGGGAGGTCGAGGGCGCACAGCCGGCCGAACCGCGGGTGGAACAATAGGCCGGTGCCCTCCGTAACCCCGCCGCGCGGCATGCGCGATTTCCTGCCCGCCGAGAAGGCCCGCCGCGAGCGCGTGCTCGCCGTCATCCGCGACCGCTACCGCGCCCACGGGTTCGATGAGATCGAGACGCCGGTCGTCGAGGACTACGCGCGGCTGCACTCCGGCATCGGCGGCGACAACGAGAAGCTCGCCTACAACGTCCTGAAGCGCGGGCTCTCGCCCGAGGACATCCGTGCGGCGGCCGACGATCCTGCGTCGCTCGCGGATCTGGGACTCCGGTACGACCTCACGGTTCCGCTCGCCCGGTTCTACGCCAGCCATCGCGGGGAGCTTCCGGCCGTCTTCCGCGCCATCCAGGTGGCCCCCGTGTGGCGTGCCGAGCGCCCTCAGAAGGGCCGCTACCGCCAGTTCGTGCAGTGCGACATCGACATCATCGGGGATGCCTCCGCGCAGGCCGAGGCGGAACTCGTCGTGGCGACCCTGGACACCGTCGACGCCCTCGGGCTGGACGGCGCGTCCGTGCGCATCAACGACCGCCGGGCGCTCGACTGGATGCTGGAGAGCTTCGGCTTCGGGCTCGACGAGCGCCCGGGGGTGCTGATCACGATCGACAAGCTCGACAAGATCGGGCACGACGGCGTCCTCGCCGAGCTGCGCGCCCGCGAGGCCACACCGGAGGCCGTCGACTCCTTCGAGGCGTTCACACGCCGCCCGGTGACGATGGAGTACAACCCGTACGGCGAGCGGCAGATCCGCAAGGCCCTGCCCGCCGGTGTGCCGGAGGGGATCATCGAGCAGCTCGTGGCGATCGGCGACGCGGTGGCGGCGGCCCGCCCCGCCGCGGACGCCGTCGGCGGCATCCCGCTGGTCTTCGACCCGTTCCTCGTGCGCGGGATGGGCTATTACACCGGCACGATCTTCGAGCTCGCCCACCCGAGCGTCGCCTACTCCCTCGGCGGCGGCGGTCGCTACGACGGCATGATCGGGCGTTTCCTCGGCACCGACGTGCCGGCTGTCGGCTTCTCGCTGGGGTTCGAGCGCCTGGTCGAGCTGGTCCCGGATGCCGGTGGCACCGCCGGCGAGGCGGTCGTGCTGGTGCACGAGCGGGACGTGCCGCTGGGGGAACTGCTCGCCCACAAGGCGCGCCTGGTCGGCCAGGGCGCGCGCGTGCGCCTCGAGCCGCGCACGAAGAACATGAAGGCGCTGCTGGAGCGCGCGGCATCCGACGGCTACACCGCGTTCGCCACCGTGGGGGCCGGCGACGGCTCCGTCGACGTGCGCCCGCTGGGCTGACGGCGGGAAGAGGTCACCGGCGCACCACCGGCCTTCACGGCCCGGAGCCTATTGGCGCGCTGCCGGCGCGCTCGTGCCTGGCGCGGGGGTGGCGCTCGACGCCTCTGTGACGCGTCGCTTCTCGCGCACGTAGACCTCGCGTCGCACCCGGGCGACGACGTCGCCGTCGCGGTCGGTGATCGCGGTCTCGAACCACTCGAGCACCTTCGCGCCGCCCTTCGCCCGCGTGCGCAGCTCCTGGATGTGCGCGGGGGACACCTCGAAGTGCGCGGTCAGCACGCCGCGTCCCGGCTTGAGGAATTCGATCTCGCCCCGCGTGTCCCACACGACGTAGTCGCGGCCCAGCTGATGCATCACGAGCATGAAGAAGTACGGGTCGGTCATCGCCGACATCGAGCCGCCGAACGCCGTCTTGACGTAGTTGCGGGTGATCGGATTGACGTGCAGCTGCACGGTGGCGCTCGTCCAATCGGTCGCGAAGCGCGTGATGCGGATGCCGCTGAAGAGGTTCGGGGCCCACAGGCTCATGCCGATGGCCAGGCGTCGGGGAGTCACTCGCATGCTTTCCATTGTGTTCGTCGTCGCCGGTTCGGCGATTCCCTTGTGCGAGGGCTCCAACGTGCGCGCCGCCGGTGCGCGCCCGGATCGTGCCCATCCACGGCGGCGGCCTTGACGGGCGCGGCGGCGTACCGCTTGGCTGGCGGGATGGCCGAGCCGACGATCGAGAACTGGCGGCGCGCCGACGCGTACCTCGCCGACACCCTGGTGGGGCACGACCCTGCGCTCGCCGCCGTGATCGCCGCGCAGGAGCGCGCCGGGCTGCCCCCCATCGAGGTCGCTCCGGTGTCGGGGAAGCTCCTCCACCTCCTCGCCCGCATCTCGGGCGCCCGCCGTGTGCTCGAGATCGGCACGCTCGGCGGCTACTCCACGATCTGGATGGCGCGCGGCATCCCGCCCGAGGGTCGCGTCGTGACGATCGAGGCCGAGCCGGGCAACGCCGCGATCGCGCGCGCCAACATCGACGCGGCCGGGGTGGGGGAGAGAGTGGAGATCCTGATCGGGAGGGCGGCGGACGTTCTGCCGACGCTCGAGGGTCCCATCGCCGCCGGAGGCGCCGAGCCGTTCGACCTCGTGTTCATCGACGCGGACAAGGAGTCCAACACCCTCTACCTCGACTGGGCGGCGCGCCTCGGCCGGCCGGGAACCGTGGTCGTGCTCGACAACATCGGGCGCGAGGGCGAGATCGCGGACGCCGGCACCACCGACTCGATGGTCATCGGCACGCGCAACGCCCTCGAGATGCTCGGCTCGGATCCCCGCTTCGACGCCACGGCGCTGCAGACCGTGGGGCTCAAGGGCTGGGACGGCGTGGCGATCGCGCTCGTCGTGTGAGGTGCGGATGCCGCGCCCTGTGCCGCGGCATCCGCCTCGCTAGACTGGCCGCGGATCGACGACGCTCCACGCACCATCCACTGAGCAAGGAGTTATTCCCGTGGCATTGATCGAGGCAGTAGGCGCACGCGAGATCCTGGATTCGCGCGGTAACCCGACGATCGAAGTGGAGGTGCTCCTCGACGACGGAATCGTCCAGCGGGCCGCCGTCCCCTCCGGGGCGTCGACCGGGGCATTCGAGGCCTACGAGCTCCGCGACGGCGACAAGACCCGCTACAACGGCAAGGGCGTGCTCAAGGCCGTCGACGCCGTCATCGACGAGCTCGGCCCGGCCCTCGAGGGCATCGAGGCGAGCGAGCAGCGCATCGTCGACGAGATCCTCATCGAGGTCGACGGCACGGACAACAAGGGCCGCGTCGGCGCGAACGCCATCCTCGGCGTGAGCCTGGCGGTCGCCAAGGCCGCTGCCGACTCCGCCGACCTGCCGCTGTTCCGCTACCTCGGGGGACCCAACGCGCACGTGCTGCCCGTTCCCCTGTTCAACGTCATCAACGGCGGCTCGCACGCCGACAACGGCATCGACATGCAGGAGTTCTTCCTGGCACCGATCGGAGCCGACACGTTCTCCGAGGCGCTGCGCTGGGGCACCGAGGTCTACCACGTTCTCAAGGGCGAGCTCCTGAGCGCCGGCTACGCCACGGGCCTCGGCGACGAGGGCGGCTTCGCCCCCGACCTGAAGAGCAACCGGGAGGGCCTCGACTTCCTCATCAGGGCGATCGAGAAGGCGGGCTTCACGCCCGGCACAGAGATCGCGCTCGGCATGGATGTCGCGGCGACGGAGTTCTTCAAGGACGGCTCGTATGTCTTCGAGGGCAAGAACTGGACCGCCGAAGAGCTCACCGACTACTACGTCGAGCTCGCGGACGCGTACCCGATCGTCACGATCGAGGACGCCCTCGCCGAGGACGACTGGGATGCCTGGAAGCACCTCACCGAGAAGCTCGGGTCGAAGATCCAGCTCGTCGGGGACGACCTGTTCGTGACGAACCCGGTGCGGCTCGCCGACGGCATCAAGCGCGGCGTCGCCAATTCGCTGCTGGTCAAGGTGAACCAGATCGGCACGCTGTCCGAGACGCTGGATGCCGTCGACCTGGCGCACCGCGCCGG
>DASUQB010000160.1:0-7684 GCA_036280835.1 Microbacterium sp. | reverse complement strand
GCGCTGTACGAGTCGGCGGTGTCGATGAAGTCGCCGCCTCCCGCGTGGAACGCGTCGAGGATCGCGAACGACTCGTCGCGGCCGGCCGTCCACCCGAAGACGTTGCCGCCCAGCGAAAGGGGAAGGATGTCGAGGTCGCTGTTGCCGATGCGCGTCATGCTGAGAGCCAACGGATGCGGGAGCCGCGCATTCCCGGAAGACGCGGATCGACCGTGTCGCACATAGACGTGGGTCGCATGCCGGAGGGGGGTGGGCCGGTCCCTTCGGGATTCGGCTCACCCCCCTCCGGGGTGTGTCAACTCAGATCAGCCACGGCTGCTGCGCACGGCGCGGAAGCCGAGCGCTGCGATTCCCGCGAGGATGAGCGCGAACGCGCCGATCCCGAGGGGCAGCATGTCCTGCCCACCGGTCATCGCGAGCGGCGTCGTGGGCGCGGGGTTGCCCGCCGGTGCCGGCGGTGCCGGCGGCACGACGACCGGGCAGGGCTCGTCGGTGAACGTGAAGGTCCACTCGGTTTCCGTTCCCTCCGGGAACCCGACCTCCGACTCGGCGATGACAGTGACGGTGACGGTGTCACCCTCCTCGAGGATCTCGTAGAAATATGCCTCGGTGTCATCGGGCACGGTGTACCCGTCGTTCTCCGTCCCGCAGGGGTCCATGAACTCCGGCGCAGGGGGGCAGATGAGCGCCGCATCCACCGTGATCTCCCGCTGCAACACGGTCTCGCCATTCGGGAACTCGTACCCGTTCAGCGCGGTCGCCGTCAGGATGTACGTGCCCGGACCGTCGAAGGGACGGTCGAAGGCCAAAGACACGTTCGGGAACATCCCTGCGATGTCGGGAAGTGCACCTGCGGTGAGGCACGTCGCCGGGATCGGGTCCGCGTCGAACAGCACCGGGATCGGCACCTCGCAGTCCTCGGCGTCGATGACCGAGATCGTGAACTCCAGCACGAGAGTCGTCTCACCGCCTTCGAATTCGAACCCGTTCGCAGCCTGAAGCGTGATCACGTAGTCGCCCTCGGGCAGGGTGTCGTAGAAGCCCGCTGCGAAGTTCGCCGCAGGCTGCGGGACGCCCCCCAGAGTCGCAGACGTTACCGTGGCGTTCGAGTACACGAGTGCCGCGCCACCGTCGAGGTCCTCGCAGCTCGGCGGCGTGACCGTGACGGATCCCGTGGCGATGCCGGGCGTGACGTCCGGGCAGTCATCGACGCTGGGTTCCGGCTGTCCGACGTCGAAGGCGATGACGATCGAGCGGCCCTGAGCGTCCTCGAAGAAGTCGCCGATGACGACGGGTCCGTTGCCGAAAATGGCGTTCACCGACACGCTGATCGGGTTCTGACCGGTCTGAAGCACTTCACCGTCGCCCGGAGTGCCGACGTACTTGCAGACGAAGACCTTGCGCTCGCCGATCGGGGGCGCCGCCATCACGGACACGTCACCCTCGATGAACAGCTCAGTCGCCCGAGCCGTCGGAGCCGGGGCGTCATCGATCGTGGCGGAGGCGTCGGTCTCCTCGGCCGGCACATCCGCGGGGACTGTTTCCGCGGGTGCAGCGGCGTCCGGAGTCACTGCGTCCGGTGCTGCGGCTTCAGGAGCGGCAGCCTCAGGTTCGGCAGGCGCGGGTGCCTCAGGCGCAGGCGCCTCGGGCGCAGGCGCCTCGACCGCGGGTGCCTCGGGCGCAGCCGGCTCTTCCGCCGCGGGCGGTGCCTCGACCACGGCCTCCGTCACCACTTCGGTCGTGGGGGGCGGCTCCGTCTCGTCTGCCAGCGCCCCAGACGCCGCGATCGGCGCGAACACGAGCGTTGCGGCTACTGCCGCACTCGCGAGTGCCTTCCATCTTCTGTTCATTTCTCCCCCAATATGGTTCCTCTGGTGAGGTCTTGCTGCCGCGCACGAACGGAGGCGCGATGCCTCGACGTCGTGACGACCAATTCCCTTGGGGGAGGGTGATGTTCAGTTGTAGGGCCGGAGAACGGCAACGACCGTGCCTGAATTCGGGTCAGGCGGGCTGGTCCCTGCGGTGTTCGTCATACGAGTGAAACGACGCGGACGCGAGGACCATTGAACATGATAGTTCTTTCATCCGGATGCCGCACCGATCACCGCGTATCGATCAGATTACGCGTCCTGCCGCGCCCGGTTCGGGGGGTTGACAGGCCGTCCGAAACGTGAGCGGCACCTCATCGGCGCCTACATCCAGGGGTCGAAACCCGCGCCGGTGCCCCTGGGCGGGTCGGCGATCACCGGCGGTGGGGACTGCCTGCGTCGCACGCGCCTGGTGACGAAGTCGAGCATCCGTCCTGTTGCCCCGGTGCGTCCTGTGCGCAGCCGCCTCATCTCTGCCGGTCGCGGGCCGGTCGGCATCCGGCGCGGGAGTTCGCCCGCGGCGACCAGCCAGGCCGGCAGGCCCAGGATCCGCAGCACGCGGCCGAGTCGCTCCGACTCGTGGACGCTGTCGGGGTCGAGCTCGTCCTCGAGCAGTTCGCTCAGGTCTTCAGCGGCGTCCGGGTGCTCCCACAGCTCTGCGAGCGTCTCGGCGCTCTCCGCTCCGATCGGCGCGTCCAGCACCTCTTCATCGGCGCCCGGTTCGCGAGAGGGATCGCTGCAATAGCGGGCGACCTCCGCCCCTTCGCGCCACGCGACCAGCGCGAGCTGGCGATCCATGCGTACGCGCACGGCGAGCACGGGACCCGCGGCCCGTTCGGCGAGCAGCTGACCGACCTCGATCATCCCGCGTCGTCCGTCGGCGACCACTCCGCCTCCCGGTTCGCCGAGGACGACCACCCAGCCGTCACAGGGCGGTGCGACCCATCCGGAGAATCGGATGCCGCCGAGCGCCTCGAGGAGTTCGCCGTCGGAGATGTCCCCCTGCCGGAGGAGGACGCCTCCGTAGGTGTGGCCCCCGGGCGCCGGGACGTCGGCTGAGGGAGCGGCGAGCGGCGGCAGATACACGAGTCAATGATCCCGCACAGGCGCATGCGAGGGGCGGCCGCGCAGGGGGCAGCCGCGGCATCCATCCAACGGAATGGACTTCAGCCGAGTACCGTTGCACCTGACATGCAGCGCTTCGGAACTCTCTCCTTCGGCCACTACGGTCCCCTCGGCGGCGGCCGTCAGCTCACGGCTGCCGATTCGCTGCTCCAGGCGATCGACCTCGCCCAGGGCATGGACGACCTCGGCGTCGACGGCACGTACTTCCGCGTGCACCACTTCGCGCGCCAGCAGGCGTCTCCGATGCCGCTCCTGGCCGCGATCGCCGCGCGCACGCGGCGCATCGAAGTGGGCACGGGCGTCATCGACATGCGCTACGAGAACCCGCTCCACCTCGCCGAGGAAGCTGCCGCCGTCGACCTGATCAGCGATGGCCGGCTGGCCCTCGGCGTCAGTCGCGGATCACCCGAGACCGTCGTGAAGGGGTACGAGGCTTTCGGGTACACCGGCTCGACGGACCCGCGCGGGGCCGACGTCGCACGTGAGCACTTCGAACTGTTCCTGCGTGCCGTCGAGGGAGACGGCCTCGCGGAGCGGGATCCTTCGAGCCCCTTCGGCGGCGGCACGGGCCTGCAGCGGATCGAGCCGCACTCCCCCGGCCTGCGCTCGCGCATCTGGTGGGGCGCGGGAAACAGGGACTCCGCCGAGTGGGCGGGACGCACCGGCGTGAACCTGATGTCGTCGACTCTGCTCACCTCTGCCGACGGGCGGCCCTTCGACATCCTGCAGGCCGAGCAGATCGACGCTTTCCGCGGGGCGTGGCGTGATGCCGGACACTCCGGCGAGCCGCGGGTCTCGGTGAGCCGCTCGATCTTCCCTCTCGTGACGGCCGAGGACCACATGTACTTCGGAGGGCGCGAGGACGGCGATCAGATCGGCATCATCGACGGGATGCGCTCCACGTTCGGCAAGACGTATGCGGCCGAGCCCGACGTTCTGGTCGAGCAGCTGCTCGCCGACGCCGCCATCCAGAGCGCCGACACCCTGATGCTCACCATCCCGAGCCAGCTCGGTGTCGAATTCAACCTGCGCGTGGTGGAGTCCTTCGCGAAGCACGTCGCCCCGGCGCTGGGCTGGGTCGGCACCCGCGTCTGAGCAGAGGCGCCGGCCTCAGTCCAGGTGCCGGAACCTCTTCCAGAGCTCGTCCCACTCCTCGGCGGGTCCCGAGCAGACCATGATCGGCGCACCCTCCTCCTCGGTCTCGACACCGACGCCGTTGCTCAGTTCGTCGACGATGGCGCACTCGGCGAACCAGCGATCCGCGCGCAGCGCCTGCCAGCCGACGAGCACGACGGTCTCCGCGTCCTCCGGCGGCCCGCCGAGATCCCAGAGCGCGTTGTGCCCGCTGACGACCCGGGGCAGGTCCTCGCCGAACCGGTCGAGGGCACCTGCCTCTCCGTAGTTGCTCGCGATGATCGCGTCGACATCGGCGGATGCCGCGGCATCCATCACCTGCCGGACGTAACGCTCCCAGCCCACCTGATCCGCCGCGGCCGAGTTCACGGCGGCGAGTCCGGTGACCCCGAAGGCCTGCACGGGCAGCACGGGCACCGAGGTGATGGCGCAGCCGACCGCGTTCACGACCAGTCCGGAGGCGACGAGCACTCGGCGACCGCTGGTACGAGCCCATTCGGCGACGACGGCCGCGCCCATGGCGGTGAGCACGGACAGCACCCCCGCGGTGTAGTAGAACTGCGTGCCGGCGGCGAAGACGAACGCCACGACCACGAAGAGCGTCACCGCGACGAAGCGCAGCGGCTTCCACTCCGGGCGCCGGAAGACGGCGATGACGGCCACCACCCAGAAGGCCGCGAGCACCGGGCCGACGAGCAGCCCGAGCATCGGCCACATCATGATGCGCACCTCCTCCGCGTTGTTCTCGCCGAGGGCGGCTCCCATGGCCAGCTGCGGCCAGCCGTTCGTCGCCTGGTAGAGGACGCTCGGAAGGGCCAGCAGCGCCGCAAGCGCCACGCCGCCCCACAGCCACCCCGTCGCGAACCACCGTCGCGGCCCGCAGACCGCGAGCCCGGCCGCGATCCCGATCATCAGGATCACGACGAGCAGCTTGTTGAACGTGCTGACCCCGATCACCGCACCCGCGGCCAGCCACCATCGGCCGTCGTCGCGCAGCACCGCGCGGATCGCGAAGAGGAGCGCGGCGGGCCAGACCACGAGGTCGAGGCTCGCGGTGAGCAGCACGTGCCCGAAGAGCAGCGTCAGGGTTGCGCCGGCCATTCCCCACACGGTGTAGGCCTGGGCGCGACGGGAACCGCCGACCTCCTGCGTGATGAGCGCGAGAAGGACGAGCGATGTCGCGGCGCAGAGCAGCGCGACGATCCGCAGTGCCACGACGCTGTCCCCGAAAAGGGCAATGGCCCCCTGAGCGAGCAGCGGCGTCAGCGGCGGCTGGTCGGTGTATCCCCACGCCGGCGGCAGCATCCGGAAGTACAGCTCGTCGCGGTGATACCCGTACTGGGGCGACAGCACGGCGAGCACGGCTCCGAGCGCGATGATCGCGGCGATGACATGGCCGACGGCGAGCGGATGCCGCGCTGGCGTCGTGCGCGTGGTGTCGACGATCACCCGCTCAGGCTAGCCACCCTGCGCCGGGGCGTCCCTCAGCCGGCGCGGGTCCCGCGCGCGGCATCCTCGATGAGGTGCAGCTGGGTCCCGTCGGGATCCACGAGGTATCCGGCCCGCTGGCCCCACTCCTGCAGGGCGACGGGCACCAGCCGAGGGATGCCGGCCTCGCCCTCACGGACGCCGGTAGCCCGGACCGCGGCGTAGAGCTCGTCGAGGTCGCGCACCCGGATGCTCGCCATGAACCAGCTCGAATAGGGATCGTGCTCCGGCGCGAGGAAGAACTCGAGTTCGACACTGCCCCGGCCGAGGATGAGCCAGCCGCCGTCGCGATAGGACGTCTCGAACCCGAAACCGCGATAGAACTCGATGGTCGCGTCGAAGTTGCGAGAGGGAAGGTTCGGCACTGCGCGATCCGCCATGCACCGAACCTACGACGAGTCAGGGCGTCCGTGAAGAGCGGCGCGATATGCCCCTCAGGCTCCGAACCGCTCCGCGGAGGCGATCTGCTCGGCGACGCGGCGCAGCGCCAGCAGCAGGGGCTCCACGAGCACCGACCCGAGCACGACGTAGCGCACGGCCGCCTCCCGCGACTCCGTCGGGACCCCGGCGATCTCGGCGCGGGCGATGCGCTGCACGGCGTCGAGGTAGACCGGCATGATGTCCGCGGACACCGCGAAGCCGGCGCGATCGAGACCCTGCAGCGCACGCGCGACGCCGCCGAGGGAGTTCGCATCGCACATGCCGGGCTTCCAGCCGAGGGCCTCGACGAGCCGCTCGGCCTCCGTCACATCCACCTCGCCCTCGCCCTGCGGGGTCACCGCCGCGTGGGCGGCGCCGAGCAGCTCGTGCGGGCTCTCGGGCGGGTCATCCAGCGCCGCGAGCACTCTGCGGGTCTCAGAGATGCTCACCCCCGCCTCGATGAGCGCCCGGATGACGCGGAGACGCTCGAGGTGCAGGTCGCCGTAGGCCGCCTGAGTGGCGGAACTGCGCACCCCCTCGGGGAGCAGAGCCTCGCGAAGGTAGTACTTGATCGTCGGGACGGGAACGCCGCTGTCCGCCGCCAGTTCGGAAATTCTCATCGATCACCTCTTGACTCAGATAGTACTGCTATCCATTATGGATAGCAGTACTATCCAATCGAAGGGATGGCCATGTCGAAGGTTCTCGAGGGGCGCATGACCCACCGGCACGAGGGCGAGCTCGTCGTCTTTCACATCGGCATGCAGATCAACAAGTGGTGGCGGCCCGACCTGTGGCTGCCCGTGTTCACCGCCATGCCGTCGATGCTCCGAGAGCTGAGCATCGATCGCGACTCCGGACTGCTCGGCTTCCACCTGCTCCTCGGCGGCGGGGGCCCGTACGTCGTGCAGTACTGGTCGTCGATCGACAAGCTCTACGCCTACGCGTCCGACCCCGCTTCGGAGCATCGCCCGGCGTGGACCCGCTTCAACCGGTCGGCGCGCAAGGCGCCTGGTGCCGTCGGCATCTGGCACGAGACGTTCCTCGTCGAGCGAGCCGAGAGCATCTACGTGTCGACCAAGCCGATGGGCCTGCCGAAGGCGACGGAGCTCGTGCCCGTCGGCCCCCGCCACGGTCGAGCCGCGGAGCGGTTCGCGGACGGGCGAACCACCGCCGGCGCCCCGCCGCTCGCGGAGACCTCTCCGGTCCCAGCTCCCTGAGCCAGGCATCCGACTTCTGCGCCATCCGATCGGAGGCGGGTGTTCTCAGAGCCCCAGCTCCTGGAGCGCGGCATCCATCTTCTGCGCCATCCGCTCGTAGCCGGTGTCGTTCGGGTGGAGTCCGTCGCTCGCCATCTCACCCTCCCGCCCCTGGATCCAGCGCGAGGCCCCCGGGATGTAGTCGGCGGCGATATCGTCGGCGGCGGCCTCGACCCAGTCGATGATCGTCTCGATCGATTCTGGCCGCTCCTCCGTGTACCAGAACGGCTCGACGACGATGAACCGGGCGTCGGGGAGCTCGCCCGTCAGACGATCGAAGTCATCCTCGATCCGATCCCGGATGCCGGTGCCGACCCGGTCGTAGCTGAACGCGTCGTTCAGCCCCATGGTGACGAAGACGATGTCGGGGTCGGCTTCGATGATCTCGCC
>DASUQB010000159.1:0-3427 GCA_036280835.1 Microbacterium sp. | reverse complement strand
CGGGACGGGCACCACCGCCGCGTCCGCGGAGGGAACCTCCGGGAGCGCGGGGCCGGCCAGGAGGAGCGCGGCGCCGGAATCGTCCAGCATCCAGGCGATGCGGTCCGGCGGATAGACGGGGTCCAGGGGCAGGTAGGCGGCGCCGGTCTTGAGGATGCCCAGCAGCGCCGGCACCGTCGACAGGTCCCGGTCCACGTAAACGCCCACGACGACGCCGACGCCCGCGCCGCGCCCCCGCAGCTCGCCGGCGACGCGGTTGGCCCACGCGTCCAGCTGCGCATACGTCAGCCGCTCGCCGCCCGCCACGATGGCGACGGCGTCCGGGGTGGCGGCGGCCTGCGCCTCGATCAGGCGGTGCAGCGGCTCCGCAGAGAGCGGGACGGACGGGCCGGTGCCCCACGCGTCCAGGAGCACGCGGCGCTCCTCGTCGGGGACGATCTGCAGCGCGGCGAGCGGCGCGTCCGGGGCGCGCAGGGCGGCGGCGACTCCGGCGAGATCGGAGGCGAGGGCATCCAGCACCTCGACGACGGGCTCCGCGTTGGCACCGAGGATCTGCACCCACAGCTCGGGGGCGGATGACGCGATCCGCGTCGTGTCGCGCACGCCCTGGCCGGCGAGCCGCAGCGAGCCGTCCGGAGCCTCGACGAAACGCGCGGCGAGCAGGCTCGCGACGAGCTGCGGTACGTGGGAGACCAGGGCGACGGAGCGGTCGTGGTCTTCGGGGGTCATCTCGATCGGGGTCGCGCCGAGTTCGAGCGCGAGGGCCTCGACGAGCGCGAGATCGGATGCCGGGGTCTCCTCGTCGCGGCAGACCACCCAGGGGCGGCCGACGAAGATGTCGGCGCGGGCCGAGATGGCACCGCCGCGCTCGCGCCCGGCCATGGGATGCGAGCCGATGTAGTGGGTGAGGTCGACCCCGCGTGCGCGGAGCGCGTGGAGCGGCTCGAGCTTGACGCTGGCGACATCCGTCACCACCGCGTCGGGGAAGCGCGTGAGCTCCCGCTCGATGACGTCGGCGGTGACATCCGGCGGCACGGCGACCACGATGAGGGAGGGTGCGTCGTCGTCGGCGGCGGCGCGGCCGGCGCCGTAGTCGATCGCCAGGCGCAGCTGCGACGGGGAGGAGTCGTCGAGGGCGACGTCCACGCCGCGGGCCATCAGGGCATGGCCGATGCTGGCGCCGAGCAGGCCGGCGCCGACGATGCGCACGGTCCCCGATACGCGAGGTGCGACGCCCTCGCGTGATCGTGCGTGATCGCTCACTCGGCCTCCTGCCGCGGATCCCCCTGAGACCCGTCGTCAGTGGGCTCCTGGCGCGACAAAGTGAGAAGCGCGCCGCGTTCCACCTTAGTCAACTCGCGCGCCTTCCCCACTGGGAGGGTTCCCAGGTGGAGAGGCCCGAATTGGCGGCGGACGAGCTCGATCACCGGATGCCCGACCTCGGCCATCATGCGGCGGACGATGCGGTTGCGCCCGGAGTGCAGGGTGAGCTCCACGAGGCTCGTGCCGCCCGACGCGTCGAGCAGTCGCGCCTTGTCGGCCGCGATGGGTCCGTCCTCCAGCTCGACGCCGCGGGACAGCCTCGCGATCGTCTGAGCGGTGACCCGCCCCTCCACCTTCGCGATGTAGACCTTCGTGACGCCGAAGGAGGGATGCGCGAGCACGTGGGCGAGCTCGCCGTCGTTCGTGAGGATCAGGAGGCCGCTGGTGTCGGCATCCAGCCGGCCGACGTTGTAGAGGCGCTCGTCCCAGTCCTTCGCGAAGTCGCGGAGGTCGCGCCGGCCGCGGTCGTCCTTCATCGACGACACCACCCCGGTGGGCTTGTTGAGCATCACGTAGCGCTTGGAGGCATCGAGCTGGATCGCGGTGCCGTCGACATCCACGATGTCGGTCTCGGGGTCGATGCGGTTGCCGAGCTCGGTCACGACCACGCCGTTCACGCGGACCCGGCCCTGCACGATCAGGTCCTCCGACACGCGGCGGGAGGCGACGCCCGCGTTGGCCAGCACCTTCTGCAGGCGCACGCCCTCGGGCGCTCCAGAGCCCCCCGTCGCAGAGCCCCCGGTCGCAGAGCCCGTCGAACCGTCGTCACTCATCGCGCCACCATCTCATCGAAGCCGTCGGCGCCGTCATCCAGCAGCGGTGAGATCGGGGGCAGCTCGTCGAGAGAGTTGATCCCGAGATTCACCAGCAGGGCATCGGTCGTGCCGTAGTTGATCGCTCCGGTCTCGGAGTCTGTGAAGAGTTCGGTGATGAGGCCGCGTCCGAGCAGCGTGCGCACGACGGAGTCGACGTTCACGGCGCGGATCGAGGCCACCTGTCCGCGGGTCACGGGCTGCTTGTAGGCGATCACGGCGAGGGTCTCGAGCGCGGCCTGCGACAGCCGCGACGGCGCCTGGGAGTTCACGAACTCCGAGACCAGGTCGTCGTGCTCGGCCCGCACGTACATCCGCCATCCCCCGCCGACCTCGCGCAGCTCGAAGCCGCGTCGCGGTCCCCCGGCGAGTCCGTCGTAGTCCTCGACGAGCGACTCGATGGCCTGGCGGACGGCCGCGACGGGCGCGGCCACCGCGGTGGCGAGGCTCACCAGGCTCTGCGGCTCATCGACAACCAGCAGGATCGCCTCGAGCCGGCGTGCGACATCCGTCCTGTGGTCGGCCCCGCTGTCTTCCCCCGCCACTGAGCCCGTCGAAGCGTCGTCATCGGTCATAGTCGGCTCCCAGGGTGGCGAGGTTTTCTTCGGACCAGTGCTCGGCGGTCCAGCGGAGGGTCAGCTCACCCAGCGGCTCGAGCTGCTCGAAGGAGAGTGCGGCGTGGCGGTAGAGCTCGAGCACCGACAGGACCCGCGCGACGACGACCCCCGCCTCCGCGACACCGGCGATCAGCTCCCGGAACGACAGCGACTCGCGCCCGCGCAGCAGGGTGACCACGATGGCCGCCTGCTCCCGGATGCTGATGAGGGGCGCGTGCAGGTGGTCGAGCCCGACGTGCGGGATCTCGCGCGGCGTCATCGCCAGCAGCGCGAGTGCGGCGAAGTCGCCGGGGGTGAGCGTCCACACGAGCTCGGGCACGCGCCGGCGGAACTTCTCCTCGAGCGGCACGGTGCGCGCGTGCCGGGTGTCCTCCGCACCGAGGCGCCGGGCGAACCACGACGAGACGTCCTTGAACGCCCGGTACTGCAGCAGCCGGGCGAAGAGCAGGTCGCGCGCCTCGAGGAGCGCGACGGACTCGGCGTCGACCAGCTCCCCCTGGGGCAGCAGGCCTGCGACCTTCATGTCGAGCAGGGTGACGGCCACGACGAGGAATTCGGACGCCTGTTCCAGCTCCTCGTCCGGATCGAGGTCGCGCAGGTACGCGATGAACTCGTCCGTCACCTTGCTGAGCGAGACCTCGGTGATATCGAGCTCGTGTTTGGAGATCAGATTGA
>DASUQB010000158.1:0-2158 GCA_036280835.1 Microbacterium sp. | reverse complement strand
CGGCCGAACCGATCGCCCGTGCCAAGCCGAAGAAGACCAGCAGCGGCCGCTTCAAGGCCACCGCGACCGTCCGGCTGCCCCACGCCTGGAAGGGCGCCTTCCGCTTCGGCAGCTGCTTCCGGTACTCCGAGGGGAGCGGCATGGGCGCCCCGGCCTCCCGCTGCCCGAAGCGCTACCGGTTCTGAGCCAGCGCCACCGCGATGCCGGCGATCACGAGCGCCGGCTCGTCGATCGCCTGCAGCGCGGTGAAGCGGCGCGTCGCGTAGCCCGCGGAGAGCAGGTACTGCTCCTTGCGGTGGTCGCGGTCGTGCGCCCAGGGTGAGCTGGGGGCGGCGTGGCCGTTGATCTCGACGGCGAACTTGTGCTCCGGCCAGACGGCATCGACCTTCCACGGGCCGATCTCCGCATTGAACACCGGGCGGGGTAGGGAGGCGGCTCTGACCCAGTGGCGGAGTGAGCGCTCGGCTCTGGAGCGCAGGTCGTCGACGCCGAGCTCGAGCATGCGCTTCAGACGCCCGGTGCCCCGGCCGCCGCGATGGCGGTCGAGGGCTTGTTGCAGGCGCCTGGTGTCAGTGAGGCGCTTGGCGAAGGCCTCTTGAACGGCTCGCTCGTACGGGAAGGGTGCGAGCGTCCGCGCCAGATGCACGATCGTGACCGAAGGGGTGGTGCAGCGCAGGCCCTCGTATCGCGTGACGTCCTGCCGGGTCAGCTCGATCCGGTGGATCCGCAGTCGTTTGCGATCCGCCCGGCGCCCCGGCGACACGATCACATCCAGCGGCGGCAGGGCGACCGGCCCGATCTGGGCCAGCTGCGCGGCGAGGTGGAACCCAAGCGTCCCGTGGGGCACCGCCAGCGCTGCCGCGCGGGCCTCCGTGAGGTCGTTGGTGAGCGGGCCGACCAGGTAGACGCCGCGGCCCCAGCGCTTCAGGAGCCCTCGATGCAGCGCGGACCGGATCGCGGGCTCGGAAAACCCGCATGTACGGAGATCGGAGGTGGTAACGACCCCGCCCGAGCGGGCCGCCCGGGCCATCAACGTGAGGTCGCGGTTTTCGTGCAGTACGTGACCCCGCGAAATCGACTGTGCGGAAACCGCAAGCGTGCTTACGGTTTCCGCGCACTCGATCTGGAGGGGTGCGCTACTGCGCGGATCGCGCGGGGAGGGGGCATGGGTCAAGCGAACCACGGGGAACCGCCGCCCCTGCGCGCTGTCACACCCTTTTGACCCTTTCCTCGCTGAGCCGTTGCAGTTCGCTACAGCCCGTAGGCGGCCTTGAGCTCGGGGTCCTTCTCGGACAGCATCTCGGCGAGGTCGACCATCACGCGGCACTGCTTCCAGGTGGCGTCGTCCTGCATCTTGCCGTCGATCATGTGGACGCCCCGCCCATCCGGGATGGCCTCGA
The DNA here is from genome assembly GCA_036280835.1 of Microbacterium sp. Taxonomy (GTDB): domain Bacteria; phylum Actinomycetota; class Actinomycetes; order Actinomycetales; family Microbacteriaceae; genus Microbacterium. The sequence continues at coordinate 758 of DASUQB010000158.1, read as the reverse complement.
TCACCTTGCGAGCGAAGGCGACCTCGTCGGGGTCGGGGGAGAAGACCTTCTTGGCGATGTCGATCTGGACGGGGTGCAGCGACCAGGCGCCGACGCAGCCCATCAGGAACGCGGCGCGGAACTGGGCCTCGCAGCCCTCGACGTCCTTGATGTCGCCGAACGGGCCGTAGAACGGCAGGATCCCGACCGCGGCGCAGGCGTCGACCATGCGGCCGATCGAGTAGTGCCACAGGTCCTGCTGGGCGCTCTCGCGCCGGCCGCCGTCCTCGACCGGGTCCGAGATGACGCGGTAGCCGGGGTGGCCGCCGCCGACGCGGGTCGTCTTCATGCGCCGGGATGCGGCGAGGTCGGCCGGGCCGAAGGACATGCCCTGCATGCGCGGGGAGGCGGCGGCGATCTCCTCGAGGTTCGCCACGCCCTGGGCGGTCTCGAGGATCGCGTGGATGAGGATCGGCCGAGACAGCCCGGCGCGCGCCTCGAGCTGCGCGAGCAGGCGGTCCACGTAGTGGATGTCCCAGGCGCCCTCGACCTTGGGGACCATGACGACCTCGAGCCGGTCGCCGATCTCGCCCACGACCTGCGTGAGGTCGTCGAGCACCCACGGCGACTCCAGCGCGTTCACGCGCGTCCACAGCGCCGTCTGGCCGAGGTCCATCTCCTTGCCCACGCGGATGAGCCCCTCCCGCGCGGCCTCCTTGCGGTCCACGGGCACCGCGTCCTCGAGGTTGCCGAGCAGGATGTCGGTCTTGGTCGCGATG
>DASUQB010000157.1:0-3193 GCA_036280835.1 Microbacterium sp. | reverse complement strand
GATCTGGTCCACGAAGTTGTAGGTGGCGGTGACAGTCGCAGGAAGGAACTTACCGGAGCGGTCGAGCTCGTAGTCGATGACGTCGGCGCGCATCGCACCCGAGGCCACCGTGACAACCATCGACGCGCCATTGAGGAGCAGGTACACGAGGAAGAACACGATGGTGAGGGGCAGGCTGCCGAGCACCGAGCGCAGGTCCACGACCAGGCAGAACGCGGCGAGCACGAGGGCGAGGATGATGCAGATCCATGTCCACGTCACAGTCGCGGCCTTCGACCCGTGCTTGCCCGTGTACCGCGCACCGAAGATCGCGAACACGATGCCGGGAAGGATGGCGATCAGGCTGAGAGTGGTGCCGAGCTGCATGTTGCCGAGCAGGATGCCCCACATCAGGGTTCCGATCACGGCCTGCGACTTCACCACCTGGGCGAGCTTGTCGGACGCACCGCTGATGAGGTATCGCATGAACGAGCCGTTGTGGGCGAGCACATTCCACATGTCGCGGACCGACACCTCGGCATCCTCCTTCGTCACCGCGAGGTGGACGAAACTCTCCGGCTTGTCGACGCGCGCGACGCCGATGCAGGCGAGGATCTGGAAGACGAGGGAGCAGGCCACGTAGGTGATGGCGGTCTCTCTGAGCATCCCGACCGTGAACTCGTTGCCGTGGCGGGGCAGGAAGACGACGGTCGACACGATCGTGAAGATCGAGGGGATCAGGTAGGCGTACACGGTCGCCCATACCTGGACCGTCGGCCGCTGGCGAGGATCGTTGGTGAGCACAGGACCCGACATCTGCCCGGCGATGTCGTTCATCGAGGACCCGATGATGTACACGAGATACAGAGCGATGAAGAACACAGCGCCGAGGCCGGCGTTCGATCCCCAGACGAACAGCATGAGGATCGCGAGCGATCGGATCGCCCAGCCGGTGAGCATGAAGAATCGCAGCTTGCCGAACCGGAAGCGCACCTTCTCGATGACGAGGCCGACGAGCGGATCGATCACGCCGTCGAAGACGCGGGTGACAGTCAGGATGATGCCGGCGACGGCCACGGCGATGCCGTAGCCCGCGTTCTGCAGGTAGCTCATCAGGCCGACGAGGACATAGAAGATCATCGCCGAGCCGTTGTTCAACTGGGAGAAGGCGATCTCCCAGGTGCGGGCACGACGGTACGTCACACCGTCGGCTTCACTGGCGGTCGGTTTCGGGTTACGCGCCATCGCGTTTCACACTCCTTTGGGGATACTCTCACGACCGACGGCGGGAGTGGATCCACGTCGCGCGTCTGAGACGACCGCAATGCTAGGACGGCCGATCACGCACGGAATAGAACTGAATCGTCACGAACAGCAGCAATGCGGCGCGTGTGTTCGGCTACGTCGCAGCTCCGCGGGCAGCCGACATCCCCGCCAGCACCGCGTCGAGCGTGCGGGTGATCGCGAGCGAGTCCGCATGCGAGTGCCAGGGATGCTCGAGACGCCCGCGCGCAATGGCGTCGGTGACCGCGGCGAGCATCGGGCCGTAGCCGTTCCCCTGCCGGGGATACTCGATCACCTCGGGGGCGCCGAAGATCCGCTCCGCCGATCCTGCGTGCACGCGTGCGCGCGATCCGGCCCAGAACATCGGGTCGATGGTGATCCACCCCCGCTCCCCGCTGACCGTCGCGGTGAGATCGAGGAAGCGGATGCCCGACCACGCGAGCTGCGCGAAGGCCAGGCGGTATTCGAGCGTGGCGTGGCCCTCGATGTCGGTGCCGCCCTCGAAGACACCGGATGCCGCAAGCGAGGTCGGCTCGCCGAGGAACCAGTGCGCGAGGGTGACAGGGTAGATGCCTCGGTCTCGCAGGATGCTGCCGCCCTGTCCCGGGGTGAGGACGCGTCCCCGCGCCTGGAACGGCGTGCCGAAGCTCGCCCGGACGCTGCCCGCAGCACCGAGCAGTCCGTCGCGGACGCGGTCGATCACCTCGACGTGGAGCGGATTGAACCGCATCCACATCGCCTCCATCGCGAAGCGCCCCGCCGTCGCCGCTGCGGCGTACACGCGCTCGGCGTCGTCGGCGCTCGTAGCGATCGGCTTCTCGATGAGTACGTGCTTGCCGGCCCGGAGCGCCTCGACCGCGATGTCGGCGTGCGTGTGCGCCGGCGTGGCGATGTAGACCACGTCGACGTCCGCGCGGGAGAAGAGCTCGTCGCGCGACACCGTCGCGAACGCGATGCCGTGAGCCCGTGCGAAGTCGTCGGCGCGTTCGGCCGACCTCCCCCACACCGCGGTGACGGTTGCGCCCGGCAGCGCGGTGAGGTCGGCCACCAGCCGCTCGGAGATGTCGCCTGTGCCGATGATCCCCCATGCGAGCATCGTTGCCCCTTTCGTCGGCGCCTTGCGCGCCGCTAGATCCGGGTCGCCGTGCCCGCTGTCACACCGGCCCCATTGAAGCTGTCGACCGCGAACCAGTACGGTACGCCCGCGTTGAGCGACCCGACGACAAGCTCCGACCGGTCATAGACGAGCCAGCTGTGGTACAGCTTCTCGGGCGACGTGCCGTAGCGCACGTTGTAGCCCACGGCGCCCGGCACCGGCTCCCAGGCGAGCGCCACGGTGAGCTCATCGGCGCGCTCACCGGTAGGGGTGACCGCCCGTGGTGCGGCTGCGTCGGCGAGGCCGAACACACGAAGGCCGCTGATCGCGAAGCGGCCACCGAAGGGCATGGCTCCGGACGTGACCCGCACGTAGCGCGCGCGTCGCGACTGCTCGAGTTCGATGAACGCGTGCGGCGCGTCGGCGCGGGTGCCGATCGTGTCGTGCACGGTCACCCACTCGGAAGCATCCGTCGACACTTCGACGCGCACCTCGGTCGGCTGCGAGTCCGGGTATACGGCCCGCTTTCCGATGGTCGCCCGGTGGAGGTCGCGGCGCCGGGGTGCTCGCGGGGCGAGGTGGTGATCGGCGAGGTTGACCTGCAGCGCGTGCACGGTGGCCTCCGCTCCGAGATCGACCGACAGCCACTCCCCCGGCTGATCCGACCCGGCGACCCACCATGTGCGCACGGACTCATCCGTCGCGAGCGCCGGCTCGTGGCCCGGCAGCGCCGATGAGGCGGCCGCCGTGGCCCGGTACGACAGCAGCATCCACCCAGGGGATGCCTCGGTCCACGGGTCGAACGCGCGGTCGTGTACCTGCATCGGGTAGTCG
>DASUQB010000156.1:0-4440 GCA_036280835.1 Microbacterium sp. | reverse complement strand
TCACATGTTCGAAGAGGGCGGGGAGCAGCGGGAGCAGGCGGTCGGCGAGCTGCTGAAGGCATTCGACTTCGATCAGCGCGGAGCCTGACGCCGCGGCATCCGCCTTCGACTCCGTCGCTCAGAAGCCGGTCAGCGGAGCGCCCTGGACCACCAGATCGTCGGCGACGGCCTGCAGGTCGAGGGCGATATCCGCCGCCGCCGCGACCGATCCGGGCGCCAGCATCCCGCTCACGAATCGAATCCGAGGCCGAGGGCGTCGAGGGTCTTCAGCAGCACGTCCCGTCGCCCGCCGTTCCGGTCGGCGCGGTCCAGGGAGCGGCGCGTGAGGTTGATGCCGATCGCCGCGGCCGGCTCCGGGGGGAAGGGGAGCGGCCGGCGGCGCACCATCTCGAGCTCGGTGCGCTCCGTCGGCGCCCCGTCGAGCAGGTCGAGCATCACGTCGGCGGCGAACCGGGTGGCCCCGACGCCCAGGCCCGTGAACCCCGCGGCATAGGCGACGCGGCCCTTTCGCGCCGTGCCGTAGTAGGCGCAGAAACGCGTGCACGTGTCGATCGCGCCGGCCCAGCGGTGGGTGAAGGACAGGCCCTCGAGCTGCGGGAACGTCGTGAAGAAGTGCTCCGCGAGGGTGCGGTAGCTCTGCGGCCGCTCCTCGTAGGCCGACCGGACGCGCCCCCCGTAGTGGTACACGGCGTCATAGCCGCCGAAGAGGATCCGGTTCTCCGCCGTCAGCCGGTAGTAGTGGAACTGATTGGCGGAATCGCTCAGCCCCTGGCGGTGCGTCCAGCCGATGCTCGCCAGCTGCCCGGCGTCCAGGGGCTCGCTCATCAGCACGTAGTCGTATACCGGCACGGTCATGAGGCGATTGCGCTTCAGCAGCGACGGGAAGACGTTGGTGGCCAGCACGACATCCCGGGCGTGCACCGCGCCGTGCTCGGTGCGGACGATCACCGGCTCCGTCCCCTCGAGCCCGCGCACGGGGGAGTGCTCGAAGATCTGGACGCCGAGTTCCGCCGCGACGCGCGCGAGCTCGAGGGCGAGCTTCGCCGGGTGCACGAGGGCGTTCGACCGCTTGTCCCAGGCGCCCGCGAGGTAGGTGGGGGAGCGCACCTCGGCCTGCACGGCATCCGCGTCGAGGAAGCCCTCCTCCTCGCGCAGCCACTCGACCTGGTGCGGTTCGGTCGCGACGCTGAGTGCGCCGGTCCGCTCGAAGTCGACGTCCATCGCGTAGCGGCCGACGGCCGCCTCGATGTCGTCGAGGTTCTCCATGCCGAGGCGCTCGAGCTGGGCGATCTCGTCGGGCCAGCGGGTGACCCCGTTCTCGTGGCCGTGCGTGATGCTCGCCTCGCAGAAGCCGCCGTTGCGGCCGGATGCGGCCCAGCCGATCCCGGCCGCCTCGATGAGCACCACCCGGCGACCGGGGTCGCGCTCCTTGGCGCGGACGGCGGTCCAGAGGCCGGCGTAGCCGCCGCCCACGATCGCCAGGTCGGCGCGCACCTCCCCGCGAAGGCGCGGATGCCGGGGGCGCTCGACGTCGTCGAGCCAGAACACCGACGCCTTCGTGGCGGCGAGCGCGCGGTTCACCGCGGCGGGTGGGGGCGGCTGTCGGTCGAAGACGGTCGTGCGGCTCATCGGGTCCCCCAGTTGTAGAACTGCTTGTGCAGCTTCAAGTAGACGAACGTCTCGGTGGATGCCACGCCGTCGAGCACGCGGATCTCGGAATTCAGGAGGCTGATCAGGTCGTCGTCGTTCTCGCAGACCACCTCGGCGAGGATGTCGAACGTTCCGGCTGTCAGCACGACGTAGTCCACCGCGGGGATCGCCCCCAGCGCCTCGGCCACGACGCGGGTATCGCCGGAGACCTTGATGCCGATCATCGCCTGCCGGAAGAACCCGAGCTGCAGCGGGTCCGTCACCGCGACGATCTGCATGACCCCGGACTCGGTCAGTCGCTGCACGCGCTGACGCACGGCCGCCTCGCTCAGCCCGACGGCTTTGCCGATCTCGGCGTAGGAGCGCCGTCCATCCTTCTGCAGCAGCTCGATGATGGCCTTCGAGACCTCGTCGATCGGGGGAGTCGCCCGGGTGGTCATTCTCCGATCTTGTCAGTCTGGCGGAGGGCGGGCAACTGATTCCGTTGTTTCGTACCGACCCGACTGATGAAAATCTCTGTCGAGATCACGACTCCAGCGGACCGAGCCATGCGCTGGCGACGGTGGAGTGCGCCGACTCGGGGTCCGAGGGATGGAACATGCCGGCGAGCACATCCCGGTACAGGCGGCTCAGCTCCGACCCGGAGAAGTAGGACGAGCCGCCGGCGACGAGGATCGCGTCATCCACCACGGTCTTGGCCATCGTCACGGCGCGGTGCTTCACTCCCGAGAGCAGCGAGAACCACCGCGAGCCGTGGTCGACGAGGTCGTCGATGTCGCGGGCGATCGCCTCGAGCTGCGGGGGCAGCGCGTCGTACGCGAGCGCCATGCCGGCGATGCGCCGGCGGATGTCGGGATCCTGGCTGTAGGGCTTCCCGGTCTTCTTCGACCGGCGCCTGCCCGCCGTGTCGACCGCGAGGTCGAGGGCGCGGCGGGCGATTCCCGTGTAGACGGAGCCCAGCAGCAGCTCGAAGACGCCGAAGATGCCGAAGATGAGCGGGTCGGGGTTGGGGCCGGGCGGGATGCGGCGCACGACCCGGTCGGCCGGTGCGATGGCGCCGCGCAGCTCTGTGGTGCGGCTCTGCGTGCCGCGCATGCCGATGGTGTCCCAGTCGTCGCGGGTCACGACCGTGCCTTCGGCCCCGTCCTCGGCCCCGGTCCCGGCGCGCGGCACGAAGGCATAGACCATCCAGGGACCGTCGGGCGAGGTCGTGTCGAGGCCGTGCAGGCCGAGCTGCGTCCAGACGGGCGCGAGGGAGGTGAAGATCTTGGTGCCCGTGAACGCATACGAACCGTCCGGACGCGGGGCGGCATCCGTGTCGCTGCCGAACAGCACGAGGTCGTTGCCGGCCTCACTGATGCCGAACGCGAAGACCTCGCCCGCGGCGGCGCCCTCCTGCACGAATGCGAGGTCCTCGATGCCGCGGTCCTGCAGCACCTTGGCCACGCCCGTCCACACGAGGTGCATGTTGACGGCGAGTGCGGTGGCGGGCGCCGCTCCGGCGAGACGCTGCTGAAGGACGGATGCCTCTGCCAGGCCGAGGCCGGCGCCGCCGCGGTCCCGCGGCACCAGGATCGCCAGGTACCCGGCCGCCTTCAGCTCGTCGAGGTCCTGCTGAGGGAACGTGTTCCCCCGATCGTGCGTGCCCGCCCGGGACCGGATGCGCTCGAGCAGATCGTCGGGAAGGTGGACGGCGGGGTCGAATCGCGGAGCGGTCACCCCCTCATTCTCGACCCGTCGGCGGCCGCGCGGCGCGGTCGTGCACGGCAAGCTCCCTCGGGGGCATGATGTGGAGCATGTCGCGAATGACGCAGTCGCTCATCCCCCTCTCGCAGCGCCAGCCGGTCTCCGTGCTGAACGATTCGCTCGACCTCGATCACGGCGACAGCCTGAGCAAACGCGGCGGCTTCCTCATCATGCTGACCCTGTCGGCGGTCATCGCCATCGCCGGCATCCTGACCGACTCGACGGCCACGGTGATCGGCGCCATGATCATCGCTCCGCTGGCCACGCCCATCCAGGGCATCGGACTCGGAATCGTGACGGGGCACCTGAGCCTCGTGCTCCGCTCCATGTTCTGGGTGGCCACCGGAATGCTCATCGTGATCGTGCTCGGCGTCGTCTTCTCCGCGATCATCGCCGATCCCGCAAGCCTGTCGACCAACTCCCAGATCACCAGCCGCACGGCGCCGGGGCTGCTCGATCTGCTCGCGGCGATCGCCACCGGCACCGCGGGTGCCTTCGCCCTCGCCCGGCGCGACCTGAGCGCCGTGCTCCCGGGCGTCGCGATCGCGATCTCGCTCGTCCCGCCCCTCGGTGTGGTCGGGGTGACCCTCGGTCAGGGCGACTGGAACGGGGCCTTCGGCTCGCTCATGCTCTTCCTCTCCAACCTCGTGGCGCTCGTGATCGCGGCGAGCATCGTCTTCACGATGTCGGGCTACGCCAAGGAGCCCGGCTCGCTGCCCACCGCGAATCGGCGCCGCGCGTACACGGTGGTCGGCGTGCTCGCGCTGCTCGTGACGATCCCGCTCGCGGCCAACTCGGTCGTCGCGGTCGCCCTCGCGCGGTGGAGCGTCGAGATCGGCGACTCCACCGCGGAGTGGCTCGGCGACGACGCGGACGCGGTGGTGGACGACGTGCAGTGGCAGGGGCTGACCGCCGTCATCGACGTCACGGCGCCGGACGGGGCGGTGCCCCCCGTCGATGAGCTCCGCGAGCGGCTCAACCTGCCGAGCTTCGTGACCGTCGTGCTGGAGGTCGACGAGGGCACGAAGATCCCGGTGACCTGAG
>DASUQB010000155.1:0-5849 GCA_036280835.1 Microbacterium sp. | reverse complement strand
ACCACGAAAGGGTGTCGAACCCGCTCGCGCTAAGGGCCTGGCCGCCGAGGAACGATGTGACGATCGCGGCCGCAGAGAGCACGACCCCGGCGCGCGTGCGGACCGCTCCGAGTGCGCGCTCCTGGCCGTCGAGGGCCCGGCGCGCCTCCTCGTACGCGAGTTCGTACGCCGGTGCTGCACCGGCGTTGAGGCGAGCGATTTCCTCACTCGGATCCCGGTCGGACGGTGGTGCCGGCTCGTCAGCCATTGACACGATGGTGATGCAGCGTCCGGACGGCGATCGGCCGGTGTCCCAAACGGCGCCTCCAACTCAGCACAAGTGGGGGTAACTCAGGACAACTGAGGCCAAGTAGACTCGCCGAATGAGCCCCCCAACCGTTCATTTGCAGGCACTTCTAATCCGCAGGTCGCTGGTTCGAATGCAGCCGGGGGCGTAGGGAGCACCCGGAGTGTCCTCCGATTGCCAAAGGGATCTAGAGGAGGCCGTCCCGCGGCGCGCTTCATCGCGCCTGTCGATGTGACGCGACGTTCTCGGCTCGACGCGGCGGGGGCGGGGCGGCAGCGGGAATAGTGCGCCGCCCCGCCGCTTGCCTATGCGTGCGCCGGCTCCAGCAGCGCGGCCATCGCCCGGCTGACGACGACCTCGCCGCCGAGCACCTCGGTGCGCTCGATGTCGAAATCGGCGAGCTCACGGCGGACGAACTCAAGCGCCCGCTCGTCCGACTCCTCCGCCGCCGCCTGGTCGCGGAGGAGGCTGATGGAGAGGACCTCGCCGCCGCCGCAGTCGAGCGCGTGATACGCCTCGAACCCGTCCATAGCCTCGATGTCCTCGGCGAAGACCTCATCGACGATGTGCATGAGCTCTTCGATCGAGCCGGTGCGAAGCCGGTAGCGCCGCATGCTGGCGAACTTCCGGGCAGCTCCGGCGTGGCCCGGCTCGAGCATGTCGCGCGCCGCGCGACTGACAAGGATCTCGCCGCGCACTGCTTCGAGGCGGCGGAACTCGAGATCCTGCAGGTTCTCCTCGGTCCACCGCTGGGCCAGCGTGCGCGACGCCTCGGCCTGGTCGGCGTCGCGGAACACGCTCAGCGTCATGATGTCGCCGTCGCCGCAGTCCATGAACTCGTAGGACGTGAAGCCCGGCTGGCGGCCGATGTCCTCGGCGAACCCCTCGTCGACCCGACGTGTGAGCTCTTCCATCGACCCGCGCAGCAGGCGGTACTTCCTGATGCTTGCGAACACTCGCTGCTCCCTTCGTCTGGGAATGCCGGTGGTGCTGAGAAATCGCGTGTTTCGAGGGCGGCACCTCCCTTCCTCGCCGCTGCAGCGTGCCGACAAGGCCGCCGAGGAGCCAGCGTCGCCGCACCGAGGCTACTCCTCCGGTTGGCCAGCGCAAGCGTCGTCAGTCCCACGGGCCTGGGGCGCGCTCGGGCAGCAGCCGGAGCGCGGCGACGGTCGCGATCACGCGTCCACGCGTGAGGTCGACGATCTGAACGGCGGGCGCGGATTCGACGCGTACGAGGGCGAGCGCCCCAGTGGTCGCGGCGATCTCGACCGGCCGGTCGTCGAGCAGTCGGAAGGCCCGGCGGCCATCGGGCCGGTAGGCAGTGATGCCCTCGTTGTCGGGGCCGGTCGTCAGGAGCAGCCCCGCGGCAGCGTGGAAGGCGGTGGCGTTCTCGTCGAGGGTACGCACGCTCCAGTCGCGGGTATCGATCATGCGCAGACCGGCCGGGCGGGAGGCCTGCTCGAGGGCGCCGGTCGAGCGCCACCACACATGCGCGTCGTGGCCGGCGACCGCGATCCGCCCATGTCCGACCCAGGCGGCGCTGCGTACGGGGCCGACCAGCGGAGCGGCCGCTGCGGGGGCGTCGAGCAGGTCGCGGATTCGCTCGAGCAGCGGCCTGCGGGCGCGCAGCCAGTGGTGCCGGACACGGCGGCGCTCCAGGTCGACCTCCACCACCTGCGGCGCCGCGGGCAGGACGTACGCGAGCCGGCCTCGCGGGTCGACCGCAAGCGCCGGCCTGCGCACATGGGCAAGGGGGCGACCGCCCACGGCCCGGGCGGGCAGCACGCCGGCGGAGACACCGTCGAGGCTCAGCAGGTCGACCCGGCCGGCGGCATCCACGGCTGCGAGCGTGGCGGGACCGATCAGAGCGGGCGGGGCGAGCAGCAGCACGAGCGCGTCGCGCGTCCTGGCCACGCGCGTCAGCCTCGCGCGGAGGCGGCGCCGTGCGATCACGCGGCGCTCATGCGCGTCGATCGTCACGACGGTCGTGTCTCCCGCGGCGCCGGAGCGGGCGGGCGCGGCGAGCACCATCGTCACCCGGTCCCGCCGCGGCCACGCCAGCGCCGCGACGGCGCCGCGTGCCCCGATCTCGACCCGCCCGAGCGCGCGCATGCGCGCGCCGTCGATGAAGACGAGGTCGGAGCGGCGACCCGTCGCGACCACGAGACGCGAGCGGTCCGGTGACAGCGCCCAACCCTTGAGCGTTGCCGTGAGGCGTAGCCGGCTGCCCCGTCGCGGGCGCAGCGATTCCGGATCGACTCCGACCAGCCATCGGTCCTTACCCTCGTGCGTCACGCCGAACACGGGACCCTCGACGAGCCGCACCCCGGGTTGCCGGGGCGGTGGCCCACGCGTGACGACGACGACGAGTACGACGGCCGCGAGGGCGACCGCGGCAAGGGCGAGGCGTTGCCTCACGCTCGCACTGTACGACGAGGTCGGGCGCGCGCGCCGACTACATGGGCGAGCGACGGCCGGCGCCCACGACTGGGGCGTTGTGGTGCGGCGATCACTCCACGTCGCGCCTCCGCAGAACGAGGCCATCGAGTCCCCGAGCGCTGCGGCGAGTGAGTAGCCGTTGGCGCGCAGGAAGACGTTCGTCAGCGGCTCGAGCACGCTCACGCTGTCGGCGAACGCGCTCAGCAGCCCCTCGATCACCAGCGCGTAGAGGATCCCGACGCCGATGGCCGGCGACGTGCCGCGAGGCGCTCGACCGCGAACGCGGCCAGCGCGCCCGCGCCGCCGCTAGCGAGGAGCGCCAGCGGATCGCGCGCGAGCTGCACGACGTGGTCGCCCACGGCGTCGTGCTGATGGTCGTGCAGGCTCAGGGCGCCCGCCGCATCCTCGACCACGACACAGTACGCGCGCCCGCCGCCCCAAAAAAGGGGTTTGAAACCGGGCAGGTCGTGCAACCTCAGACGTGAGGGCAACGGGGAGCCTCCGTGGAGCCGTCATCTGTTGTTGGCACTGCTGACGCAGTGCCCTCCAGCTATGAGCTGGGTGCAGGGCCACCTCTCGGGGTGGACGACCTCCCGACGCCTGAGGAGGCGTTCGGCGCTCCACGCATCGGCCTCAAGCAGACGATCACGCTGGTCATCGGGCCGAGCCTGATCGCCCTCGGCTTGTCCATCGGAAGCGGTGAGTGGCTGCTGGCGCCGCTCGCGATCGGCGAGAGCGGCTGGGTCGGCATCGGCTTCGTCGCGCTGCTGTCCATCCTCCTCCAGGCCTTCTACAACGTCGAGATCGGCCGCTATGTGGTGGCGACCGGAGAGGTGCCCTCCATCGGCTTCGGCCGGATCCCGCCCGGAATGTTCATCGGCACCGTCCTGGCCGTCCTGCTGTTCTACCTCGCGTTCATCACCGGAGGCTGGGCTGCGGCCGCGGGCGACGGGCTGTTCACGCTGATCACCGGCGACATCCCGGGCGAGGAGGACACGAACGCGACGAACTGGCTGGCCGTCCTGCTCATGGCCGTCATCTTCGTCATGACCCTGTTCGGCCGCAAGATCTCGCGCACGCTCGAGCTCGCGAACTGGGTGTTCGTCGTCTTCATCCTGAGCACGCTCACGATCGCCGCCATCCTGCTCGTCCCGCTGGCCTCCTGGGGCGACGGCTTGGAGGGCCTGTTCCGGCCCGCGCTGCCGCCCGCGGGCGTTGACGCGACCAGCATCGGCGCGGTCGCCGGCTTCGCCGCGATGGCGTCCGGCCTGAACTACGTGTTCATGAACTACTACCGCGACAAGGGCTACGGCATGGGCGCCAAGTCCGGCTACATCCCCGCGCTGCTCGGCGGCGAGCGGCACGAGGTCGCGGCGGTCGGCTCGACCTTCCGCGAGACGCCCGAGAACGCGGCGCGCTGGCGGCGCTGGTACCGGTTCCTCGTCCTGGAGATGTGGGTGGTGTTCGTCCCGGGCGCGCTGATCGGCATCCTCATGCCGGGCATCCTCGTCAGCTCGCTCGCGGAGCGGTCCGGCACCCCGCCGTCGGAGGAGTCGATGCCGACCTACGTGGCGGGCCAGCTCGACGCGCTCGGCGAGCCGCAGATCTTCTACTACTGGGCGCTGCTCGTCGGCTTCCTGATCTTCTTCACGACGCAGCTCGTCGTCTTCGAGATGCTCGTCCGGAACTTCGTCGACGCCGTGTATGGGTCGAGTGAGCGGTTCCGCCGCGTGATCGGCGGCGACCCGCGGCGCTTCTACTACCCGTTCATGGTGCTGGTCGCCGTCGTGATCTCCGTGATCATCTTCCAGGCGATCCCGACGGAGCTGCTCCAGTGGTCGGCGAACATGTCGAACTTGGCGGCTCTGATCGCGCCGTTCGCGCTGATGTACCTGATCAGCAGGTTGCCGCGGCCCGCCAAGGCGAAGTGGTGGTCCTATCTGATCCTGGTCACCGTCGCCGTCTACTTCGGGTTCTTCTTCCTCAACTTCCTGGTCAGCAAGATCAGCCCCGGCAACGATCTCTCGTTCTGGTAGTCCGCCGCGTCCGCGGCGGGGCGCGTTTGCCTGTGCCACCGCGGCCACCTATTCTCGGCCGGTGCGCGACCGTGACGTCCCAGCTCAACGGCCACGCGAGGCGCTCGAGCCGGACGCGGCGCCCCAGCGGCCGACGGGTGCGGCGGGTGCTGCGGATCGCGTGCTCGATCTGCAACGCGGCGCCGGCAACGCCGCCGTCGCCCGGTTCCTGTATCCCGTCGTCGTGGGGATGGAGGAACAGGTGCCGATCCCCGGTCTCTTCGTGTGCAAGATGGGCGAGCGAGAGCCGATCCTCGACACCGAGCACCATTGGATCGAGATCGGCGAGGAGAGCTACGGCTGGTGGCCGAGCCGCGATCCCAACGAGGGCGACACCACCGACAGGATCTTGCTCTGGACCGGCGTGCCGGGGAGCCTCAACGGGACGACGCTGGGCATCGGCGGGACGGCCACCCGCGACCCGCGGCACGGCGTCCCGGCGAGGCGGATCCCTGTTGTCGGCTCGGCGTCCACGTACGGCGGCATGGAGCCGGCAGCGGCAGGCCGAGCCGCGGCCGACACCCTTCGACGCTTTGCGCTCGGCTTCCGCGCCAACTACAGCTGGAACCCGGCGGGGACCGACTGCCAGGAGTTCGTGCAAGAAGCGCTGAGCGACGCTGGGCTGCGCGAGCGCATGGTGATCGACCCGCTGGCTCGTCCCGCCGACACGATCGCCTGACGGCGACCGTGTAGCGGGGCCTTTCTCGCGACGCCGGCAGAGCCATCGCGCCGCTCCGCAAGACACGCCCACGGGCGGATGGGCATGGATACGCCTTCGCTGGTCGTGCCGTTGCACCCATCGTCCTGATCAGCAAGGGTTGGCGGAACAGCCCTACCCTCCCGTGGCGCAAGGGCCCACGGGCATGTCGCAATCCGGTTAGAGTCGGGCTTCAGGCAGCAGCCGGGTGTGCTGCAGAGGCGAGGAGATCGAGTGATCAGCCGCTGGGCGCCGAGAGCAGTCGTCGCGGGTGGTCTCGTGGCGAACTCGGGGGCCGGGCGGGTCCCTCTCCGCTTCGCGGCGTCTCGGCGCAGCGTCGGCTTCTGGATCG
>DASUQB010000154.1:0-5840 GCA_036280835.1 Microbacterium sp. | reverse complement strand
CGCGGGGCCCCCGTCTGGAACCCGTCGGGGCGCGTCTCGAGGAACCCGCGGTACCAGCACGCGCGCACGAACGCCTCGGGCTGGCCAGCGCAGAGACGGCGCGGATCAGTCACCGGCCGGCCCTTGAGCGTCGCGCCGTCGGCGCCCGTCACCGCGAGCCCGTAGTCGTGGTCGGCGCCCTGGGCGCAGTCGGGCGCGGTGCCCGCGCCCAGCTCGACGCAGAGCTCCAGCGCGGGCTCCAGCTCGTCGCCGTAGAGCCGCATGAACGCGTGTCCGAACCCGTGCACGCAGCTGTAGCGCTGCCAGCGCGTCCCGGCGTCGGCGCACACGCTCGCCGACTGGGCGGGGCGCGACGGGTTGAGATCGGGCGCGACGCCGGTCACGAGCCCGTGGGCGAAGCCCGCGCTGCAGCCGGGGTCATTGCTGAGCGGCAGGTGGTCCATCAGGGTGGCAAGCGTCACGTCGCGGTCGCGCGCGTACGTGCGCCCGACCGTGTGCATCACGACGTGGCAGTTCGCCAGCAGGAAGCCGCCCTCGTCCCAGGCGTAGTCGGCGATCGCCTGCACGCCGGGGCGGGGATCGTCACGACCGTCGAGCACGCGCCGGAAGCGCTGCGCCAGGCACGCACGGGCCTCCTCACCCTCCAGCGCGCGACAGCTCTCGAGCCCGAGCACCCGGATCTGCGGCGGCGGGTCGGGCCGCCCGTCGCCGATGAAGACCGCCCCGGCGATGCCGGCGGCGGTCAGCAGGACCGCGGCCACGGCGACGAACGCGAGGAGCGAGCGCCGGCTCACGGCGCCCATCGTAGAGCCGGGCGGAGAGCGAGCGGCCCGCCGGGGCGGGCCGCTCGCGCCTCGGACGTCAGCCCTTGGGCGGGACGATCGTGAACGTCCGCTGCCCGAAGGACCGGTTGCCCTTGATGTCGGTCGCCATCCACCTGAACGTGGTGGTCGTCGTGACGTGGAACACCTCGCCCGGCTCACGCGGGCCGGTCGAGTCCCACGCGGGCGACGACTCCGTCGGCGTCGAGCCGTCGGTGGTGTACTTGATGACCGCCGGCTCCTCGCCGAACACGAACGTCGTGTCGATCGGCTGCGAGGAGCGCGTCTCGCCCGTCATCCGGACCTGCGGGGCCCGCCGGTCGTGCGCGTAGTCGTACGCGGACTCGAGCAGGCCGATGTTGCCGGCCGTGAACTCGAGCGCCTCGTGCTTGCCCTCGGTCGCGTAGTCGGGCTGGAAGCCGACGCCGGACTGGAGCGTGCCGCCCTGGATGATCTCGCCCTGCGCGTGCGCCCGCTGCAGCGCCGCCGTGAGGATCACGTTCGGGTTCGGGCTCGGCGGGTTCTGACCGCCGGGGTTGACGACGCTCGCCACCGTCGCGGTCTCCTCGTTCGCGGTACCGAAGCCGATCCGGATCTTGTCGCCGGCGTCATAGCCGTTGCGGTTGCCGACGCGGATACCGGTGGCGCCGGCCGGAGCCGCGAGGCTCAGCGTCGTGTTGGCGTAGCGGTCAGCTCCCGTCTCGAAGCTGTAGGCGATCGTGTTGCGGACGTACCAGTGCTCGTCGGCGCTGTTGCCGGCGGCCGAGTACAACACGTCCGCGATCGGACCCGTGCGCTCGGGCAGGATGACCGTGTTCCGGTGCTCCTTGATCCGGTTCAGGATCTGGTCGCCGGCCTCGAAGAAGTACTTCTCGACGCCGATGTTCGCGTGGTCGAGGTCGCCCTCCCCGCGGTTGGGCAGGTACGCGCCCGGCGCCCACATGAAGTAGCCGCCGAAGCTGTGGATGTTGTTCGAGAACTTGATGTTCTCGAACGTGTCCGCGATCCAGAGCTCGTTCTGGATCTCCGGCTCCGATGCCTCCGCCGGCCCCGCGTACACGTCGCTGTTGCAGGAGTGCGACGCGCCGATGTAGCCGTCGAAGATCGTCCCGGACGTGTTGTTGCGGTTCATGTCGACGCCCCAGGCATTGCGGGCGGCCGGGTCGATGTGCACGTACGGCTGGCCGGTCATCGGGTTGACCCGTGGCTGCCAGAAGTTGGCCGCGGACGGATCATCCGTCTCCTTCCCGCCGATGACGCAGTGGTTGGTCATGTTGCGCCGCTGCTGCCCGAAGTTGTGGATCGAGTAATGCGATCCGTCGGGGTTGGACGACGGCAGGATGAAGATGTCGAGGTTGTTGACGAGGTCGCGCGTCTGCTCGTTGATCGCGTAGTTGCGAAGCAGCTGCTCGGCGGTCTCCAGGCACGTCAGCGGCGTCGCCCACTCGCGGGCGTGCTGCTGGCAGTACAGGTAGACGCCGACCTCCGAGCCGTCGCGGTTCTTGCCGATCCGCATCACCTGGTACTCGAACGGGCCACGCGGAACGTGGGCGTTCGTGGACGTGGTGAGGAAGTCCGACAGGTTCACCCGCGCGCGCGGCTGCACGATCCCGCTGCCCTGCACGAGGGGAGGGTTCGCGTTGCTGAGGCGGCTGAACTCGCTCGCGACCAGCTTTTGGCTCGCGGCCGAGCTCGCGTTGATCGCGTTCACCACCTGCCTCGCCGTGCTCGAGAGCTGCCCCTGGTCGTTCGTGCCGAGCATGACCTCGAGGTGGTCGTCCACCATGGTCACGGTCAGCGCCCTGCTCGGAGCGTTGGGGTGGCGGAACTCGGCCGAGATGCCGTTGCCGCCCTCGTGTCCCCAGGCACGGGAGGTGAGGATGACCGCGCCCTCCTGGCCCGATCGTGTGTTGGGAACGTTGGTGGCGTCGGACGGGAAGCTGCCGGACATGAACGCCTGCGCCCGCCGCTGGTAGCCGTTCGTCTTGTTCGGGAGCGTGATCAGCTCGGCGATGTTCGGGAACTCCGCCGCGAGCTCCTTGAAGCGCCCGTAGACCTCGGTCGGGTCCATGTAGCGCGTGGTGAAGTCCTTCAGGTAGCCGTCGTCGCCGATCGGCGGAAGCCCGCCGCCCAGCCAGACGTTGACCGGGGCCTCCTTCGTGGCGCCGGTGCTCGAGCCGATCCGGATCCGCGTCGGGGCCGGCGGATCCGACGTGCCGGCGTCCCCGATGCGCACCAGCTCGCGGTGCTCGATGTACGTGTCCGGCGTCGTGTCCACGTCGATGTTCACGTTCATCAGGCGCGGCGTCGAGTCGGGCGCCGTGTCTCCGCCGCGGTTGTAGGTCAGCGACATCTCCGGGCCGATGTAGACCGAGCCCGAGTTGGCGGCGGTGCCGTCGCGGTTCTTCGCCTCGACCGACAGGAAGCGGCCGGCGTAGTTCTCGAAGTAGTCGACGCGCAGGACAACGATCTCGTCCTGGTGCGACTGGACGCCGACGTCGCTCAGGGCGGCGGCGTCGGCGCGCTTCTCTTGCCGCACGTCGGCCTGCCGGGCCTCGATCCGGTCCTCCCAGGACCTCGGGCCCTCGATGGTGGTCCCGAGGTCGTAGCCGGCCGCGGCCAGCTCGTCGAGCTCGTCCTCGTTGGCGAAGACGGTCGCGGTGACCGTCCCGTTGCTGTTCCTGCGCAGATAGTGCTCGTTGAACTCGACGCCGTACTGCTCGGCCTCGAGCTGCAGCCGCATCGCGGCGCCCTTGCTCGACAGCGTGACCTCGACCAGGCTGTCGCCCTGGTTGGGGTCGATGCCGCGACTGTCCTGCGCACTGGCCACGCCCGTCCCCACGAGCGCGCACGTCATCGCGGCCACGCCCAGCGTGCGCCGGATGCCCGGACCCTTCCTCATGTAGCCCCCTCCTCGGTTCAGGGCATCAGATCAGGCGCCGCCGCACGCGTCAAGCCGGGAGGACTTCCACGTACCCGTCCGTCCCGTGCACGCGGATCCGCTGCCCGTCCCGGATCAGCCGCGTGGCCTGCTCCACCCCCACGACGGCCGGCAAGCCGTACTCCCGCGCGATCACCGCGCCGTGGGTCATCAGGCCTCCCACCTCCGTCACCAGGCCCTCGATCGCGACGAACAGCGGGGACCAACTGGGGTCCGTGTAGGCCGTGACCAGGATGTCGCCCGGTTCGACCTCGGCCTCCGCCACGTCCAGGATGACGCGGGCGCGCCCCTCGATGGTGCCGGAGGAGACCGGTAGGCCGATCAGCGCGCCGGCCGGCACGTCGTCGCGTCGGTACGCCCCGGCGACGGCCTCACCCTCCGACGTGAGCACCCGGGGCGGCGTGAGCGACTGGTACGCCCGGAACGCGTCCTTGCGCTCGGAGATGAGCTGGTCATCCACCTGGTTCACGCGCACGACGTCGTGGAGCTCCTGGAACGTGAGGTAGAAGATCTCTTCCTGCTCACGGAGCACGCCGGCCTCGACGAGGCGCTCGGCCTCTTCCAGCAGGGCTTGCTTGTACAGGAAGTAGCGGCTGACGATGAAGTACTTCGGATACTCCCGGTACCCGATGAAGGTCCGGACCCGGTCGATCATCCGCTTGGTCTCTTCCGCCTTCCGCTGCCCGTCCGGCAGGGCCCGCAGGCGTTCCAGCAGGTCGTGTTCCTTCTTCAGCGCCTCCTGCCGCCCCTGCTCGAAGCGGCGCTCGCCGGCGCCCGGCTCGAAGTTCTTGACGTTGCCGAGGATCAGGGGCACGAGCGTGGTGGGGCGTTCGCTCCAGCGCGGCCTCGTGATGTCGATCTCGCCGACGCAGCGCATGCCGTACTTGTCGAGGAACGCGGCCATGGCGTCCCGCGCCTCCCGCCCGCCTGCGAGCGTGACCAGCTCGTCCAGGAACCCCTCGTCCTCGGCGTCCTGCAGAAACGCGACCACCTCCGGATGCGGGCGGATCGCGTCCGCGACGTCCAGGAGCGCCAGACCCATCTCCGACGTGACGTTGTTCGGGACCGACTGCGTGAGCGTGTCGGCGGCGTTCTTCTCCCCCAGCCACTCCTGCAGCGTCTCGTTGAGCCACCCCGAGGCGTCCATCGCCCCCATGAACAC
This sequence comes from Microbacterium sp., assembly GCA_036280835.1. Classification (GTDB taxonomy): domain Bacteria; phylum Actinomycetota; class Actinomycetes; order Actinomycetales; family Microbacteriaceae; genus Microbacterium. Next base: position 916 of record DASUQB010000154.1, on the reverse strand, counting down.
CTGATGGCTTCGCGGATCGAAGAGGATCCGCTTCAGCTCCTGGATGTCCGCCAGGATGAAGTCGAGCAGCGCCGGTCCGGACTTCGACCGGAGGTCGCGCTCCAGGGCGGCGTTGGAGGCCTGGCTGCTCTCGATCAGCTCGGTGACGATGGCCGGATCGGTCTCGAGCGGGGCCGGCGTCTCGCGAGGCGGCCGGCCGTCGGGACCCGCGTCCGGGAGCGACGGGATGAAGTCGTCGCGTTCGAGGATGGTCTGCAGCGCGTCACCGATCAGCGGATCGGACGTCCCCCAGCCCTTAAGGAAGCCTCCGCGTGTCGCCGGCGAGGCCAGGATCTGGGTGACGTCGACGAACAGCCTCCCGGCGGCCTCGTACATCGGCCGGGCGGCCGTCAGCTGCCACACGGAGAGCCCCAGGGGCTTCATGGGATCGGTCATCATCTGCTGATGGCCGACTGAGATGTAGACGTGGTTCGCTGCGTCGTCGGCCGCGGGGATGGGGAACAGGGTGGTGATCGGTCGGCTCTGGACGATCTGGAAGTCGTCGTCGACCAGGCACCACTCGATGTCCTGGGGGCGGCCGAAGTGCGCTTCGATCCGCCGGCCCAGTTGCTCGAGCCGGATGACCTGAGCATCAGTCAGCGCCGGTTGCTCCTGCCGGCCCGCCTCGATCTCCTGTTCCCGTGTCCCGCCTGCCGGCGAGGCTTGGATGGCAAGCCGCTTGACGGCGACCGCCTTGTCGACGATCTCACCGGCGTGGACCTTGTAGAGGTCCGCGTTCACCAGGCCGGAGACCAGGGCCTCCCCGAGGCCGAAGCTGGCCTCCACCGCGGAGACCTTCCGGTTCGACGTCACGGGGTCCGCCGTGAAGAGGATGCCGGCCGCGTCCGGGAAGACCATCTGCTGCACCACGACGGCC
>DASUQB010000153.1:0-4165 GCA_036280835.1 Microbacterium sp. | reverse complement strand
CGCGTTCATCGAGAAGGTGCGCCTCGCGCTCTACGCGTCGAAGATCGTCGCCTACTCGCAGGGCTTCGACGAGATCCGCGCCGGCGCCGCCCAGTACGACTGGAACATCGACCTCGGCGCGATCGCGAAGATCTGGCGCGGAGGCTGCATCATCCGCGCCCAGTTCCTCAACCGCATCTCGGACGCGTACGGCGAGACTCCCGACCTCCCGGTGCTGCTGACCGCGCCCTACTTCGTCGAGGCTCTCGGCCGCGCCCAGGCCGCGTGGCGCGAGGTCGTCTCGATCGCCGCGGGCGCCGGCATCCCCGCCCCCGCGTTCTCGTCGTCGCTGTCGTACTACGACGGCCTGCGCGCCGAGCGACTGCCGGCCGCGCTCATCCAGGGTCAGCGCGACTTCTTCGGCGCGCACACCTACAAGCGCATCGACAAGCCCGGCACCTTCCACACCCTGTGGTCGGGCGACCGCACCGAGATCGAAGCCGAAGACACCCACTGAGCTTCAGGCGATGAGACGCCCTCCGGTTCCTCGACCGGGGGGCATGTCGCCGTTCAGGCCGGTGCGACGTTGTGGTTGCGTGAGAACAGGTTCTGCGGGTCCCACTCGCGCTTGACCGCGGCGAGTCGCACCATCGTCGCGGGCGGGAACAGCTTCTGCACCACCGACCCGTCGGTCTCGGTGGTGAAGTTGCCGTACATGCCCGCGCCGGCCGCGGCGATGGCGTCCCACTCCGCCACGATGGCCGCGCGGTCATCGTCGGTCGTGCCCGGGAGGTCGAAGACTCCCGCCATCGCGAACCAGGTGGCCTCCCGCGCCGGGAACGCGGAAGACTGCTGGGGGACGTCGCCATAGGCCCCGCCGAGCGATCGCAGGAAGAGCACCGACGGAGGGTGCGCCTCACGGAAGGACGCCAGGGCGTCGAGCACCGCGTCATCCGCCTCGGCGAGCAGGGTGTTGCCGCCGATGAAGCCGGGCATGGGCTGCTCGGGGTCGAATGCCGGGCCCTCCATCAGGATGTCGGGGTAGGCGCGCACCCCCGCATCCGACTCGCTCACGCCCTCGAGCGCCCGCAGGGGCGCCAGAGCAGAACGCGCGGCATCGGGATCATCCCCCGCCCAGCAGGCAGTGATCGTGGCACCGGCCGGTGCGCTCGGATCCATCGCCGGCACGTCCATGTAGGTCACCGTCAGCTCGCGGGGCGCACCGCGGAGGGCGTCGCGCAGGCCGCGGAGCACCGGACGGGCGTCGCCCCGCAGCGCGAGCTCGGTCCAGACCACCGCCGGCAGCTCGTGGGCGCGGAAGTCGAAGCGCGTGACCACGCCGAAGTTGCCCCCGCCGCCCCGCAGTGCCCAGAACAGCTCGGGATGGCTGCCCGCGCTCACCTCCACCACGTCGCCCCCCGCGGTCACCAGCTGCGCGCCTTCGAGCTGATCCGCGGCGAGTCCCCACGCCCGCACCATCCAGCCGATCCCCCCGCCGAGGGTGAGCCCGCCGACCCCGACCGACGCGGTGTCTCCCGAGCTGATGCCGAGCCCGTGCTCCGACAGCGTCGCGGCGACCGCGCCCCAGGTCGCTCCCCCGCCCACGCGCACGAGGGTGCCGTCCACCTGCACGTCGTGAATGCCGGCGAGGTCGATCGTGAGCCCACCCGGAACGGTGCCCCACATGCTGTGTCCCCCGCCGCGCACGTCGATGGGCACCTGCTCGGCGGCGGCCCACCGCACCGCCGCGGCGACATCCGCCACCGAGCCGGCCCGCACGATTACCGCCGGATCGCCGATGCCGGAGTGGAAGAGCCGCGCGGCATCCCAGTCCTCGTCGTGCGGCGCGACGACGCGCCCTGTCAATTCCGCCCGAAGCACCTCGATCTGCATGGCCGAGAAACTACCGCAGCGCTCCGACACCGCCAAGGGGATCCGCCGTCCGCGGATCCCCCGCGATCACAGCCAGTCCTTCTTCTTGAACACGAGATAGAGGGTGACGCTCGTGGCCGCCATCAGGACGAGAGCGAGCGGATAGCCGTAGGTCCAGTGCAGCTCGGGCATGTTGTCGAAGTTCATGCCGTAGATCGTGCCGACGAGCGTCGGGGCGAAGAGGATGGCGGCCCATCCCGAGACCTTCTTCACCTGTTCGTTCTGCTGGAGACCGAACTCGGTCATCCGGCGCATCTCCTCGTTGCTCTGCTGCTCGACGAGCGTGGCGTGCACCGTCAGGGCGCTCTGGAGGGTCTGGCGGAAGGTGTCGACCTTGTCCACGACGCGCTTGGCGTGGTCGTCCACGTCTCGGAAGGCCGGGGCCTCGGCCTTGCCGGTGGACTCGGTCACGATCTCCTGCATGCGGTCGAACATCTCGACCAGCGGCACCGTCGCGTGCTGGAGGTCGATCACCTCCCGCTGCAGGCCGAAGATGCGCTTGGAGACGTTCGGATCACCCGAGAACAGCTCGTCCTCGATCTCGTCGATGTCGTTCTCCAGGCCCGCGGTCACCGGCGCGTACTGATCGACCACGTCGTCGCAGATGGCCCACGCCACCGCGTAGGGCCCCTGGGCGAGGGTCTCCGGGCTCCCCTCGAGGCGGCGTCGCACGGCGCCCAGGTCGGGGTTCTCGGCATGGCGCACGGTGATGACGAAGTCGGGGCCGAGGAAGAGGTGCACCTCGCCGAACTCGACCGTCTCCGAGGCATCGAGGTAGCGCGCCGGCTGCAGCACCAGGAACGTCTTGTCACCGTACCGCTCGAGCTTGGCGCGCTGGTGCCCCTTCAGGGTGTCCTCCACCGCGAGCGGGTGCAGATCGAGCAGCGTGGCGAGGTCCCGCATCTCGGCCTCGTTGGGCCGGTAGAGCCCGATCCAGGCCATCCCGCCCCGGGCGCGCGCGCCCTTCACGACCTCGACGATCGACCCGTCCGAGACGCGCCTCCCGTCGACGTAGACGGCGGCATCGACGAGGGGCATGAGCCCACCCTAGGCGAGGCCCGGCCGGTGCCCGCTCGCCCGGCAGTAGGGTCGGAGGGTGACGAGTCTGCGAATCCTCTTCATCGGCGGCACCGGAGTGATCAGCACGGCCTGCGTGGCCCGGGCGATCGAGCTCGGACACGACGTGAGCGTGCTGAACCGCGGGTCCGGGCGGCGCGGAACCCCCGCCGGCGTGCGCGAGATCGTCGCCGACATCCGCGACCCCGGATCGGTCGGCGCGGCGCTGGGCGACGCCCGCTTCGACGTCATCGCGGAGTTCCTCGCATTCACCCCGGATCACATCCGGACCGACCTCGGCCTCTTCGAGGGCCGGTGCGCGCAGTACGTGTTCATCAGCTCGGCATCCGCGTATCAGAAGCCGCCCACGCAGGTTCCGGTGACCGAGTCGACCCCGCTGCGCAACCCGTTCTGGCAGTACTCCCGCGACAAGATCGCGTGCGAGGACCTCCTGGTCGAGGCATACCGCGAGCGGGGATTCCCCGTCACGATCATCCGGCCTTCGCACACCTACGACCACACCCTCTGGCCGAACCTCGGCGGCTGGACCGACATCGCGCGGATGCGCGCGGGCAAGCCCGTCATCGTGCACGGCGACGGCACGAGCCTGTGGACGATCACGCACAGCGACGACTTCGCCGTGGCGTTCACCGGGCTGCTCGGCAACCCGGCCGCCATCGGGGAGGCCTTCCACATCACGGGCTCGCACGCGCCCACCTGGAACCAGATCTACGGCTGGCTGGCGGATGCCGCGGGCGTGCACTCCCCCGACCTCGTGCACGTCGCGTCGGAGACGATCGCCCGGATGAGCCCGGACCTCGGACCCGGGCTGGTGGGCGACAAGGCGCACTCGATGATCTTCGACAACGCCAAGGTCCGGGCGCTCGTCCCCGAGTTCCGCACGACCATCACCTTCGACGAGGGCGCGCGCCGCATCCTGGCGCACTACGACGCGCATCCCGGCGAGCAGCACGTCGACGAGGAGTTCGACGCCCTGTCGGAGCGCCTCGCGGCATTCGCCCTGAGCGGCTGACGAGACAGGGCCACAGGGTGGCCCGCTCACAGGAAAGACATAGCCGCCTCCATAGCAGGCTCATAGATTCGGCCGCCAGACTGGGGCCATGGCCTCCGCACCCGCACTGCACCGCCCCGACGGCTCCCCCCTGCGCGTCCTCGTCGTGGACGACGAGCAGATGCT
>DASUQB010000152.1:0-9379 GCA_036280835.1 Microbacterium sp. | reverse complement strand
GCGAGCCCCTTGCCAGGGGCCGGATGGGGGCGTAACGTGCGCCGCCCGGGCGCAATACGCGCGGCCCGGGCACACACTCTTCCGCAGGAGTCGTCATGATCCAGGTTCGCGTCGTCGGCATCGCGCTCGATTCCGCTCAGCAGCGCATCGTGCTGCTGAAGCCGGTGGTCGACGAGCCCGGCGAAGGGCGCGTGCTGCCGATCTGGGTCGGCGACCAGGAGGCGACGTCGATCCTGATCGCGGTGGAGGCCGGCACCCCGCCGCGCCCCCTCACCCACGACCTCATGAAGACCCTCCTCGATGCGGTGGACGCGCGTGTGGACCGGGTGGAGGTGACGCGTCTGGAGGACGGCATCTTCTACGCCGAGATCACGGTCATCACGGACTCCGGCCGGCTCGTGCTCGACGCGCGGCCGTCGGACTCGGTCGCACTTGCCGTGCGCGTGCACGCCCCGATCTGGGTGGCGGACGAGGTGCTCGACGAGGCGGGCATCCCGGCATCGATCGTGGATGCCGGAGCCGAGGAGGCGGAGCTCGACGAGTTCAAGGAGTTCCTCGAGAACGTCGACCCGGAGGACTTCCAGGGCTGACGGGGCGTCGCCGGTCCGTCGACTGCAGATCACGCGATCTGGATGACGAGGGGTCCGCGGCGGCGTCCCTAAACTGGGCGCGTCGTCACCTCGCCCGTGCCCTCACGGTGGATCCGGGGCGGCGGGGACGGAATGGACTTCCGCATGAGCGATGGCCGCGACAACCAGGGAACGCCGCCGATCACGAAGCCTTCGGCGGCCGTCGCGGGGCCGGCGCCCGCGCCGAGCGCCGGCGTCAGCAGAGCGGCCCTCATCTGGATCGGCGTCGCGGTCGTGCTCCTCTCCTTCGTGGCGGCCTTCCTCGGGTCGTGGCTCGCGCGCTCCACCGAGGCCGCTCCGGAACCGACGCCCACCGCGACACCGTCCCCCCTCGAGTCGGAGATGACGAACGCGGACTACGAGGAGGCGCTCGAGGAGATCCTCCCCGCCGGAGCCGCGGTGCGAGCCGGCACCGGCGTTCCCGCCGAGGGCAAGGGCTACGAGGGCGAGGTCTACATCAACATCGCGACCTCCGACGTCTACCTCTTCCGTGACGGCGCCTGGGTGCAGGTCGGCAACATCCGGCAGTCGGCCGCCGAGAACCTGACCGGTGAGACCGGGGCCACGGGGGAGACGGGAGCAACCGGCGAGACCGGGGCGACGGGGGAGACCGGCGAAACGGGCGCCGCCGGAGCTCCCGGCACGCAGATCCTGCTGGGCGACGAGGCTCCCACCGACGACACCTGCACGACGGACGGGGACATCTTCCTCGACACGGTGGCCTGGGCCTTCTACGCCTGCGCCGACGAGACGTGGACACAGTTCGGCCCCCCGGCCGCCGGCAACACCGAGCCGAGCCCGGAGCCGACCGAGGAGTCGAACGGCTGAGGCCGGCACCACCTGAGAGGGGTGAGCCGGGTAGCGCGCCGGTCGGAGACCTGGAACCCTGGAAGACCCAGGCGACCGCATCCACGAGGGAACCCATGACCGACGTCACGCCCCCATCGCGTATCCCCGAGACCACCGGCTACGCGCCGATCAACGGCCTCAACCTGTACTACGAGCTCCACGGGTCGGGCGGCACGCCGCTGGTGCTGCTGCACGGCGGGCTGTTCGACATCGATCAGCAGTTCGGCGCCCTGCTGCCGTCGCTGTCCGAGAACCGGCAGGTGGTGGGCCTGGACTTCCAGGGCCACGGTCGCACCAACGACATCGACCGGCCGCTGTCGGCCGCGGGCCTCGCGTCCGACGTGATCGCCCTCCTCGACCACCTCGGGCTCGGCCGCGTCGACGTGTTCGGCAACAGCGTCGGGGGAGCGGTAGCCCTCCATCTCGCCATCAGGCATCCCGACCGCGTGCGCAAGCTCGTCGTCGCCTCCACGACGTTCGACGATTCGGGCATGCGCGGCGGCAACGCCGAGGTCGTGGGGGCGATGACCGTCGACATGATCGCGGGCACGCCGATGGAGCAGTCGTACCTCGCCAAGTCGCCGCACCCCGACCGCGAGCACCTGCAGGGGCTGCTCGACAGGCTCGGCGCGACCTACGAGTCGGGCTTCGAGGGCTGGTCCGACGACGACATCCGCGGCATCGCCGCCCCGACGCTCATCACCGTCGGGGACTGCGACATGGTCTCGCTCGACCACGCCGTCCGGTTCCTGCGGCTGCGCGGCGGAGACGTCAACGGCGACTTCGACGGCGTTCCGGCGTCTCAGCTCGCGGTCTTCCCGGGGACGACGCACTTCTTCGGGCTCGCCCGCACGAACCTCGTCTCGGACGTCGTCGTGACCTTCCTCGACGAACCTCCCCGGATTCCTCCAGTCCACCAATGACACCGCACTACTCGCTGACCGAGGCGGAGCGCCTCGGCGCCTCGCTCGTGGAGCTCGCGGCACGAGGGGCGGGCGCTACTCCTCGCGAAGGAGCCTGAACGCGCTCGCGCGGTCCTTCACCTGCAGCTTGCGGAGCACGGTCGATACGTGAACGCGCACCGTAGTGGGAGAGAGGTAGAGCTTCTTTCCCGCGTCTTCCGTCGAGAGCCCCTGCCCCAGGAGCTCCATGACCTCCCACTCGCGGGGGCTCAGCTTCGCCGCGGCGGACGACGGTCGCGCGGAACGCCGCGCCGGGCGGCGGAACTCCCGAAGGATCCGCGTGACGAGGGTCGCCGGCATGGCCGCCTCGCCGGCGAGGACCCCCCGGAGCGAGCCGGCGAGCGAGGCGGGGTCGGCATCCTTCAGAAGGTAGCCTGCGGCGCCGGCGCGCAGCGAGTCGAAAAGGTCGTCGTCATCCTGCGACTGCGTCAGCATCACGATCGCCGTCTCCGGCGCCCGGCGGCTGATCTGCCGAGCGGCGTGGATGCCGTTTCCCGGCATGTGGATGTCGAGCAGCGCCACGTCGGGCCCATGCTCCAGCGCCAGATCGATCGCCTCGTCGGCGGTCGCGCCCTCCGCGCACACGACGCATCCGTCGGCCTCGAGGGCGGTTCTCACCTGTGCCCTCACTCGCGCATGGTCATCGGCCAGGACGACGGTGATGCGGCCCTCGTCTACCATGTGACCGTCACCACGCTCCCGGCATCCGATTCCGCTTGCAGCGTGAGCAGGCCCGGCAGCCCGCGGGCGCGGTCCCGCATGCTGGTGAGGCCGTAACCCCCGCCGGCCGCGACGGTCGCCGGCACATCGAAGCCGCTCCCGTCATCCTGAATCGTCAGGCAGCGGTCTGAGCCCTCCCGGGTCAGCCGCACCCACACCCGCTCGGCCTTGCCGTGACGCACTGCGTTCGACACCGCTTCGCGGGTGATGCGCACGAGCGCGTGCTTCTGCTCGGCATCGGCGTCGATGGAGTCGTCGAGATCGACCTCGAGGTTGATCCGATACCGCTCGGTCAGCTCACGCGCTGCGCGGTGGAGCATGAAGCCCAGCGGCTCCTCGCCGGCGCGCCCGAGCGCGTGGACGGCCGCCCGAGCCTCATCGAGCGCCCGGTCGCAGGCGGCGATGATGTGAGGGCCCGCCGATGTCTCCTTCGGAAGCGCGTGGCTCTCGGATCGGATGTAGCCGAGCTCCTGGACGACCCCGTCGTGCAGTTCTCGCGCGAGTCGCCGGCGGTCATCGAGGACGGCCGCGCGGGCCTGGGCGCCCCAGTAGGACTGCATCTCCCGTGTGGCACCGATGAGCAGCAGCAGGTAGCACCCCGTCCTCAGGAAGTCGCCGGTGTACAGCCAGTCGGTGTACTGGGAGGGGAAGAGGGCGTAGTTGAGGCGGGCGAACCCGCCCAGCGCGCAGGCCGGCCCCAGCCAGCGCAGCAGCTCGTCGTCCCGCCGCGTCGCCTGGACGGTGAAGGCGATCGAGGCGATGAGGAACGACACTGCCGCGATGGCCTGCCCCGCGATGAGAAGGGGATGGGCGGCCGTGAAGGGAGGGTCGGTGGAGGTCGGCACGTAGGCGGGGTCCAGCGCCAGTGGCAGGTGCTCCCGCATCGACCACAGGGAGAATGCCACGACGAGCAGCCCGATGATCACGACCGTGGAGACGGTCGCGGCCGGTCGGGTGGGCAGGAATCGCCGAGCGGGGACATCGCCGGCGAGCGCTGCCGAAGCGATCAGCAGACCGCCGATCACGCGCACGCTGATCGGAAGCCAGATGTCGAAGGTGCCGGCATCCGTCCCACTGAGCGCCTGCGACGCGTAGCTCAGAACGAGCCCGGCGAGAGCGAGCAGGACGAGGCCGACGGAGAGGAGCAGGTCTTGCAGCCGCCCGTCGCGGGTGAAGCGACCGTAGACGAGATAGGCGACGAGCAGGGCGACGCAGGCATCCACCGAGTCGAGCACCAGGTGCAGCGACGGGTTGCGATAGCCGAAGGCGACGACCGGGCTCCAGAGCACGAGGCCCGTGACGACCAGCCCGACCGCCCAACCCGCGGCGGTGATCCTGGCGTTGGTCAGCCCGACGTCACGCACGACGGCCCGGCCCGGACGCGACTGATCCCCAGTGACAGCTCGGCATCTCTTCCCCCAGAAGGCGCCTCGATGTGAAACTCCGAGCGCCTTCCGAGGAAGCCGTTCGGGTCCAGCGATTCTAACCCCGCGCCCCGGACGCGCAAGGCCTTCCGCGAAGCCGACCGCGTGTCGGGTGCCGGTGGCAGACTGGCCGGATGCTGCTCGATGACCTCGCGGAGACCTCGGATGCCGTGGCGGCGACGCGATCGCGGCTGGCGAAGGTGCAGGCCCTGGCCGACCTGCTCGGCCGGATGGAGGCCGACGAGATCGCGCCCGGGATCGGCCTCCTCCTCGGCAAGCCGCGGCAGGGACGCGTCGGCGTGGGGTGGCGGGCGCTTTCGGCGGCGTCCGGGGCTCCGGCGGCCGAGCCCAGCCTGACGGTCGCCGAAGTGGACGGTGCTCTCGACGCGCTGGCCGGGGCAGCCGGTGCGGGGTCGAGGGAGACGCGGGCCACGGCTCTGCGCGGCCTTGTCAGCCGGGCGACCGCGCGCGAGCAGGCATTCCTGCGCGGGGCGCTGCTGGGGGAGGTGCGCACCGGCGCGCTGGAGGGGGTGGTGACGGATGCCGTCGCCAAGGCGTCCGGGCGACCGCTCGAGATGGTCCGCCGCTCCGCCATGCTGTCGGGCGACCTCGGCGACACGGCGCGGACTGCGCTCTCGGGCACAGAGGAGGAGCTGGCGTCCACCGGGCTGGTGGTGGGGCGGGCGATCCTGCCGATGCTCGCGAGCACGGCCGCCACGGCGGCCGAGGCTGTCGACTCGCTCGGCACAGCTTCGGTCGAGTACAAGCTCGACGGCGCCCGCATCCAGGTGCACCGCTCGGGCGATGACGTGCGCATCTTCACGCGCAACCTCGCCGACATCACGCACCGGCTGCCCGAGATCGTCGAGGTGGCGAAGCGGATGCCCGTGCACGACATCGTGCTCGATGGCGAGACGCTCGCGCTCGACGAGAACGACGCGCCCCGCGCCTTTCAGGACACGATGTCGCGGTTCGGCGCCGATGCCGCGCGGGCGATCGCGCTGCGTCCGTGGTTCTTCGACGTGCTGCACCTCGACGGGCGCGACCTGATCGACGAACCGCTCTCGGTGCGGCTGGCCGAGCTCGAGCGCGTCGCGCCGGAGCATCGCGTACCGGGTGCGGTCACCGCCGACCCGGAGGCGGCCGAGCGGATCAGCCAGGAGGCCATAGCGGCGGGGCACGAGGGCGTGGTCGTGAAGGGGATCGAATCCCCCTACGCTGCGGGCCGCCGGGGCGCGAGCTGGATGAAGGTCAAGCCGGTGCACACGTTCGACCTCGTGGTGCTCGCCGTGGAGAAGGGCTCCGGACGCCGCTCGGGCATGCTGTCCAACATCCATCTCGGCGCGCTCGACCCTGTCGGAGAATTCGGCGATCCGGGCGAATTCGTGATGGTGGGCAAGACCTTCAAAGGCATGACCGACGCCATGCTCGCGTGGCAGACCGACTACTTCCCGACGATCGAGACGGGACGCGATGACTACACCGTGCGCGTGCGGCCGGTGACCGTCGTGGAGATCGCGATCGACGGGGTGCAGCGCTCCCCGCGCTATCCCGGCGGCATCGCGCTGCGCTTCGCGCGGGTCAAGGCGTACCGCGACGACAAGCGACCCGAGGATGCCGACACCATCCAGACGCTGCGAGGGATGCTGCACTCATGAGCCGCTCGGGGGTCGTGTCGATCGGGGTCGCGGGGGCGCTCGGTCCCGAGGCGATCGCCCGCATCGCCGCGGCCGTCGAGGACGCGGGCTTCCACGGGCTCTGGGTGAACGACACGCCGCGGGGCGACTCGATCGCGGCGCTCGGCGCCGCGGCGGGCGCCACGGACCGGCTCGCGCTGGCGACGGGCGTGATCCCGCTCGATCGCCGGCCCGCCGGTGCGATCGTCGATGCCATCCGCGCCGCCGCGCTTCCGCGCGATCGCGTGTCGGTCGGCATCGGCTCGGGGGCCGTCTCCCAGGGCGCGCTCGATCTCGTCCGCGAGGGCGTCGGGCTCCTGCGCGAGAGCACCGGCACCGCCGTGCTCGTCGGGGCGCTCGGCCCCAAGATGCGGCAGCTCGCGGCCCGGGACGCCGACGGGGTGCTGCTGAACTGGGTGACCCCCGGCGTCGCGGCTCAGCAGGCCGCGGAGCACCGCGCGTGGGCCGGTGGGCGTGCGACGCGGGTGGTCGCGTACGCCCGCACGGTGATGGATGCGGCGGCGCGCGGTCGCCTGGAGTCCGAGGTCGCCGGCTACGCCTCTGCCCCGAAGTACGCTGCGAACTTCGCTCGCCTCGGCATCGGCCCGTTCGACACCGTGCTGCCTCAGCCGGACGACACCGCCGACGACGCCTCTGCCGCAACGGCGATCCGGCCCGGCGTTGCGGCGTACACGGCCGCCCTCGATGAGCTCGTGCTGCGCGCGATCACCCCCGGCGATGACGTGCAGGGCTACCTCGACTTCGTACGGTCCGCGGCGGACGCGCTGGGGCTCACCCGACGCTAGGGCCACCTGCGCCCGCGCCATCCATGAAAGCCGGCCGCGATCGGTCCGTGAGCCCGTACCCGCCGTCACACCCCGTACTGCGGCAGCTCCTGCAGGGTCCACCTGTTGCCGTCGGGGTCGGCGAAGGTGACGAAGCGGCCCCAGGCCTGCTCGTCGACCCCGTCCGCCTCCACGTCGAGGGAGCGCAGATGCTCGAGCGCGTCGTCGGCGTTCGGCACGACCACCTGGATGGTGTTCTGCTGCCCCGGCTCTAGGTCGATGCCCAGTCCGTTCCCGAACGCGATCGAGCAGGCCGAGCCGGGGGGCGTCATCTGCACGAAGCGCAAGCCGTCGAACGGCACCTGATCGTGGTCGGCGTGGAAGCCGATCCTCTCGTAGAACTCCTTGGAGCGATCGACGTCGGTCACCGGCACGAAGATGAGCTCGATCTTCCAGTCCATGAGGGTTCCTTCCCGATTCCGCATCCCGGGTGGGATGCCCTGCGCTCCACGTTACGGACGGGCGCCGACATCTGCAGCCCTCCCGGACGGGACAGGTCAGCCGGCGGGGGGAGGCGAGAGGGGGCGGCGATCGATCAGTTCCTTGGCGAGGCCGGTCGACCCCGCGACCGCCGCCGGCATCGTGGCGACGGCGCCCAGCGGGACGAGGAAGCACAGTTGCGTGGCCACGCCGAACCCCAGGACGCGGGCGCGGTTGCCCCGGCGGAGTGCGGCACGCGCCCCGCGGTCGAGTCCGCGCGCCGCCAGCGCGCGCGATGAGAGCTCGTCGGCCAGCAGCCAGCCGGTGAAGGCGACGCCGAAGATCGTGCCGAGCACGCCGCCGATGACGGGGATGAGGCCGAGCAGTCCCGCCACCACGGCGATCCCGGCGCCGCGGGCGACCAGCGAGAGCCCGTCGCCCACGGAGCGCCAGAACCCGTAGTCCTCATCGGGGACCGCCTGGCCCAGATCCAGCTCCACAGCGCGCCAGATGCGTTCGTAGAAGGGCTCGCCGACGATGAGGGTCAGTGCGGTGAACGTCACGGCCACCATCACGAGCGCTGCGCCGAACATCGCCGTGCCGATCGCCGAGCGGACGACGTCGCGCCAGAGCCCCGGCCAGCCGTTCGCGAACGGGGTGATCGCCTCGGTGACGCCGGGGAGGGCGAAGCCCCACGCGACGAGACCGGCCACGAGGACGAGCGCCACGATGGCGGCCGGGATGAGGCCGAGTGCCATCAGCCCCGGTCGCCGTCGCCAGTAGGCGAACCCCCGCAGCAGCGTCGCGACACCGCCGATGAACTCCCGCACGCACCCAGCCTAGATCGGGAATGCCGCATCGCCCCGCCTAGGCTGGAAGCCTCCGCCCCCACCCGAGGAGTGTCGTGTTCCGCACCCCACTGAATCTGTTCCGAGTGCTCGCCGTCGCCGAGGCGATCTCGTGGACGCTCTTGATCGGGGGGCTGATACTGCGCGCGACGGCGGGCCTCGAGGCCGCCGTGTCGGTGGGCGGAGGCATCCACGGATTCGTCTTCCTCTCCTACGCGGCCACCGCGGTGCTCGTCGCCAAGAACCAGCGCTGGTCGGCCGGGCCCTCGGTGCTGGCCATCGCGAGCGCGATCGTGCCGTACGCCACGATCCCGACCGAGCTGTGGCTGCACCGCACGGGGCGCCTCGACGGCGCATGGCGCCTGGCGGAGACCGATGACCCGCGGGATCGCGCGTGGCACGACCGCCTCACGCGCGCGCTGCTGCGACGCCCGTGGGTGCTGGCCCTGCTCCTCGTTGTCGCCGTGATCGCGCTCTTCGTGGGGCTGCTGATCGTCGGGCCGCCCGGAGGCCGCGACTAGCGGCGAAATCGGGCTGCAGCATCCGGGAATACCTCCGCCGCACAGGCGTTGAAACTTGAGCAAGCAGCACTCAAGTTTGATTCAGGAGGCTTTGTGCCCGAGAACTTCACGCCGAGCAACGGCGAAAACAACGACGGTTCCAGCGCGTTCGACGAGTTCCTCGCCCGCTATCTGCAGGGCGAGCAGGTGCGTCAGTCGCGCTCGATCGACCTGAGCCGTTTCCTCAGCGCGCGCACCCAGGGCATCCTCCAGAACGCCGGCCGGTTCGCGCTCGAGCGCGGGCAGCGCGAGCTCGATGCCCTCCACGTGCTGCAGGTCATGGTGCAGGAGGAGCCCGCGAAGGATGCCGTGGCCCGCGTGGGCGCGGACGCCGCGGCGATCGCCCGCGCAGCCGAAGAGCGGCTGCCGGCGCGGACCGCGCCCGCATCGGTCGATGCCGCCATGATCGCGCCGTCGGTGCAGCGTGCGCTCTTCCACGCGTACCA
>DASUQB010000151.1:0-4958 GCA_036280835.1 Microbacterium sp. | reverse complement strand
CGCGTGGCCATCGTCGGGCCGAACGGTGTCGGGAAGACGACGCTGCTCGAGAGGCTGGTCAAGGGTCGCTCCGGGGGTGGCTGGGTTTCCGGTTCGGACGGAATCGCCGGGTCCGACGTGCACCGCGCAGGAGATCCTTCGGCGGCGGGCGAGGAAGCGGGTGCACGAGGACATCTGCTCACGGATCTCCTGCACTGTGTTGCGCACACCGACCGCATCGCGTACCTCCCCCAGCGTGTGGACGGGCTCGTCGACGGTGCCTCGGTGATGGAGAACGTGCGGGCGACCGCGATCACGGTGCCCGACCGCGACCTCCGCAACCGGCTGGCGCGCGTCCTCATCCGGGGCGACGCGGTGGAGCGGCCGGTCGGAACGCTGTCGGGCGGCGAGCGCTTCCGTGTCGCGCTGGCCCGGCTGCTGCTCGCCGATCCCCCACCGCAGCTGCTCGTCCTCGACGAGCCGACGAACAACCTCGACATCGACACCGTCGATCGCCTGGTCGAGGCGCTCGCGGCGTACCGCGGGGCCGTGCTCGTCGTCAGCCACGACGATGTCTTCCTGGCGCGGCTGGGGCTCGACCTGCGGCTGGAGCTGTCGGCGGACGGGACGCTCGCGGAGGTGTCGTGACGGGCTCGCGAGGGCCGGGCTCGATGCAGCCCCGGTCAGTCGCCGCCGCCAGCACCCCCGTCGGAGCCGCCCCCAGCGTCTCCGCTCTCCGGGGCCTGTTGTCCGGGGTGAGGGTCGGCGGCGGGGGCCGATCCGCCGTCACCGGATGCCGCCGAACCATCGCCCTTCGCCTTCTGGTTTCGCGAAGAATCGGCCGCGACACCGATCGCGACTCCGACGGCGAGCCCGATGCCGATCCCGAGCGCGAGGTTGCCCAGCGCGATCCCGACGCCGGCGCCGAGCGCCATGCCGATCCCGATACCGCTGGCCAGCCACGTGTAGGACTGGTCGGTCGGTTCGCTCTTCCCGCTCGTGTCGCTCTCGTCCATGCTTCGACGCTACGAGGACGCCGGCCGGCGGGCATCCCCCGCACGGCGGACGCCTTCTCCGCAGACGGGCGGAGCGCAAGCCCGCCCGATTGTCGGTGGCAGGGGCGAAGATGGAGGGATGGCCGATGTGCTCGAGCGGTTCGGTCCCGCGACGCGGGAGTGGTTCCGCGGCGCGTTCGCCAGCCCGACACCCGCGCAGATCGGCGCCTGGGAGGCGATCTCCCACGGCAAGCACGCGCTCGTCGTCGCGCCGACCGGGTCGGGCAAGACCCTGTCGGCCTTCCTCTGGGCGATCGACCGGGTCTTCCACGAGAAGGATGCCGCGGCCCCGCCGCAGGCAGAACCGGCCCGGCGTGGGCGCAAGCGCATCGAGCGGGAGCCCGAGCGCACGAGCATCCTGTACGTCTCCCCCCTCAAGGCGCTCGGCGTCGACGTCGAGCGCAACCTGCGCGCGCCACTCGTCGGCATCGCCCAGGCGGCCCGCCGGCTGGGCATCGAGTCGCCGATGGTCAGCGTCGGGGTCCGTTCCGGAGACACGACGTCATCCGAGCGCCGGCAGCTCGTGCAGCACCCGCCCGACATCCTGATCACCACGCCCGAGTCGCTGTACCTGATGCTGACGAGTCAGGCGGGCGAGACGCTCAAGGGCGTGCACACCGTCATCGTCGACGAGGTGCACGCCGTCGCCGCCACCAAGCGCGGCGCCCACCTCGCGGTGAGCCTCGAGCGCCTCGACGCGATCCTCGAGAAGCCGGCACAGCGCATCGGCCTCTCCGCGACGGTCCGGCCGATCGACGAGGTCGCGCGCTTCCTCGGCGGCTCCGCGCCGGTCGAGATCGTGGCGCCGCGCTCCACCAAGGCCTTCGACCTCAAGGTGGTCGTGCCGGTCGACGACATGCTCAACCCGCCGCCCCCCGCGGGCGCCGAGCCCGCCTCGCCGTCTGGCGATGCGGCCTCCGACGACTGGTTCGCCTCCGATGCCCCGCGGCCGGAGAGCACCGAAGTGACCGGCTCGATCTGGCCGCACGTCGAAGAGGCGATCGTGGATCGCATCGTCGCGCATCGCTCCACGATCGTGTTCTCCAACTCGCGGCGCCTCGCCGAACGGCTGACGGGCCGGCTCAACGAAATCTACGCGGAGCGGATGGGTCTCGATGACGGCACCGCCGCGTCCAAGATGCCCGCGGCCATGATGGCCCAGGCCGGCGTGAACGCCGGCGCGGACCCCGTGCTCGCGAAGGCCCACCACGGCTCGGTCTCGAAGGAGCAGCGCGCCCAGGTCGAGGACGAACTGAAGTCCGGCGTTCTTCGCTGCGTCGTCGCCACGAGCAGCCTCGAGCTCGGCATCGACATGGGCGCCGTCGACCTCGTCATCCAGGTCGAGGCGCCCCCCAGCGCGGCGAGCGGGCTGCAGCGCGTCGGCCGTGCGGGCCACCAGGTGGGCGAGGTCAGCCGAGCCGCGCTCTTCCCCAAGCATCGCGGCGACGTGCTGCACACGGCGATCGTCACCGAGCGGATGCTGGCCGGTCAGATCGAGGCGATCTCGGTGCCGCAGAACCCGCTCGACATCCTCGCGCAGCAGACGGTCGCGGCATCCGCGCTCGGCGCGATCGACGTGGAGGACTGGTTCGAGACGATCAAACGGAGCGCCCCCTTCCGCACTCTTCCCCGCAGCGCATACGAGG
Source organism: Microbacterium sp. (assembly GCA_036280835.1). Taxonomy (GTDB): domain Bacteria; phylum Actinomycetota; class Actinomycetes; order Actinomycetales; family Microbacteriaceae; genus Microbacterium. The sequence continues at coordinate 2,278 of DASUQB010000151.1, read as the reverse complement.
CGACGCTCGACCTGCTGGCCGGCCGGTACCCGTCCGATGAGTTCGCCGAACTGCGCCCCCGGGTGATCTGGGACCGCGACCAGGGCACGATCACCGGGCGCCCCGGCGCCCAGCGGCTGGCCGTCACGAGCGGCGGGACCATCCCCGACCGCGGACTGTTCGGTGTCTTCGTGGCCGGCGAGACCCGCAACGCGCGCGTCGGCGAGCTCGACGAGGAGATGGTCTACGAGTCGCGGATCAACGACGTGTTCACCCTCGGCACCACCAGCTGGCGCATCGTCGAGATCACGCACGACCGCGTCAACGTGCTGCCGGCGTACGGCCAGCCGGGCAAGCTGCCCTTCTGGCACGGTGACGGCCTCGGCCGCCCGGCCGAGCTGGGCGAGGCTCTGGGCAGGTTCTCCCGCGACGTCTCCACGGCGACACGGGAGAAGGCCGAGGATCGCCTGCGCGAAGCGGGACTCGACGAGCGGGCCTCCGACAACCTGCTCGCCTACCTGAGCGAACAGCGCGAGGCGACGGGGACGCTCCCGACCGACCGCACGCTGACCGTCGAACGATCCCGCGACGAGGTCGGCGACTGGCGCGTCATCCTGCATTCCCCATACGGCATGAGTGTGCATTCGCCGTGGGCGCTGGCCGTGAACGCCCGCATACGGGAACGGCTCGGGGTCGAGGGGTCGGCGGTCGCCAGCGACGACGGCATCATCGCGCGAGTGCCGGATGCCGCGGCCGAGCCGCCGGGCGCCGAGCTGTTCGTGTTCGAGGCCGACGAGCTCGAGCAGATCGTCACCGACGAGGTCGGCGGGTCGGCGCTCTTCGCCTCGCGGTTCCGGGAGTGCGCGGCGCGGGCCCTGCTCATGCCGCGGGTGAACCCCAACAAGCGCAGCCCGCTGTGGCAGCAGCGGCAGCGGTCGGCGCAGCTGCTCGAGGTCGCCCGCCGGCATCCGACGTTCCCGATCATCCTCGAGACGCTGCGCGAGGTGCTGCAGGACGTCTACGACCTGCCGGCGCTGCTGCGGATCACCCGCGGGATCGCCGAGCGGCGCATCCGCCTGGTCGAGACCCAGACCAGCCAGCCGTCGCCGTTCGCCCGCGACCTGCTCTTCGGATATGTCGGCGCGTTCATGTACGAGGGGGATTCCCCGCTCGCCGAGCGCCGGGCAGCCGCACTGTCGGTAGACCCCGCCCTCCTGAGCGAACTGCTCGGACGCGTCGAGATGCGCGAGCTGCTCGATCCCGACGTGATCGCGCAGTTCGAAGCCGAGGTGCAGCGACTGGACCCCGACCGCCGCGTGAAGGGGGTCGAGGGCGTCGCCGACCTGCTGCGCATGCTCGGTCCGCTCGACGCCGCCGAGGTCGCGGCCCGCCTCCTGCCGGCCGCGCTCGCCGATTCCCCCGCCGCTCTCGCCGATCCCCCGCTCGCCGATCCTGTCGATGCGGCGCCGGACGTCAGCTTTCCGACACGCTCAGAGACCCGAGAGATCGACGCCGAGAGCGGGGAGACCGACGTCGAGAACGCGGAGACCGACGTCGAGTACGGAGATCCGGGGCTTGCGAGCAGCAGGGGCACGGCCGCCACCGCGCCGAGCGCCGACGTCGCGGAGGCGTCTGCGCACCTCGACACGCTCGTGGACGACCGTCGCGCCATCCGCGTCACCTTCGCCGGCGGCGGTCGCGTCGCGGCGATCGAGGACGCCGGACGGCTCCGCGACGCCCTCGGGGTCGCCCTGCCCGTCGGCATCCCCCATGCCTTCCTCGAGCCGATGCCCGATCCGCTCGGCGACCTCGTCGCGCGCTACGCGCGCACCCACGGCCCCTTCACCGTCGCCGCCCTGGCCGGCTGGCTCGGCGTCGGCACCGCCGTCGCCCGGCACACGCTGCAGCGCCTCGAGGGTCAGGGGCGGCTGACGAGCGGGTTCTTCCTGCCCCCCTCGACAGGCTCGGGGACCGGGAGCGGCTCGGGGACCGGGAGCGGCTCAGGGACCGGGAGCGGCTCAGGCGCCGGAGGCGAGTCGGAGACTGGGGGCGAGACACGGTCTGCGACCGACCGCGAGGAAGCCGAGTGGTGCGACACCGAGGTGCTTCGCCGCCTCCGGATGCGCTCCCTGGCAGCCCTCCGCGGCAGCGTCGAGCCGGTCTCGCCCGAGGCCTTCGCCCGGTTCCTTCCCGACTGGCAGCACCTGGCGCGTCCGCTCGAGGGCATCGACGGCGTCGCGGCGGTCATCGAGCAGCTCGCCGGGGTGCCCATTCCCGCGAGCGCCTGGGAGGCGCTCAT
>DASUQB010000150.1:0-3015 GCA_036280835.1 Microbacterium sp. | reverse complement strand
CTCGCCGACCGCGCAGTTGGCGCACGGGACCGGATCGGGCCGCCGCACGATCCCGACCACCTGATCGCCCGGCGACAGGTCCCCCCCCATCCGGCGCCTCCAACACCCGACCGAGGGATTCATGTCCCAGCACGAGGTGAGGCTGTCCGGGAGGTGCCTCGCCGTACGATCCTGAGACGATCTCGCGATCCGTGCCGCAGATGCCGAGGGCCAGCGCGGCCACGAGCACCGACCCCTCGTCCCGGTGGGGTTCCGCGACCTCGCGCAAGCGATCGCTGCCTGCGACACCCGGTTCGATCGTCAGGGCGCGCATGGCCCGCGCCCCCGTCTCGTGGCCGCCATCGACGGCACCGCGCTCGACCGCATGTGGCGGTCATTCCCCACGGCCGCCGGCCGGGACGGGGAACGTCCGTAGCCTTACGGCCCGGGTCCCGGTCGGGGCGCGGCCGTCGACGGTCATGAGGCGGATGTCGCGCGGCATCCGCGACGTCGCGGGGCGCCCGGTAGTAGCCGTAACCGCGATCCATAGAGGCTCAGCTCCATGTCAAGGCGCCCGCTTCGATGACACGCTGGTCGCATGTCCGACACGCACGCATCGACCGAACGTGATGGAGCTCGCGACCCGACCGATTCGCCGATGTCGGTCCTGCGACTCGTCGTCGGCTACGACGGCTCGCCCTCGGCGAGGCGCGCGGTCGACTTCGCGGCCGCAAGATTCAAGGGCTCGACGGCCGTGGTGGTACATGTGGCCGCCATCCCGCTGCCTCCGGCCGGCGCGATGGTGCCGCCGGACGCCCTGGTCGTTCCCACGGCCGCGGAAGAGGCCGACTTCGAGCGGCTCGCGCGATCGACCGCGCAGGACGGGGTGGCGCGGGCGCGCAGGGCGGGCCTCGAGGCCGAGGCGGAGACCCGCGTGGGCACCGGGTCCTCCGCGGTCGCGGCGGGGCTCCTCGACGTGGCGGAGGAACGCGACGCCGATCTGGTCGTTCTCGGGCACCGCGACCTCGGCAGGCTCGAAGCCCTGCTGCACGCAAGCGTCTCGAGAATTGCTGTGCAGGATGGTCGTAAGCCCGTCCTCGTGGTGCCGAACCACGACGCCTAGTGCGCCCCTTCGGTCTGCGCCCGCACGGAGGCCCGCGCCGGGCGATCGGAGAGCGCCGCGCCCGGCTCACGCGCCGGAGTGCGGCAGCGCTCCGCTCGGACTCGATCGAGTTCTGCGCCGCCGCCTCCGCGCGCGGAACGGGGCTCCGCCGTCACGATGACGAACTCGTCAGGCGGAGATGGCGTGGCGCATCCCCTGGCCGGCCGGGGCGATGGCGCGGCCTGCGACGTCGATCGTGCCGGTGGCCATGTCCACGCTGCCGTCGATGGCCACGACCGCGGTGTTGTAGTCGGCGTAGCCGGGCACGGCCGTCGAGAAGAGCGCGAAGCCGGTGATCCGATGCCGGTGCGGGGCATCGGCGTCCGGGAGGGCGTAACCGCGGACATCGGCGGAGATCGGGCCCTGCTCGGTCTCGATCGTCTCGCGGATGTCCAGGACGACGCTGCCGTCGGCGCGGACGCGGACCTGGTCGACACCGCGCACCCGGGCGCCGGTGAGTGCGCCTTCGGTCATGCGGCCGTCGAAGTAGTTGTCGACGCGGATGCCTCCGTCGACGGGCCCGATCTGGATCGAGTCGGTGAAGCGGGCCTGGAAGCGGTAGTCGAGATGCATGGGATCGCTGTCCTTTTGAAGGTCTCGGGAAGGTGATGGATCAGGGGGCGAGCTCGGCGGGCGGTGGCGTGCCCAGCACTCGCGTGCCGTAGGGGACCCACTCGTCGTCGAAGACACTGACGATCGTGCTGGAGGAGAAGACGCCGATGACGCGCGCCGGCGCGTCGCCGGCCCCGACGACGTCATGGGGGATCTCGGCGGGGACGACCGCGATCGACCCCGCCCCGGCGCGGCGGCGCTCGTCTCCGACGACGATCTCCACCTCGCCCTCGAGGACGACGAGGACCTCCTCGGCGCTGTCGGTGTGGGTGCCGAGGCGCATGCCACGGCCGAGCTCGAACAGGACGGCGGCGGTGCTGCGGGCGCCGGTGCCGCGATGGACCGGCCACGCGGCGCGCACGACGTTGTCGGCGTGATCGCGGTGGTGGGCGGACATGAGGTCGAGTTCTCGGGTCTGGACGGTGTACATCGGACGCTCCTTCGCATTTGAGGTGGCAGCGTGATGTGTGAATATGCCGGACCGAGCCCCCGTTGTCAGTTCGGTTAGCACTATGATGGTTGAAATGGCGGCAACCAGACGCAAGTACGAGCTCAAGGACCGAGCGCTCAGGCAGGAGCAGACCCGCGCGCGGATCGTCGACGCGCTGGTCGAGCTGCACGAATCGGTCGGAGCGTCGCGGACGACGGTGACGGAGGTCGCACGGCGCGCGGGCGTGAATCGCATGACCGTCTACAAGCACTTCGCGACCGAGGCGGACATGGTCGTGGCGTGCACGTCGCACTGGATCGAGCTGCACCCGCCCCCGGACGTCGAAGCGTGGATTGGCGTCAGGGACCCCGACCAGCGCCTCCGCATCGCGCTCGGCGAGCTATATGCCTACTACCGGCAGACGCAGGCCATGTGGAGCACCGCCTACCGTGACGCCCCGCTCGTCGAGGCGCTCGGATCGGTCATGGGTGAGACGTGGTTTCCGCTGCTGGAGCGTGCCGTCGAGATCCTTGCCGGCGGCCGCGCCGTACGCGGCCGCCGTCGAGGGCGCCTGGTTGCCGCCCTCCGCCTTGCCGTCGACTTCCCGACGTGGCGGACGTTGACGGCATCGGGACTCGCAGACGCCGACGCCGCCGACGTCGCGGCGGCGTTCGTCGCGGCCGGTGTCCTTGTCCCTGGGCGTGCGGCCCGTCGCGAACGTCAGAGCAGTCCGGACCGCGCGGCGTAGGCGGCGGCGGCCGCACGCGACGGGAGTCTGAGCTTGGTGCGGATGTTCGCCACGTGGCGATGGATGGTGTGGGGGCTGAGGATG
>DASUQB010000149.1:0-5321 GCA_036280835.1 Microbacterium sp. | reverse complement strand
TAGAGGGCCCGGCCGCCGGTGAACACCAGGTCGGACCGCGCCAGGAGCTGCTTCTCGTTGAAGGCCAGGGCGGGCGGTGCATCCTTGAAGCCGCTGAGCTCGTCCATGCAGTCGTAGATCACGACGCCCGCGCGATCGGTGGGGGCGAACGAGAATGCCATCGGCGTCTGGAACCAGAAGGTGGGGCGGTCGGTGTGCGCATCGAGGAAGTCGGCGATGAGCGACCTCTGGATCATGATCACCTCCCGGTCGGAGAGCTCCTCCGGAAGCACCGGCACGATGACCTCGACGCCGTCCACCCGGGGCGTGACGCGGAGCGAGGATGTCGCCGCGTTCTCGAAGACAGGCTCCTCGATGTAGAACACCCGCCGCTCGCGCGCGAACCTGCTCATCAGGTGCTGCGGCCGCTGGTACACGAAGTCCCAGCGAAGATGCGAGAAGCAGACCAGGTCCGGCAGGGTCGCGGACGGAGCGGGTGGCGTGTTCATTTCCTCAGTGTGCGAGAACGGCGGTTCGTTCTCACACCCTTGACTCTCCGGGGGTCCTGAGCTAGTGGCCCGCGTTCATGACGTCAGCCTCGGTCCGGCATGCCCGGCGAGGCAGAGCCAGCGGGACCCGTCGCGCACCCAGACCTGGGTCATCGGCATCCGGAAGAGCTGCCGGCCGGCATCCGTCTCGACGTCGTCCTGCACTGTGCACCGCCCGACGAGGGATGCGGCAGCGCGGCTCGGACATTGGCTCAGGCGGGCGCCTTGACCCCGGCGAGCACCTTCGAGAGCGTCGCCTTGGCGTCGCCGAGCACGATCGCGACCTTGGGATCGAAGAAGAGCTCGTTCTCGATGCCCGCGAAGCCGGGGTTGAGGCTGCGCTTGAGGAACACGATCTGCCGGGCGTCGGCGACCTCCAGGATCGGCATTCCGTAGATCGGGGAGCCGGGGGAGGTCTTCGCCGCGGGATTCACGACGTCGTTGGCGCCGATGACCAGCACGAGGTCGGTGGCCTTGAAGCGGCCGTTCACCTCGTCCATCTCGACGAGCGCCTCGTAGGGCACGTTGGCCTCGGCGAGCAGCACGTTCATGTGACCGGGCATCCGGCCGGCGACGGGGTGGATGCCGAACACGACATCCGCGCCCCGGTCCCGCAGCAGCTCCGCGAGTTCGGCGGCCGCGTGATGGGCCTGGGCGACCGCGAGCCCGTATCCCGGCACGATCACGATGCTCTGCGCGTACTCGAGCAGGATCGCGACGTCGTCGGCGTCCATCGTCCGGATGGGGCGGTCATCGGCCGCGCCCTGCGCCCCGGACGCCACGGCGGTGAAGGCGCCGAAGACGATGCCGGTGACGGTGCGGCCCATGGCCTTGGCCATCGCCATCGTGAGGATCGTTCCGCTGGCACCGACGAGCGTGCCCGCGATGAGCAGCAGCACGTTGCCGAGCACGAGACCGGATGCCGCGACCGCGAGGCCGGTGAACGCGTTGAGCAGCGAGATCACGATGGGCACATCGGCGCCGCCGATCGGCAGCACGAGCAGCACGCCCAGCAGCATGCCGACCGCGAGCAGGGCGTACGCGAAGAGGATCTCGCCCGTCAGCGCGAGCCCGACGCCGAGGGCGATCGCGCCGACGAGGGAGAGCACGAGCAGCACGCGGAGCCCGGGGAAGACCACGGCCCGCGTGGTGATCACGCCCTGCAGCTTGCCGAAGGTGACGAATGATCCGGTGAGGGATACGCCGCCGATGAGGGTTGTGACGGCGACCACTCCGAGGGTCCAGGCGCTCTCGCTGTGCGTGACCTCGACCACCGCGACGAGGGCGGCGGCACCGCCGCCGACGCCGTTGAAGGCGGCGACGAGCTGGGGCATCTGGGTCATCTGCACGCGGCGCGAGGCGACCACGGCGACGACGGATCCGATCACGACGGCGAGCGCGATCCAGCCGATGTTGTTCAGCGTGGTGCTGAAGACGTAGGCGAGCACGGCGACCGCGGCGCCCGCGGCGCCGAGCAGGTTGGCGCGGCGCGCGGAGCGCGGGTTGCTCAGGCCCTTGAGCGCGAGGATGAAGAGCACCGCGGCGATCAGGTAGACCGCGGTGACGACCTCGGGGCTGAGCAGCTTCACTTCGCCGCCTCCTTCACGCTCGGGGCATCTTGTATGCCGTTCGCGGCATCCACCGACCTGCCCTTCGGGCGACGACCGCCCGAGAACATCACCAGCATCCGGTCGGTGACCACGAAGCCGCCCACCACGTTCATGGTCGCCAGCAGCACCGCGATGATGGAGAGGGTCAGGGTGACGGGCTCGTCGGCCTGCCCCGCGACCATGATGGCGCCGAGCAGGATGATGCCGTGAATGGCATTCGCCTCGGACATCAGTGGGGTGTGCAGAGTGCTCGAGACCTTCGAGACGACCTCGAAGCCGAGGAAGATCGCAAGCACGGTGATCGTGATGAGGGCGAACGCGTCCATCAGCGGGCCGCTCCTTCCAGGAGTTCTGCGATACGGGTGTGGGTGACCGCGCCCTCGTGGGTGAGGGCGCAGCCGGCGACGAGCTCGTCGTCGAAGTCGAGCGCGAGGGTGCCCTCGCGCAGCAGCGGCACGAGGAAGTTGGCGTAGTTCATGCCGAGCAGCTTGGAGGCGTCGACCGGCAGGTCGGAGTGGATGTTGCGCGCGCCGATCAGGGTCGCCGTGCCGCCGTTCACTTCGACCGCCCGACGCTCGCCGGGGACGGACCCCTCGACGTTCCCGCCGGATTCGGCGGCGAGGTCGACCAGGACCGACCCCGGACGCATGCCGGCGAGCATGGCGGCGGTGACGAGCCGCGGGGCGGCCCGGCCGGGAACCGCCGCGGTGGTGATGACGATGTCGGATGCCACGAGGTGCGGGGTGAGCAGCTCCTGCTGGCGTCGCGCGCGGTCTTCGCCGAGTGCCTTGGCGTATCCGCCGGAGGCATCGGCGGTCTCGAGGTCGAGATCGATGAAGGTGCCGCCGACGGAGCGGACCTCGTCGGCCGAGGCGGCACGCACGTCGTTCGCCGAGACGACGGCGCCGAGCCGCTTCGCGGTCGCGATGGCCTGCAGCCCGGCGACGCCGGCGCCCAGCACGAGCACACGGGTGGGAGCAAGCGTTCCGGCCGCGGTCATCGACATCGGGAACATGCGGCCGAAGGCATCGGCGGCCATCGTGACGAGCCGGTACCCGGCGACGAAGGACTGGCTGGACAGCACGTCCATCGATTGTGCACGCGAGATGCGCGGGAGCAGGTCGAGGGCGAGCATCGTGATGCCGCCGTCTCTCGCTGCCGCCACGCTCTCGGGGTGGGTGAAGGGGTCGGCGGTGCCCAGCGTGACGCTGCCGGCGGGAAGGGCGCTCACCTCCGACGGATCGAGAGGCCGCACGTGGAAGTAGACGTCGGCGTCGGGATTCTCGTCCGGGGCGACGATGCGCGCTCCGGCCGCCTCGTACTGGGCATCGGGCAGCAGCGCGCCCGCTCCTGCGCCGGAGGCGACCAGCACGGCTGCGCCGGCCGAGACGAGCTTCTTCACGCTGTCGGGAGTGGCGGACACCCGCCGCTCGCCCACCGCCTGCTCGGCGCGGACCATGATCGTCGTCGACACAGAACTCCCCTGGGTTTCCGCGGAGCACGTCGATGTGCTCCGCGATCCAGCCTAGGGTCGGGGGCCGGTCGAGGGAGCGACTGTTATGGGATCGATGGCGCGTCGGCCGGGTGTCGCCGGCACAGCGGACGCGGGGAGAGCCCCCGGGGGATAACCCGAAGGAAAGTATGCGGATGCCTCTGGGGCGCCGGACGCGCGTCCGCCCTACCGTGGAGCCATGACTGCACCGCTGCCACAGCGCGTACCCATCGCCCGACCGCTCCCGCTCGCGGGGGCCGTCGCCCATCTCTTCGCGCTCGCCTGGGTCGGGCCTCTCGTGATCGGCGCCCTCGTCGCGATCCTCGGCACCTCGCTCGCACTGCTTCCCGTGCTCGGCATCGGCGCGCTCGGACTCATCGTGTTCGCCTACGCCGTGTTCGGCATCGGCTGGCTCGAGACCGCCCGCATCGCGGGTCTCTACGGCGTTGCGCTGCCCGCCCGTCGCCCGCGCCGCAGCCACAGGACGGGGTTCGTCGGCTTCCTGCACACCGTATGGCTGCAGCTCATCGACCCGGCCTCGTGGCGGGCGTTCGCCAACTTCGCGATCGCCACGGCGCTCGGCTGGACCGCCCTTGCGGCGCTGGCGCTCGCCGCCGCCGGCATCGTCGGAGCCTTCGCACCCCTCTTCGCCGACACCCCGGCGGTCTCGCTGGGCCGCACGGACATCGAGCTCCCGGTCGCGTGGGCGCCCGTCGCGGGGGTGCTGATCGCCCTCCTTGCGCTCGCCGCCATCGTCGGCCTCGCGGTGCTGCACGGCATCATCTCCCGCGCCATCATGGTGCCCTCCCGCGAGCAGCACTTCGCCGAGGCGGCGCAGGCATCCAGCACCCAGCGCGCCGGCGCCGTGCGGGCCGCCGAGGTCGAGCGCACCCGCATCGAGCGCGACCTCCACGACGGCATCCAGCCGCGGCTCGTATCGGTGGGCATGACCCTCGGACTCGCGCAGCAGAAGGTCGACGACGACCCCGCCGCCGCGAAGGCCCTGATCGCCGAGGCCCACACCTCCACCAAGGCCGCCATCACGGAACTGCGACAGCTCGCCCGCGGCATCCACGCATCGGTGCTCGAGGACCGAGGACTGGATGCCGCCCTGTCTGCCCTCGCCGCCCGTTCGCACATTCCCGTGCTGCTCGACGTGCGCCTCACCGGACGGTGCAGCGCCGTCGCAGAAGCCGCCGTCTACTTCGTGATCGCCGAATCGCTGACGAACGCCGCCAAGCACTCCCGGGCCTCGGAGGTGCGCGTGCTGGTGCGCGAGCGCGACGGAGGCGCCCTCTGGGCCCGCGTCGAGGACAACGGCATCGGCAGCGCGCGCGTCACCCCCGGCGGCGGGCTGGACGGCATCTCCAATCGCGTGATCGCGGCGGGCGGCACCTTCCGGCTCGACAGCCCCGTCGGCGGCCCGACCCAGGTGGAGGTGAGCGTCCCGTGCGCATCCTGATCTGCGAGGACTCCGTCCTCCTCCGCGAGGGCATGGTCCGCCTGCTCGAAGACGCCGGCCACCGGGTGGTCGCGGCCATCCCGGATGCCGAGACGCTGGATGAGACGGTCGCCATCGAGGCCCCGGACCTGTGCATCCTCGACGTGCGCCTCCCGCCCACGTTCACCGACGAGGGCATCCGGGCGGCGCTCCGGCTGCGCCGGGCGAATCCGACGCTGCCGGTGCTGGTG
>DASUQB010000148.1:0-3459 GCA_036280835.1 Microbacterium sp. | reverse complement strand
GCCAGGATGTTCTGCACCGTCTCCTTGCCGAGATAGTGGTCGATGCGGAAGATCGAGTCCGCCGGGAACGCCACCTCGAGCGCCTCGTTCAGCGCCCGCGCCGAGGCGAGGTCGCTTCCGAACGGCTTCTCGATGACGACGCGGCGCCAGCGGTCCTCGTCGGCGGTGTCGTCGACCAGCCCGGAATCGCGGAGCTGCCGCGCGACGAGCGGGAAGTCCTTCGGCGGGATCGAGAGGTAGTAGGCGTGGTTGCCCATCGTGCCGCGTTCCACGTCGAGCTTCTCGACCGTCTCCCGCAGCTTCGTGAACGACTGCGGGTTGTCGAACTCCCCCGAGACGAAGCGGATGCCCTGAAGCAGCTGCTCCCACGTCTCCTCGCGGAACTCCGTGCGCGCGTGCTCTCGCACGGCGTCGTAGACGACCTTGGCGAAGTCCTGGTCCTCCCAGTCGCGCCGCGCGAAGCCGACGAGGGCGAACCCCGGCGGAAGCAGCCCGCGGTTGGCGAGGTCGTAGACCGCGGGCATGAGCTTCTTGCGCGAGAGGTCCCCTGTGACGCCGAAGATCACGAGGGCGCTGGGCCCTGCGATGCGGCTCAGGCGGCGGTCATCGGGGTCGCGGAGCGGGTTGTGCCCTCGCGAGATCTGGACGGTCATGTACGCGGAGCGCTCCTACTGGGCGGCTTCGAAGAGCGAGAGCACTTCGAGCTGCGGATCGGTGAGGGTCAGGGTCACGACCGGGCGACCGTGCTCGGCGAGCACCTTCGCATCGCCCGCGGCCTGGGCCTCGATGAGCTGGCCGAAGGTGAAGGGCCTGTCGGGGATCTCGAGGTCGACGTCGGTGCGCTCGAGGATCTGCAGGAACACGCCCTGCGCGGGTCCGCCCTTGTGGTACTGACCGGTGGAGTGCAGGAACCGGGGGCCCCACCCGAACGTCGTGGGACGCCCGGAGTCCGCGGCGACGAGCTCGCGCAGACCCAGCAGCTGGGGCAGCTCGAGCCGGTTCACGTAGGCCTGGATGGCGACGTAGCCGTCGGCCGGCAGCCGCTGCCAGAGCGCGTCGAGCACGCCGGCGACGGTCCCGGATGCCGCGAGCTCCGGGTCGCTCACGCGCACCTCGACGCCCTCGACGGTGAACGCCGGGGGAGTGGGCTCGGGACGCGCGTCCAGCAGTGCGCGGGTCGCGATCTTCGCCGACTCGACGTCGGGCTGGTCGAACGGGTTGATGCCGAGCATGCGACCGGCGATCGCCGTCGCGTACTCCCACACCATGAGCTGACCGCCGAGCGAGCCGCTGACGAGGATCTCGCCCTCGTGGTGCTCGAACAGGTGGAACTTCTTGGCCTCGTCGACCAGCCGCACGATCTGCAGGTCGTCGGGCTTGTTCTCGACCTCCGGCGAGACGGGAAGGAGCACGACGGGCAGGATGCCGGTGCCGTTCTTCCCCGTCGACTCGGCCACGAGCTGCTCGATCCAGTCGGGCAGGCCCACGATGTGCGTTCCGTCGGTGATGAGGCCGAGCTTGTCGCGGCGCGGCGACGTCCCGGCGATCGCGGCGGCGAGCACGAGCGCGGGGTTGTCGGGGCTGTCGATGGCGACCTCGAGAAGCGACGCCTCGGCTTCGTCGAGCAGCTCGGCGATGTCGACGCCCGCCAGGCCCGTCGGCACGAGGCCGAACGCGGTGAGGGCGGAGTAGCGACCGCCGACCGTGGGGTCGGCGTTGAACACGCGGTAGCCGTCGGCGCGCGCCGCGACGTCGAGCGGGGAGCCCGGGTCGGTGACGACGACGATGCGCTCGAGCGGGTCGATGCCGAGGTCGCGGAACGCGGCCTCGAACGCGCGCTTGGCGGAGTCGGTCTCGACCGTGGAACCGGACTTCGACGACACGACGAGCACGGTCTGGGTGAGCCCGCCGCCTTCGGCGTCGCCGTCGAGGGCCGCGAGCACCTGGCCCGGCGCGGTCGAGTCGAGGATGACGAGCGGAACGCCCGACGTCTGGGCGATGACCTCGGGAGCGAGCGAGGAGCCGCCCATGCCCGCGAGCACGACGCGGGTGATGCCCTTGCCCACCAGCTCGAGGCGGAGCGCCTCGATCTCGGGCACCAGGGGCCGCGAGACCGTGACGGCCTGCACCCAGCCGAGGCGCTTAGAGGACTCCTCCTCGGCCTCCGGTCCCCACAGGGTCCCGTCGCCCGCGGTGATGCCGGAGGCGACGAGGTCGGTGATGAGCGTGGGGAGGTGGGTGTCGACGGCGGCCTTGGCCGCTCCGGTGACGTGGATCTCGAAGCTCATCGCGCGGCCTCCACCCCGCCCTTGAGCGCGGTGGCCACCGTCTCCTGGAGTTCCTTCCACGACGCGATGAACTTGTCGACGCCTTCGGTCTCGAGGGTGTGCGTGACGTCGTCGAAGTCCACGCCGGCGGCGCGCAGCGCATCGAAGTACTCGTGCGCCGGGCCGTAGGCGTTGGTCACCTTGTCGCCCTCGATGACGCCGTGGTCGAAGGTCGCCTCGAGCGTCTTCTCCGGCATCGTGTTGACGGTGCCGGGGGCGACGAGCTCGGTGACGTACAGGGTGTCGGGAAGCGACGGGTCCTTGACGCCGGTGGAGGCCCAGAGCGGACGCTGCACGTTCGCGCCGGCATCCAGCAGCTTCTTCGCGCGGTCGCCGGCGAACTCGCGCTCGTACAGCTCGTACGCGAGCCGCGCGTTCTCGATCCCCGACTTGCTCTTCAGCGCCTCGGCGCCGAGCTCGGTCAGCCGCTTGTCGACCTCGGTGTCCACGCGCGAGACGAAGAACGAGGCGACCGAGTGGATCTTGGACAGGTCGTGGCCGGCCGCCTGGGCCTGCTCGAGACCCGTGAGGTAGGCGTCGATGACGCCGGCGTAGCGCTCGAGGCTGAAGATCAGCGTCACGTTGACGCTGATTCCCTCGGCGATGACCGCGGTGATCGCCGGCAGCCCGGCGAGGGTGGCGGGGATCTTGATGTGCACGTTCGGCCGGTCGACGGTCGCCCAGAGCTTCTTGGCCTCGGCGATCGTCGCGTCGGTGTCGTGCGCGAGGTCGGGGGAGACTTCGATCGACACGCGTCCGTCGACGCCGTCGGTCTCGTCGTAGACGTGGCGGAACACGTCGGCGGCGGCCCGCACGTCGTCGGTGGTGATCTCGAAGATCGCCTCGTCGGCGGTCGCGCCGCGGCCGGCGAGCACGTTGACCTGCGACTCGTAGGCGGCACCGTCTGCGAGGGCTCCGGCGAAGATCGTCGGGTTGGTGGTGATGCCGTTGACGTTGCGGGTCGCGATCAGATCGGCGAGGTTGCCCGTCATGATCCGCTGACGAGAGAGGTCATCCAGCCAGATGCTCACGCCGTTGGCGACGAGGGCGGCGGTGGGGGTGCTCATGATGCGTTCTCCTTGAGGGTTTCGCGGGCGGCCGCGATGACGGCCTCGGTGGTGATGCCGAATTT
>DASUQB010000147.1:0-3631 GCA_036280835.1 Microbacterium sp. | reverse complement strand
GGATCGCTGTTCAAGGCGAACGCGTCGATCTCCGGGGCCGAGGGCGGCTGCCAGGCCGAGGTCGGCTCGGCCTGCGCGATGGCCGCCGGCGGCCTGACCGCCGTGATGGGCGGCACGACCCGGCAGATCGAGAACGCCGCCGAGATCGCCATGGAGCACCACCTCGGCCTCACGTGCGACCCGATCGGCGGGCTCGTGCAGATCCCGTGCATCGAGCGCAATGCGATCGCGGCATCCACCGCCGTCACCGCCGCCCGCCTCGCCCTGCGCGGCGACGGCTCCCACTACGTGTCGCTCGACGCGGTGGTCGAGACGATGCGCCAGACCGGGGTCGACATGTCGACGAAGTACAAGGAGACGAGCGAGGGCGGCCTCGCGGTCAACGTCATCGAGTGCTGACGTCCCGGCCCGGAGCGGCCGGAAAGACCGGTGGATGCCTCAGCCGCCGGCGCGCTTGCCCCGGTGCACCCGCCCGACGGTCTCACCGATCGCCACCAGCACGAGCACCGCGGCGACGGCGACCGACAGCGTCAGCGCGTCGAACAGGGGTGCGGCGACCGCGAGCATGAGGATGCCGCCGATGCCGGCCACGTGCGCTCGCGCCCAGCGGTGCTCGAGCACGCGCCGGAACAGGGTCGTGCCGACCAGGAACAGCAGCGGTCCGCCGAGCATGATCACGGTGACCGGGAAGCTCACGGAGTGCGGATGGCCGAGCGCCTCCTTGTCGCCGACGCTCATCAGCACGATGCCGGCGATGATCGCGAGGTGCACCCACGTGTAGGCGGTGCGCGCGAGGCGCCCCGGCTCGTCCGCGGCCTCGATCGCCTCGGACCCGATGCGCTCGCCGTGGTCGAAGTAGATCCACCAGGCGGCCGCGGCCGTGACGAACGAGGTGCCGAGGGCGATGATCGTCTCGGGAGAGGACTCCGTCCCGGCGAACGCGAAGCCGGCGACCAGCAGGCCCTCGCCGATCGCGATCAGCACGAACAGCGAGGTGCGCTCGGCGATGTGCGGGCCCGAGATGTCCCACGCGCCGATGATCGCCCGTCCGTAGCCGGGAATCGGGAATCCGAGCACCGTGCCGATCAGCTCCAGGGCCAGGGCGGCGCCCCAGAACGGCAGCTGCAGGGGGAGCGGTAGCAGGGCGCCCGTGATCCACAGCACGGCCCCCGCCGCGGTCCAGGCGAGAACGCACGTGAAGTCGCGCGCGATGTCCGGGTCGTGCCGGCGGGTAGCCCAGACGATGAAGCCCGTGCGGCCGAGCTGCAGCACGACGTACGCGATCGCGAAGGTCCACGCGCGCTCCCCGAAGGCCTCGCCGATCGCGACGCTCATCACGAGGGCGACGGCCGCGAGAGCGACGACCGCCCCGCGCACCGGAAGCCGCACCGGGTCGAGCCAGTTCGTCACCCAGGTCGTCGACACCCACGCCCACCAGAGCGCGCACACCATGATGACGCCCTCCAGGGCGCCGAGCGGGGTCTGGTTCTCATAGAGGTAGGCGGAGAGCTGGGTCAGTGCGAAGACGAAGACGAGGTCGAAGAACAGCTCGACGTACGTCACGCGGTCGGCGCGAGGCGTGTCGCTCGGGCGGAGGACGTCGCTCCGCATGCCCATGGTCATGCCTCATCATCGCAGGACAGATCGCGAGCGGGGCCGGGAGCCCGTCGGTGCTCCGGTCTAGGCTGACCGATGCAACGCCGCGGTTCCGACCGGCGTCGAACCCCCGGTAGGGCGAAAGGATATCTATGTCGTTTCAGGCATACCTCGACAACATCGAGGAGAAGACCGGTCTCACCCCGCGTCAGTTCATCGAACGGGCGACCGCGAAGGGATTCGGCCCCGGCACGAAGGCGACGCCCATCGTCGAGTGGCTCGCCCAGGACTACGGACTCGGCCGCGGTCACGCCATGTCGCTCGTGCACGTCATCACCAAGGGGCCGCAGATCCCGGGCAGGCATGTGCAATCGGGCGGCACGCACAGCGACCCCGCCGACACGCTGTGGCTCGACGGCAAGGCGACGAACCCGGCCCGCTGACCGGGTCAGCACTCCGGCGGAGGCGTCCTCAGCTTCGCGGTCAGCTCGCGCAGCGTGCGCAGCTCGTCGTGGTCGAGGCGCGACATCCGCTCGGCGATGCGCCGGCCGTGATTCGTCGCCACGGAGCGGAAGACGCGGGCGCCCTGCTCGGTGGCGCGCACGAGCGCTCCTCGGCCGTCGTCGGGGTCGGGGCACTTCGTGACGAGACCGCGCGACACCATCCGATCCACGAGCCGCGAGACGCTCGGCTGGCTGACGAGCATGAGCGACGTCACATCGCGCAGCCGCGCGGTCATCTCGGGCGCGCGGGTGACGGTGAGCAGCACGTCGTATTCCGCCTGGGAGAGGGTGGTGTCGTCGAAATCGGCGCTGATGTCACCGAACACCTCGTGCTGAGCGCGAAAGAGGCTCTCCCATGCCTCGATGGCAAGACGGCGGTCATTCATCGCACCAGGGTACGCCCGTAGGCTGGCCGCGTGAGGATGCCTGGGGACGACGCGCGTGCGGTAGGTGTGAAGAGCCGGTGGATGCGGGCCGGAATGGCGCTCGCGGCATCCATCTCGCTCGTGCTCCTCCCGGTGATCGGGGCCGTTCCGGCCGCGGCATCCACTGCGGACTCCTCCGTCGCCACCCCGCTCCGGGCGGCCGGCGTGAACGACTTCGTCTTCGAGAGCATGGACGTGCAGTACACGCTCGGTCGCGACGACGACGGCGCCAGCATCCTGTACGTCGTCGAGACGTTCGTCGCGGTGTTCCCCGACTTCGACCAGAACCGCGGCATGCAGCGGCGCATCCCGGATTCGTACAACGGCGTGCCGACCTTCCCGACGCTCGAGTCGATCACCGACGGCGAGGGCAACCCGCGGCCGGAGGAGACGGAGTCGGAGGACGGCCACCTCATCGTCACCTCCCGCGCCGACGACTTCGTGCACGGGCGGCAGACCTATGTGTTCTCGTACACGATGCGCAACGTGGCCGGCGACTTCGGCGATGCCCCCGACGAGTTCTTCTGGGACGTGAACGGGGTCGACTGGGCGCAGCCGTTCGGCCGCGTCTCGGCCACCGTCACGGTGCCGGGCGATCTCGCCGGCGCGCTGAACGGCGATGCGGCCTGCTACCGGGGCTCGGAGGGGTCCGAGACCACGTGCACGATCTCGCAGGAGGGCGGCGCGTCCGGCTCGGCCGTGCTGTCGGCGACGGCGGGGGAGCTGGGGCCGTACGAGACCATGACCGTCGCGATCGGGTTCGAGGACGGGACCTTCACCCCGTTCGACGATTCGTACCTGGCCTCGCCGTGGGGGTGGGCGCAGGGATTCGCCGCGCTGCTGCTGGCCGGCGCGGTCGCGCTCGCCGCCGTCGCGCGGCGTCGGCACCTGCGCGATGACCCGGGCCGGCCGACGATCATCACCGAGTTCACCCCGCCGCCCGGCATCGATGCGCTCGAGAGCGCGGTGCTGCTCGGCAAGACCACGAAGGCGATCCCGGCCGAGGTGCTCGAGCAGGCGGTCGTCGGGTCGATCCGCATCGTCGAGGGACCGCCGAAGCTCTTCGGAGGCACCAAGCTCGAGGCGCACCTCGTCGACCCGTCGCGC
>DASUQB010000146.1:0-2790 GCA_036280835.1 Microbacterium sp. | reverse complement strand
GCAGCCGAATGCCGGGCACGAGGCACTGGCCGCACTCGAGGCCCGCCAGCTCGCCACCGGGGTCATCACGCAGAACGTGGACGGCCTGCACCTGCGCGCGGGAAGCAGCCGCGTCGTGGAGCTGCACGGCACGATGCGCCGGGTCTTCTGCACGCACTGCGGCCAGGTGTTCGACCGCCGCGACATCGCAGCGCGCGTCGAGGCGGACAACCCCTGGATATCCGTGCCGGAGAACATCCGCCTCGCCCCGGACGGCGACGTGCTGCCCGAGAGCACCGACGGCTTCGTCATCCCCGCATGCACCGTGTGCGGCGGGATGCTGAAGCCCGACGTCGTCTTCTTCGGCGAGTACATCCCCGTCGAGAAGTTCCGCGAGGCGGAGGCCCTCGTGCATTCGAGCGACGCCCTGCTGATCGCCGGCTCGTCGCTCGTGGTCAACTCCGGCATCCGGCTCGTCGAGCGGGCGCGCCGCCGAAAGATCCCCGTCGTGATCGTCAACCGCGGCGAGACGCGCGCCGACGGCCGGGCGACGGTGAAGGTGGATGCCGGCACCAGCGAGGTGCTGCGCACCCTGGCCGAGACGCTTCCGAGCTGAGCGGCCGCCTCCCGCGACGACATAGGCTCGACGCGTGACCTTCCTGACACTCGTGCGCCACGGCCAGACCGACTGGAACCTCGCGCGGCGCATCCAGGGCACGACGGACGTCCCCCTCAACGACACCGGGCGTGAGCAGGCACGGGATGCCGCGGCGGCGCTCCGCCGCGATCTCGAGGCCGATCCCCCGGCGATCATCGTCGCGAGCGACCTCTCCCGTGCCCGCGAGACGGCGGAGATCATCGCCGGTGAGCTCGGGCTGAGCGCTCCGCGCCTCTATCCCGAGCTTCGCGAGCGCGCGTACGGCGAAGCCGAGGGAGTGCTCGTGGAGGAGTTCGGGGAGCGCTTCGGCGGCTGGGACCGCGACGCCATCCCCGGCGCGGAGTCGCGCACCGACCTTCGTCGCCGCGGCGTCCGTGCCATTCGCCGGGTCGTGCGGGACGTGCGGCGCGACACGGCCCCCGCGCCCGTGGCCGTCATCGCCGTGTCGCACGGCGCCCTGATCAGCGAGCTGATCCGGCACGCGAGCGGCGACAGCCTGCCCCTGCCCGGCGAGCGCCTCGGCAACGGATCGCTGCACCGGTTCGCCGTCGAGCGCGACAGCGTCCGGCTCCTGTCGTACGCGGGGGCCGTCCTCTAGGCTTCCCGCATGCCCACCGCCCCCGCATCGCCTTCGTCGGACATCGACGGGTACATCGCGGGTTTCCCGCCCGAGGTCGCCGAGCGACTCGCGAGGGTGCGGGCCGCCATCCGCGAGAACGTGCCCGCGCCGAGCGAGAAGATCCGGTACGGGATGCCGGCGGTGATGCTGGGCGGCCGCTACGCGCTGCACTATGCGGGCTGGAAGAAGCACATCGGCCTCTATCCCGTTCCGGCGCTGCCCGAGCCGCTCGAGACCGAGATCGCCCCGCATAGAGCCGAGAAGGACTCCGTGGTCTTCCCGCACACCCGGCCCGTGCCGTACGACCTCATCGGCCGGGTCACGGCCGCCATCGTCGGGCTGCGGGCCACGGAGCGGCAGGACTAGCCCCGTGCGGCGGCGCCGGGAACAACAGAACAGCGCTACGAGCCGGCGCGGCGCAGCAGCGCCCGGGCGTGCCGGAGCACGGGCTCGTCGACCATCTTCCCGCCGTACGTGAAGACCCCGCGCTCTCCCCTCGCCGCCGCGAGCACCGACTGCGCCCACGTCAGGTCCTTTTCCGGCGGCCGGTAGGCCGCTCGGATCACCTCGACCTGCGAGGGATGGATGCAGGCGGTCGCCGCGAACCCGGATGCCGCGGCATCCGCCGCCTCGATGGCCAGCCGCTTCGTGTCGGCGATGTCGAGGTGCACCGCGTCGATCACCGCCTTGCCCCTCGCTCCGCCCGCCAGCAGCACGCGGGAGCGGGCGTAGCGGGCGACGTCGCGGTAGCGACCGTTCGGCTTGCGGCTCGACGTTCCTCCGAGCGACGCGACGAGGTCTTCCGCTCCCCACATCAGCGCGGTCACCTGGGGGCTCGCGGCGAGCTTCTCCGCCGCCGCCACTCCCCTGGCCGTCTCGCAGAGGGCGATGAGCGAGAAGCGCCTGTCGATCGCCTTCAGCACCTTGACGCCCTCGGCCTTGGCCACCATCACCGTGCGGTAGTCCGTCAGCGACAGCGTCGAGAGGTCCGACGCGAATTCCTCGGTGCCGGGCGGGTTGATCCGGACGATCACGCGGTCGGGGTCGAGGTCCGACTCCATGAGGGCGCCGCGGGCGGCGGCCTTGTCCGGCGCCGCCACGGCATCCTCCAGATCGAGGATGACGGCATCCGCCCGTTCGAGGGCCTTCGCGAAGCGCTCGGGGCGATCGGCCGGGCAGAAGAGCAGCGCGGGTCCGAGGGTGAAGTCCATCACGACGACGCCCCCTCGACGGGCGCGGTGCCGTGCGCACCGGCAGGGCCGCCCGGCGCGCCGGCAGGACCGCCGAGCGCGTCGGCATGGGCCCCCGCGCACCACATGAGCGCGACCCTCGTCGCCGTGGCGACCACGACGCCGTCCTGGTTGCGACCGGTGTGCCGCATCGTGACGAGACCCTGACCGGGTCGCGATGACGAGAGCCGCTTCGATTGGACCGTCGTCTCGGTGTAGAGCGTGTCGCCGGCGAACAGGGGATGCGGGAAGGCGATGTCGGACAGCCCGAGCTGGGCCACGAGCGTTCCCTGCGTCAGCTGGGT